>NZ_VXCU01000007.1:0-258055 GCF_052850615.1 Psychrobacter sp. 1176_08
GACTGTATGACTTTGCATCAAAATGATCATTAAATCAGATTGCCAAATGTTATAACCATTCTGTTTTATCTCTATTTTTTCAACTGCGACAAGATAGCCACTTCACGAATGTAACTGGCCAAATCTTCTTTAGACTCAGCCATCAGCTCGTCATCTTGTGTGTGTTTGGCATACTCAATCCATAGCAGCAGCTGATACATGCTGTTGTGCTCAGAAGCCTTGTATTGTTTTACAAACTGTTTTAGCGTCCCTTCATCATTGATATTCAAGCGATCAGCCCAGCTTTCTATCTTTGAGATTTGTTCTTTAGGGAACACAGCATTAAACAAGGCTTTGACCAATTCATGGCGATTTTCTTCGCTAATAAGCTTGCCGACACGCTTGGTCTGGCGATTACGAGCATTGGCGCTAGTGATATCAGCCAAAGCCATCAACTCTGCCATAAAATAATCACTGGCTGGCAGGGTTTTTAGCTGCTTTTTTGATAAGTTAGCAAGCGGTATCGACAACTCTTGCAAGCGCTCATGAGATTTTTTGAGTTCTGTGCGCGAGACACGCATGTCCTGTTCTGACCAGTCAATCATAAACACTTTCCAAAATAATGAATAATAAAATTAATAATCTTTGAGATGTAGCAATCACTACCAACGATGCTTTTCGCGGTGCTTCGCCAGTACTTTTATACCTTCTGGCATAACGTTAACAAGGCGGCGTTGCAAGTTATCCGTAATAAATACGGAGCGATGCTTACCGCCAGTACAGCCAATGGCCACTGTCACCGTGTGACGGTTGTTGTGTAAAAACTCTGGCAACCAGCGGGTTAAAAATCCAGCGATGTCATTGGTCATTTCAGCCACTTCTGGACAATCAGCAAAAAAGGTGGCCACCTCAGCATCAAGACCTGTTGCCGTGCGCAGCTCCGGATTCCAATGCGGATTTGGCAAAATCCTTACATCAAACACAAAGTCTGCATCAATAGGACTGCCATACTTAAAGCCAAAAGACAGTAAGTTGACGACAATTTGATTGTCCATACCAATGTATTCACGTAAAAGATCTTTCAGCTGATGAATGTTGAGATCACTTGTATCAATTCTTATATCTGCATGATCTGCTATTGGTTCTAGTAGCTCAATTTCTCTTTTAATCGCGGCTGGTAGATTAAAAGCGACGTGCTTAGCATGCTCGTCATTAACGTCTTGAGACATTAATGGATGGACACGGCGAGTTGCATTGAAACGTGCTACCAATGTGTTCTCTTGAGCCGTGACATATACCACCTTGACGGCATGATCACCATATTCAGCCTTTAAGGATTCGTGCATCTCTGCAAAGTTGGACAAATCCGCACGAGGCGTTCGAATATCGACACCCAGTGCAATGCGACGAATACCACTTTCATTGATCAATTTATGAGTTGCATTCGCAAGCAAAGATAAAGGTAAGTTATCAATAGAGTAATAGCCCAAATCTTCTAGTATATTCAATACTGAGGTTTTACCTGACCCTGACAGACCTGATATGACCAAAATACTGAGCTTGTCAGTAGCGACTTTACGCGCTGCCTGCTCAGAATGATCGTTACTTTTATCCTGACTTAAATCCATGATCTATCTACCCTAGTCCATTGCATTTGCAGGTTGCTCTGTCATAACGGTCGATTAACCGCTACTAATTGGTTGTCCAATAAGCGTGCACGTCCCAGCCAAGCGGCGACCAGAATGATTAAATTTTTGTTTTCTGTATTAAAAGCTGCAGACTCTGTGATATCGTTCAATTCATCGGTTTTGATTTCTAGATAATCAACCGTGAAACCTGCCTCATTAATACGCGTCTGTGTTTGCGCCAATAATGAATCTGCTTCTAGCTGACTCAGCTTACTACTGGTTAACTGATGTGCCAAACGTTGTAATTCTTGATGCAATACGGGTGCGATCTGTCGCTCGCTTGCGCTAAGATATTGGTTGCGTGAAGACAATGCCAATCCGTCATCAGCACGGACGATAGGCGCCCCTATAATATCGATAGGATAGCTTAAATCACGTACCAATTGCTTGATGATAGCCAATTGTTGATAATCTTTTTGTCCAAAAACAGCAATATCAGGTTGTACAATGTTAAATAACTTAGAGACAACAATACCAACACCGTCAAAATGTCCAAAACGCGACTGACCACATAGCTGAGCAGTAATCGCCCCTGCACGAACAGAAGTGGGCGGTGGCAAGACTGGATACATCTCATCAATGCTAGGAGCAAAAACGAAATCTGCATCGATAGTAGCGAGCTTGGCAACATCTTTATCTAACGTACGAGGATAGCTATCAAAATCTTCTCCTGCCCCAAACTGTGTAGGGTTGACAAAGATACTGACGACCACGATGTCAGCATGTTGTTTCGCAATTCTGACTAACTCGAGATGGCCTTCATGCAAATTGCCCATTGTCGGTACCAAAGCAATACGCTGTAAGCTACTTTGTGCGATATTTTTTTGGTCACGATAAGGCTGTAGGGCGGTACGCAATGCTGATATGTGATGATGAATAATGGGCATGGTTTAATCGTCTTCTATTCCAAATTTTGGACAAATTAGCTAAATTGGTGCTGTTTAGTTGGAAAAACCCCTTCTCGTACTGACTGCTGGTAAAGGGCAAATGCGCCTTCGATACTGCGTGCGCTATTGCGCTCATCGGTCAAAAAATCATGTACAAAGCGCGGCACACGACCATGCGCCATGCCCAGCATGTCGTGCATCACCAACACTTGCCCATCAGTGTCTGCGCCAGCCCCAATGCCAATCACTGGTACGTCAACAGCTTCTGTTATGGTTTTGGCAAGTGCCGCTGGCACACACTCTAAGACAAGCAGCGCCGCCCCTGCAGCAACCACAGCTTTGGCATCAGCTAGTACTTTATCAGCCGCGGCGTCACCACGTCCTTGAATTTTGTAGCCACCAAAGACGTTGACTGATTGCGGTGTCAAACCCAAGTGTACACAAGTGGGTGTCCCAGCTTGCGCCAAGGTTGTGATGAGATCACAAAGCTCACTACCACCCTCGATCTTGATAACATGGGCACCTGCTTGCATCAGTTGGCGACTATTTGCTACTGCCTCTGGCAACGTTACATAACTCATGAATGGTAGATCAGCCAATATCAGAGCGTGTTTATTACTACGAGCAATGTTGGCAGTATGATAAGCCATATCATCAACCGTCACAGGCAACGTAGAATCGTGACCTTGTACCACCATACCCAAGCTATCACCAATCAGAATAGTATCAATTTGCGCTTTATCCATCATTCTGGCAAACATCGAGTCATAGCATGTCAAGCAAGTAAACTTGATACCCTCTTTTTTAAACTTGTTTAAAGTAGATAGCGTTGTCATATGATCCTCAATATTTTTAATTATCAATCAACCACTGATGTTATGAATTTTTGAATAAACATCTCTAACTATTTTTAATGTTTGATAAAATCGCCACTGTTCCTAACTATTGGATAAACGTGTTAAACCTGTCCAGTCCGCACTTTGTGAATAATCCTGTATAGATGTCCCCGAAATTTTCAAATCTGGTGCTATCTCTTTTAGTGGTATCAAGACAAAATTGCGTTCAGGCAAGCCTACATGCGGTATGGTCAGCTGAGGATCTGTCATTTGTATGTCACCATACAGTAGAATATCGACATCTAAACTGCGCTCACCCCAGCGTCGTAGGCGCGCCCGCTTCGCTTGTTGCTCTAATTGCTGACAAAACGTCAATAACTCAAATGGCGCCAATGTCGTTTGAAAGCTGGCAACGGCATTGACAAAATCTGGCTGATCTTGTGGCCCCATAGGCGCAGACGCATAGAAAGAAGACACGCCAACGTCACGTATACTCTCATGGTCTTGCATGCTAACAAGTGCTTGCTGCAAATGCTCTACTGGTGAGCCCAAGTCATTGGCTAAATTACTTCCCAAACCAATATAACAAGTGACCCACATGAGCTCCTCTTGACTGCCCTCTATAACGGCAGCGGGTTGTGGATGATGAGATTTGGTATTGGTTTCGACGTTATTCATGATGATCATTGTGTTCTAAAGTCTCAGGTTAATATAGCCAGTTCAACATAACATCTGTACATTAGTGGCTACGTACAACTGGCATAACTTTTCCTTGCGTGCTACTAATACAGAGGCTGCAAAAAACTTATGCCAATTGCACCGTCTCGTTGTTAAAACCAATCGACTATATCGCTATAAATCTCAGCACTACCAACGCTAGACTTTATCCGCACTTGGCTGACGACGGCGACGCTTTGCCGGTACAGGACCTTTATGTTCAGGTAGCGCATCGGCTACAGATTGACTGTCAGTCTGCGGACTGGTTTTGACAGACGTTTTTTGTGTAGCCGTCGCCTCTGCTGATTTTCGAGACTTCCTAGCTTTAGTTGCTGGCTTGTCGCTAGACTGAGTCGCTGGTTTTGGCGCTTTTTTTGCATATTTTGCAGTCGTTGGTTCGTTATGAACAGTGTCTTGCGTCTCTACATTATCTACAGGGTGAGAGACTTCTACGCTAGGCTGACGACGGCGACGCTTGTGAGGTATCGGCTCGTTATTCATACTAACCAATGCAGGAGACGTTGCGACCGAACGAGTGACCTTAGCAGTGATTTTAGCAGATGTATCCTTAACTTCAGCCTGCTCGGTTTTTGGTTGCGGTGCTTTCTCAGTTGGCGCTCTGTTAGCGACAGATTTTTTCTGCACCGTTACTGCGGTGACGGGGTTAACCTTTTCATCACTTGCCAGCTGTCTCTTCAATGGCGGTACTACTTTTTCGTGCTCTATGACGAACAGCGGCTTAGGACTAACCTGATGGCGTTTGGCGGCTTGACTGCTGCTATTGGCAAGAGACAATTGCTGTAATTGCGCAAGTTCACTGCTGTCTTGTTTTGCTTGCTGCGTATCATAACCTTTATCATGATGACCACCAGATTGCTTAGCTGATGAAGACTGACTAGTCGCACGTCGTCGGCGTGATGGAATATTTGCTGGATCGTTTACCATAGTCTGCTCATTCACATCTGTTCTAGTGTTGCCATTGGCTTTACTATGTTTGGAATTTTGTTGGTTGGTTGCAGATACATCAACAGTATTGGACTCTGGTTTTTGGCGATTGCGTCCGCGACCACGCTGACCTTGACCTTGCTTATAAGCGCCGCGACGGATATTTTCGTCAAACGCGTCAATGGCTTGCTGTTGCTCTCTCTCAGATAAGGTCTGATAGGTCTGCCACCATTCGCCCATCTCATTGGTAGACTCTGATAGCGGATGCTCTGCATCACCGCACTGCTCACGCAATAACAAAAAGTCAAAACCTGCGCGGAAACGTGGATGTTCAGAGAGCTGCACGATTTGTTTGCTACGCGGCGCGGCAAGCTTTGGCTGTAATATCCAGATATCACGAATGAACTGCTCAGCAAATTTAGGAATGGCCGTTTTGATGCGTTGACGGTCAATCACTTTGCCAGCGGCATGCATCTGTGCTTCAGCAAAGGGCATATTGCGCTTCTTGGCTTTTGCTAATTGATGCAGATAGTTTTCCCACAAAAGCGCCGCATAGAAAAACGCTGGATTGATGCTTTTGCCAGCAGCAATACGTTTGTCGGTATTGATCGCCACTTGTTTGACCAGTGCGCTTGGCTCAGAGGGTGGATAAATAATTAAACTGTCAATCGCCCCTGACTCAAACAACAACGGCAGCAAGGGCACCAAATAGCCACCCGTAAACATTTTTTGCGTCTCATCGTAAAGACGGTGCGGTGATATTTGCTCAAGTAAGGTCCAATTACCATCATGAAATTGCGCAGCCAATGCGTCGTCAAATTCGAAGCCCAGTTTTGCCTTAAAACGTAAGGCACGCAATAACCGTACTGGGTCTTCTTCAATGCGAACGGGCGCATCACCCAATAGGCGAATAATCCTATTATCAATGTCTTCAAGTGCCCCGCAAAAATCGTGGACGATGCCTTTGAGCGGCTGATAATAAAGGGCATTAATAGAAAAATCACGGCGAGAAAAATCTTGCTTGATGTCGCCCCACACATTGTCACGCAGGATCATACCATCTCGATTGGTATTGGCGTCACTTGTTGGTGGACCACGGAAAGTTGCCACTTCAATCAACTCTCGTCCTGAGTACACATGAGCCAATTGGAAACGGCGACCAATAATGCGGCAACGCTTACCAAATACATCTTTGATTTCATGCGGCTTGGCATCAGTGACAGCGTCAAAGTCTTTTGGACGCAGGCCTAATAAGGTATCGCGCACACCACCACCAACGATATAGGCATCAAACCCAGCGCGGGTCAATGTCGCAATCACTTCAGTAATGGAATTGGGTAATTCAGATTTATTCAGTTCTAACTGCTTGGCGGCACGCTCGGCCATGCATCTACTCCTCGCCGGTATTCTTTAACCACCCTTGACAAACGAAGCGTTTATCAGGCGGATGTACCCACTAGTTTAACAAATTTTGTGAGTGGTAGGTGTGTTATGACACTTACTTACGTGCTATTTTGTCAATATTGGGGTTAATTAATCCAAAATATGGCACTGTCTTCTATACTCTCAAACGCGCTCGATTTTTCTCAATGGTTTTTGCACCAATCCCTTTGACGTTTGCCAATTCATCCACGGCTTTAAAATCGCCAAACATATCACGGTACAAAATGATGGCTTGTGCCTTACTGCTGCCAATGCCATGAAGAGACGTAAGCTCGCCTTCACTGGCGCGATTGATATCAATTATTTTTTGATCACGAGCTTGAATGGCTGATTTTTCTTGTGCCAATAGATACTCATAAGCGCGTTGAGGATTGTCAAAACATGGAGCTGCACTGGCATTATTAAGCGCAAGTAGCGCCAATAATAAACAGCCACCAGCGTGGACTATCCAACTTATAAACGCGTTTTTGTTATAAGCGTTCATGGCGTTTGGCCGCATCCCATAGTGCATCCATCTCTGTGATATCACTGTCCTCGAAGCGTTTGCCAACCGCTGCCAACTGCTCTTCGATATAACCGAAGCGCGATTTAAATTTATGCACACAAGTGAGCGTTGCCGTCTCTGCATCCAGATTGAGCTTACGCGCGACATTGACCAGCGCAAACATACAATCGCCAACCTCTTTTTCTATGTCCCTAATATTGGCCTTAATCTCCGCTTTGGATTTGTTCGTCAGCTCAGCCTTTAGCTCATCAATCTCTTCTTCCAGCTTTTCAAAGGCTCCACTGATACCGTCCCAATCAAACCCCAGTTTCGATGCTTGTTTTTGTACATCTTGAGCTTGCATCAAGGCACTGCCTGCTTTAATAGCATCTAAACGGCGCGGTGGTTTACCACGTGCCTCGCGTGCCTGATTTTCCTCAGCCTTAATCTCATCCCAGCGCTCTTTGACGGCTGTATCATCTTTGAGCGTTTCGGCTTCAAAAACATGGGGATGGCGTCGAACCAGCTTTTCTTGTAAGGTGGTAATGACATCACTCATATCGAAGCGACCTTGCTCTGCATACATCTGGCAATGAAATACCACTTGTAATAGCACATCTCCAAGCTCACCTTTGATATCTTCATCGTCCTCACTTTGTACGGCCTCGCCCAACTCATACGCCTCTTCAATCGCATAAGGAATTAAACTGTGATTGGTTTGCTTTTTGTCCCACGGACAGTCGGCCCGCAGTCTTTCCATGAGTGCCAAAAGATCTTCAAGCTGCCCACTGGCGGCAGGCGTACCTTGTACTGGTGTTGGCGCTACGATTTTATTTTTCAAAGTCGTCATAAAGGAGGCTCTTATATGCTTAACGTTTTTTCGGGTTGTTAGTGCATGTCCTTATTTTTAACCTTGTCAGATAACTCTCGACTAGATTAAAGACATACTCTAATGTTAGTGTATCATTGAACACGGATTGACTTATAATTGTGTCTCTTACTTCTTCATTCTACCACTGCTCACGCGCAAGGAATTTTATTACTATGTCCACTTCTGCGACCACCAGCTATCAATCAGTAACTGAATTCAATCCTATAACGATCAATTCATTTAAGGCTTATGATATTCGTGGCGAGCTTGGTGTCACTCTTGATGAAGATATTGCTTATCGTATCGGCCGTGCCTTTGCACAGATTTTATATCAGCGTTATTACACCGTATCTGATAGTCACAGTAGCGATATGACAACACTACAACCTGCTATTGTCATCGGTAGTGATATCCGCCAATCAAGTGAGCAACTCAAACAAGCTGCTATCAAAGGTATGCTAGATGCTGGCGTTGATGTGATCGACTTGGGTATGACAGGAACAGAAGAAGTATATTTTGCGACCAGTCATTATCAGGCGCTGGGTGGTATTGAAGTGACTGCTAGTCATAATCCGATTAATTATAATGGCTTAAAACTGGTGAAAGATCAGTCAAAACCCATCAGCGCGGATGACGGTTTGGCAGAGATTCAAGCATTGGCCGAATCAGGAGCGTTTGCCACCAGCACTTCATCAGGTAAATTGCAATTATTAACCGATAAAAGCGCTTATATCAACCATGTGATGACTTTTATCAATATCGATAATCTCAAACCCCTCAAATTGGTCATCAATTCAGGCAATGGCAGTGCAGGCCCCGTTGTCGACTTATTGGTTGATAAATTGATCCAAGCGGGTGCGCCAATCGAAGTCATCAAATTGCATCATGAGCCTGATGGGAGCTTTCCGAATGGCATCCCCAATCCTATGATTGAAGCCAATAGAGTGGCGACTCAGCAAGCGGTGCTAACAAACAAAGCCGATCTTGGTATTGCCTTTGATGGGGACTTTGACCGCTGCTTCTTATTTGACGAAAATGGCAAGTTTATCGATGGCAGCTACGTGGTGGGTATGCTGGCGCAAGCGTTCTTGAACAAATACCCAAACGAAGCCATCGTCTACGACCCACGTGTGATATATAACACTGAAGCGGTTATTGAAGAACATAACGGTAATGCCGTCATCAGCAAGTCTGGTCATTCATTTATCAAACAAGTCATGCGTGACTCTGGCGCTGTCTATGGCGGCGAGATGTCGGCGCATCATTACTTCCGCGATTTTTTCTATTGCGATAGTGGCATGATTCCATGGCTGTTGACCATTGAGTTATTGTCCGTTACTGGTAAAACCCTATCTGAATTGGTCACAGGCTATATTCAAGCTTATCCCAGCTCAGGCGAGCAAAATTTTCATCTTACCACTCACGATGCGCCAACCATTATTGGAGCCATTGAAGAAAAATTTAGTACTCAAAAACCAGCCAAATCTACCCTCGATGGCTTGAGCCTTGACTTTGGTGAATGGCGATTTAACATACGAGCGTCCAATACTGAACCTCTCATCCGATTAAATATTGAAAGTCGCGGTGATGCGGCATTATTGGCGACCAAAATGCAAGACATTCAGCAATGGTTGGCACTGCAAGGTGCCGTACCAGCTTAAGACTATTAAAAGGCCGTGTATATTTGAAGATAAAAAAAGGCTTGCTAATACGTATTAGCAAGCCTTTTTTGATACAAACAACATTTAAATAAAGACAAAATCAAACGGTTAGTTGGAGCGACCGATACCTCTATAGTCGCCTACTAACTGCTTAATTTGAGTGCGTGTCAGGGCATTTTGGGCATCAAATACAGGCATTGCTTGCTGATTAATTTTGGCAATATCTAGCTCGTCTCGGGGCGACCAGCTAATGATAAAAATTGCCTGAGCTTCGTTCATCTGATGATAAGGGCTGGCAATCAATTTAAATAAAGGTTGCTGATTATAAAGTGAGACAAGTTCCGGTTGAGCTTTATCACTATAAATCAGGGTGCGAATATTATAGGACCATAATAAGTCTAATAATGGATGAATGGCTGAGCCTGCCGTACGTCCTGAGCCGGACTTGTAACTTCCGCCCCAAATCATCACAGTTTTATTATCAATAAATCCATCAAAATACTGCCAAAATTTGCGAAATATCAGCTCTTTTTGATCTTCATTGATATGAATAATAGAGTCTAATAAAGGCATCTCCAAACTGTGAGTTTGACTCGACTGCTGTAGCCTAGACAACTCTGCTGGTAACGTATTACCACCGAACCCCCAGCCAGCTTGCAGATAACTACTACCCACCCGCTCATCTAGCCCCATGATATGACTCACCTGCTTGATATCAACCTGTTGACTGTCTGCCAAGCGTGACATCTCATTCATGAAACTTACCCTTGTCGCGAGCATTGCCATGATGCTACTACGTGCAAACTCTATCGTAGCGATATCAGAATGATGCGTGGCGCGTGCCTGCTGCATTAAAGGCTTTAGTACCTGCAAATGATTGCTACTGTTTGCCGTCTTTTCACCAAGCAACCATAAGGACGGGTTCAACATCGAGTTGTAGGTATCTCCATCCTTTAAAAAAACAAACGGTACATAATATACCCAAGCCCGCTGCAAACGTTGAGCGAGCGCTGACACGTCTCCCAATTGCTCAATGCCACTCATGATCAAAGGCAATGCTTGGCAATTGCTGTGATTAAAGGCAGTAATCCAATGATCTTCTGTCCAGCTCGTTCTCATACTGTTTAAAAACAACCAGTATAGTTCGACGACTGGTGGCTCAGCATGATCATGATTGTTATCAACCTCATCACTATTAGCACAGTTGGTTTTTTCATAACCTTGTATAAGCCTATCAGCACTACTTGGTAACGCTTGGCTCACAATCATTTGCTGCTGCTGATACATTTGCCACAGCGCTTGCAGATGATGCTCAAAGCCATACTGATGTAACTGCTGTGACAATATATCCAAATCCGCATACAAATGAATGCGCTGCCCCAAACTTGCCAGCACTACTGCACTGGTGATGGCTTCAATACTATGACCGATGAGCACACAAACATCAGCCTTATTAAATAGACTGAGTTCATAATGATAATGGTGGTTATGACTTACGTCAGTGCTCATAAGAATGCCCTATAGCATGATTGAAGTATTGGCAGTTATTGAGATAGCTGTTTAATATGCTGTAGTAACTGGTCAGTCGAGGTATCGAACTGCCCTCCTACGCCCTGCTCCATAGCAGCATGTACAGACTCTGCCATTTGCTTACCCATCTCAACGCCCCACTGGTCAAATGGATTGATGTCCCAAATACTGGCCATGACATAAACCTTGTGCTCATAAAGGGCAATCAGAGCTCCTAAGCTATGCGGGGTTAACTCATCAAGCAATAATGTGGTCGACGGCTGATTGCCTCGATAATATTTGTATTTGTCCGTCTCAGCATCCGCTTTGGTACTCGCGATATTTGCAACAGCTGTATTACCAAAGGCTAAGACCCTGCTTTGTGCCAAACAATTGGCCAAAGACAATTCGTGCTGCTGCTGTAATGAAGCGTTTTTTACCTCGGTACTATAGCGGCGCACACAGGCGATAAAGTCACAAGAGACTTGCTGAGTACCTTGATGAAGCAACTGATAAAACGCATGCTGGGCATTCGAGCCAATCTCGCCCCATAAAATTGGACACGTATTATAATCAATACGGTCGCCATGCTGGGTCACCGATTTACCATTACTCTCCATCTCAAGCTGGGTCAAGTAACTTGGTAAATAAATTAAACGACCATCGTAAGGCAGGACCGTATGGGCATTTACTCGTAAAAAAGTACTGTTCCAAACGGCCAGCAAACCCAATAGTACGGGCAAGTTCTCGGCAAAATCAGCCTCGGCAAAATGCTCATCCATACTATGGGCGCCGCTCAACAGCGCCTGAAATTGAGACATACCAATACGAATGGCAATCGCCAATCCAATCGCTGACCATAAAGAAAAGCGGCCACCAACCCATTCCCAAAGCTGTAGTTGATGCTCGCGATGGATGCCCCATGCATTCATCTTGTCACTATTGGCGGAAATACCAATAAAATGCCGACGAAGCACACTGTCTTCAGTACCAGCGCGCAGCGTAGCAGTAGCAAGTAACCAAGATAATGCTGTTTTGGCATTTGATAAAGTATCAACGGTACTAAAGGACTTGGACGAGATAATGAATAAGGTCGTTTCAGGATTTAAATGCTTGAGTAGATTATCAAGCTGAGTGCCATCCATGTTCGAAACAAAGTGTACTTCGATCTCTGTATCTGCCCATTCATCCAGCGCTGTTGTCGCCATCAGTGGACCCAAATCAGAGCCACCGACGCCAATATTGACCACATCAGTAATGGCTTTGCCTGAAAACCCGCGCCACGTTCCTTGACGAACTCGCTCTGATAATTTTGCGACTTGGGCTAAGCTATGATGCACATCTGCTACGACATTCTGCTCATCCATTTGTAAGGTTGAGGTAGACGGTAGACGCAGCGCTGTATGTAAGGCTGCACGTTGCTCACTGGTATTGACCATAGCGCCTTGCATGAGCGCGTCAATTCGAGCCGATAACTCGCAGCTTTTTGCCAGCTTTAAGAGGTTTATCAGTACTTGATCATCGATGCACTGCTTACTATAGTCCATGTATAGTGCACCAGCTCGCGTACTAAAGTTTGCGGCACGGTCAGTATCTTGCGCAAATAACGTAGACAACGACCACTCTTGCGTGGCCAACATTTGCAGTTGTTGCCAATAAGTAGAATGTCGAGCACTGCTATACGCTCTATCCTTGCTAGTCTCTGCCATCAGCTATTCATCATCTACTAATTGCTGCTGAGCAAAATAGATAAATGCTTGCATGTAAGAGCGCATGTCACCTGCATCATAACTATCGCCGCGCATGGTCGTCACATTGACCCCATACTCACTAATCAGTGCATCGATGGCGTCGGTTAGCTGTATCTCACCACCCACTGAGGCAGTTGTATTCGCCAAATACTCAAAGATTTTATTACTGAATACATAGCGACCTACGACGGCAAGCTTTGAAGGTGCCTCTGCTAAACTGGGTTTTTCTACAAATCCTGCAACCCCAAAGCTAGTATTCACATCGGCTTTGTCGTCTACTTTACTACTGCCACTGTACTCTTCATCTAGTTGCGCAATGCCATACTTATGAACATCTTCATCGGCCACTGTATTTACAAGTATCTGTGAATGATTGTCTTTAGCAAACGCCTCAAGCATAAACGCTAAATTGTCAGTAGACATATCCGTAGTAAAAGGATCGAGCACCACATCAGGCAATAATACAGCAAAATCGTGCTCACCAATGATAGGACGAGCAGCAAGTACGGCGTGACCTAAGCCCAATGCTTTACCTTGACGTATCATTGACACTGTTACGTCAGCTGGTAACCAATTTAAGCTATCTGCCAACTCATTCTTGCCTTTATGACGCAATTGAGTGTCTAGCTCAGCATTGATATCAAAGTAGTTTTCGATTGCGCTTTTTTGAGCATGACCAACCAAAACGATATGCTTAATACCCGCAGCAATGGCCTCTTCGACAACATAATGAATTGCAGGGCGATTACCTAAAGGCAATAACTCTTTCGGCACTGATTTGGAGAGTGGCAGCATGCGCGTACCAAAACCTGCAACAGGGATAACAGCATGGGTTATTTTTTTCATAACAAGAAGACTACTCTGAAAAGATGACTTAGGGGAAGTTCTTAAATAAACAAAGAGTATCTAACAAATCTTAAGATACTTTATAACCACTAGGATTCATGCTCTGCCAATGCCATGTGTCTTTACACATGTCGTTAACGGATAATTCAGCTTGCCACCCTAACAGTGTTTTCGCTTTATCGGCACTGGCATAGCAACTGGCGATATCCCCTGCACGACGTTCTGTAAATTGATAAGGAATATCTCTTCCAGTCACTTCATTGAAAGCATTCACTAGCTCTAATACAGAGGTACCTTTACCAGTTCCTAGGTTAATAGGTAAAAAGCCTACTGAGTTCAGTTTTGTCGTACCACTTTCTTTTGGTCTGGTTTGTTTATCTAGATAATTTAGTGCAGCCACATGACCCTGAGCTAAGTCAGTGACATGGATAAAGTCACGTACACCTGTTCCATCAATAGTAGGATAGTCATTACCAAAGACGTTGAGTTTCTCAAGCTTGCCAACAGCCACTTGCGAGATATAAGGCATCAAATTATTAGGAATATCGTTTGGGTCTTCGCCAATTTGCCCTGATGAATGCGCGCCTACTGGATTAAAATATCTAAGAGCAACCAGATTCCAGCTGTCATCAGATACAGCTAGATCTTCTAAGATATGTTCAACTGCTATCTTACTTTGTCCATAAGGATTTGTACAAGAGCGTGGTGATTCTTCATTGATAGGCAGGTTTTCAGGATTACCATAGACAGTGGCAGATGATGAAAAAACTAAATTTTTAACTGCATACTCTGCCATAACTTCTAATAAGGTAATGGTACCGCTGACATTGTTATCATAATACAGCAATGGCTTTGCTACTGACTCTCCGACTGCTTTTAACCCAGCAAAATGGATCACGCCAAAGAACTGATGGGTTGAAAATACTTGTCTCAGCGTCTCAACGTCTCGTATATCTCCTTCGATAAACTCAATTGTCTGTCCAATAAGAGTAGAGACACGATTAACCGCCTCACGACTACTATTAGATAAATTATCGTATACTACTATATCATAACCTGCTTCATGCAAAGCTATACACGTATGCGAACCGATATATCCAGTACCGCCAGTGACTAATATTTTATTTTTCATAACATCGATCCGTTATTTTATGAATTAGTTATTCGTTTTTGCTCATAAATGCAACTATAATACATTGCCAACGTAAATATATTAATAATATATATTCAATCTTCCGCTACCAACCCAAGCTATCGACTACGTCATGAAACTCACTAACTACGTCAAGCCAATATTGTCAGGTTACTATAAACATTATCGCTACCCTAAGCAGCGTTTGGCGCTAGTGGTTGGTATGCTGCCATGGAAAGATATCGTCAGCGAATGGGTGTTTGAGTCGGCACATGTACAAATACAACGACATTTTGATAAGCAGTATTTTAATCTTTGGCTCAAACCTTTTATCCAAAAGGTAAATCCCGTCATCTATATTTGGGGCTATAAAGCGCCTCAATACTTTATTGAGTATGTCCGCGAGCAAGGTGTAGACATTTTTTTCTTTGAAGATGGTTTTATCCGTTCAGGTCCTGATGATGATAGCAGCGCGCCGCCATTATCTATCGTTATGGATAGCCAAGCGCCGTATTTTGACACAACACGACCAAACGATCTGACCGACCTCATTGCAAATTTTGACTTTGAGCAGGATGGCTATGATGAGACGTTGGCACAGGAGATGCTTGATTATTATGTGTCGCATAGAGTGAGCAAATACAATCATCAATCTTATGTCGATGTTGCACCACTATATGGTGCTAAAAATAAAGAACGTATCTTAGTCTTAGGGCAAGTGCCATATGATGACTCGTTGAAATACGGCGGCGGTGACGGTATTACTTTATTAGATGTCGTGAATAAAGCAATTAAAGAAAATCCTGACGCCCAAATAATCGTCAAACCACATCCAATGACGCTAGACAACCCTGACATTGTTAGCACACTTACTAAGCTAGATTGTCTGATCCTTACACAGTCTATTCACTTGGTCGACGCACTAGAGACAATTGATCATGTTTATACGATTACGTCATTAGGTGGCTTTGAAGCTTTATTAAGAGGCAAAAAGGTCACCGTATTAGGCCGACCTTTTTATGAGAGCCTTTGTCAAACAGAGAGCATCAAACATCAGTACTTTCTATTATGCTACTTATATAGTCAAAAAAATCACTGTGTTACGTTGGCATGAATTTTGAGAAATGCAGCAGGATCTTCTATCAATTTAGATTTACCTTGCTCAATCAAAATTTTATCAGCTATTTCACGCAAAGCACCAAAACCACCCTTGGTATCTGTCACTAAATCACATTTAGCTTTGACGTATTCAGGAGCGTCAGCGACAGCCACGGCAACACCACAACTGATGAAAGCCGGTAAATCAATGGTGTCGTCACCAATATATACCGTATTGGCTTTGATAGTATTTGCACGCTGAATGATCTCTTGACAAGCCACTTCTTTATTCTTAATACCTAGCATAAAAATATCGATACCCAAGTCAGAGATCCTCTTCATCAAAGGTTTAGAGTCTTTACCTGATAGTACAGCTACTTGAATACCTGCCTGTTGTAACAGCTTGATACCCAAACCATCACGTACATGAAAGCGCTTCATACATTCACCATATTCATCATAGTAAATACCACCATCTGTTAATACGCCATCAATATCAGTAATAATAAGTTCGATATTGGAGAGTAAAGACTTTTTACTCTCTAGTTGGTTACCTTGAAGAATAGCAATTACTTTTTGAAGGTCTTCAGGAGTATCTACACCAGGCCCTGTCTTCATTACTTCAAATGCATAAATATCTATGTCACTGTCTAACAATCTTAACTGTTCTAATTGCTCTGCTGATTCAACATTAGATTCGGGTAATTGTGCATATCGTTCTAAGACAGACTTGCGATAGGCATATACACCAACGTGCTGCTTATAATTAATTTGTACATCGTTGTTTCGAATGAAAGGTATTGGAGAGCGACTAAAGTAACACGCACGGCCGCTATGTGATGTGACCACTTTAACGGTATTGGGATCTTGAGCTTGGCGTTCATCAATGGAGTGATAAAGTGTTCCAACTTCAATTGACTCATCGCTACGCATGGCGTTAATCAACATTTCAATATCATCAGAACGTACTAAGGGTTCATCACCTTGTAAATTGATATATAAATCAGCGTCTACCTTACTCATAACTTCCACGAGCCTATCAGTACCTGAAATATGAGTTGAAGCAGTCAGTATTCCTTCACCGCCAAAATTTACAACTGTCTCAAGTATCCTCTCATCATCTGTTGCTACTATTACTTCAGCATTTTTGACTAATTTAGCTTTCTCATATACATGCTGAATCATCGGTTTATCTAAAATATCAGCAAGTGGCTTACCAGGAAATCGTGAAGACGCATAGCGTGCAGGGATAATAATAGCAACAGAGTCCATCTAATACACCTTTATATATTTACTGAATATCAATACTTGGTAATGATTTAATTAAATCATCTACCTGCTTCATCTGTTGTAAAAACGGTTCTAACTTATTTAGCGGTAATGCACTTGGTCCATCGCATTTAGCTTCACTAGGATTGGGGTGCGCTTCTAAAAACAGTCCTGCAAGGCCGGCCGCCATACCTGAACGAGCCAACTCTATAATTTGATCTCTACGACCTCCTGATGCATCACTGCCCGAGCTTCTGGTTTGTAGCGCGTGCGTCACGTCAAAGATAATAGGTGCATTATTACTAATACGCTTCATTACACCTAATCCTAGCATATCAACGACCAGATTATCGTAACCAAAACAGCTGCCACGTTCACAAAGCATGAGTTTATCGTTACCCATTTCATGAAACTTATTAATGATGTTTTTCATCTGCTCTGGGCTCAGAAACTGTGGTTTTTTAATATTGATTGGACGACCAGTCTCTGCTAACGCTTTAACCAAATCCGTTTGACGCGCCAAAAATGCGGGTAGTTGTAAAATATCAATGACTTCAGCAGCTGGCTGACACTGAACTATTTCATGTACATCTGAGATAATTGGCACACCGAAAGTTTCTTTTACTTCTTGTAAAATCTTTAATCCTTCGTCTAATCCTGGTCCACGGAAAGAATGGATCGAAGATCTATTGGCTTTATCGAAGCTGGCTTTAAATACATAAGGTATGCCAAGCTTTTGCGTAATTTCCACATACGCTTCGCATGCCTTGAGGGCAAGATCTCTTGATTCGATGACATTAACACCGCCAAACAGTACAAAAGGTTGATCATTGCCAACTGTTATATTTTCCGTTATCTTCACTCAATGTTCTCCAATATTATAAATATATGAACTATATCAATTTAGTTAATACCAGCTTGTACTAAATCACGTAAAGCAAGGACACCTATTAACATGTCATTGTCCAAAACGATAAGCTGATTAACGTTCTTCTGCCTCATTATATTAAGTGCTTCTGAGGCCTTCGTGTTGGATGAGGTGGTTATAGGTGCAGCCTTCATGACACTGACAATAGGTTGGCTCATGTCTTGATTGATGGTAAGCAGTCGGCGTATGTCACCATCTGTCAAAACTCCATAATTATTTTTATCATCTACTACCACCGTCATGCCTAATCTTTTTTCTGTGATTTCGAATAAAGCATCTATGATACTGGTATTTCCTGTAACTAAAGGAATATCTTTACCCGATTTCATGATATCTGAAACATCAGTCAATAGTTTCTTACCTAGAGAACCAGCCGGATGAGATAAAGCAAAATCATCAGATTTAAAGCCGCGTGCTTCAAGCAATGCAATAGCAAGTGCATCACCTAACACCATAGTAGCTGTAGTACTGGAGGTAGGCGCCAAACCCATTGGACAAGCCTCTTCAAAGTCACCAAGTGTCAAAGCAACATCTGCTTCTTGATGTAACCTACCTGATAAGCTCTTACTAATACTTATTAAAGGTAAGTCTAGTTTCTTAATAACTGGTAATAAAACATTGATTTCATCACTATTGCCTGAGTTGGAAATAGCTAAAACAACATCACCTCTTACAATCATTCCAAGATCGCCATGCCCTGCTTCACCAGGATGGACGAAAAAAGCTGGCGTACCTGTAGAAGCCATGGTGGCTGCTATTTTACGTCCTACTAGGCCTGACTTGCCCATACCAGTGATAATTAAACGACCTTGGCAGCTCAAAATAGTTTGACATGCCAATACGAATCTTTGATCAAGACCCATTTTTAGCAATGCTAAAGCCTTAAGCTCAATATCAAAAGTTCGTTGCGCAGATGTTAAATACTTATTAGTTTGTAGATGCACTACAACTTCCCCATTTTGTTAAATTGATTTACTCTCAGGCTACCTGCTCATATTTCTTATAATAGTTCAATGACAGATCTCTGGTTTTTCGGAAACCCTCACTGCCATATTTTTTAGTTGTTAAGTAGCTTTGCTATAAAACAACAAACTCTATACTTTTAGCAGGAATACTACCTTTGTAAATTTCGCCTTTGTAAATTACTCTAAAGCGGTAGACCTCTTTTTTAGTATCAAAGTTTACTTTCTCAATATCATAAACTTGTGATTCTAACTCACATATGCCACCAAAATTTTTATTTTTATCAACAGTTCGGATAAAGATTGAGCCAGATTTTTCAAGAGAAGCAACCTTCTGTTCGTCTTTATCTAAGTAAACCCACCCTAGCTTTGATCCACCAGTATTGCTAATTAACTTTCCTTGAAAGTCATACTTACTTTCATGAGCTCTATTCTTCTTCAATTCATCAAACAAGCTTATCCACTTGTTAACTATTTCGTTAGCCATGAATCTTGAGGAGCTAGTTATACCTTTTTTTCCCATTTCATAAGCTATATCCGGATTGTTTAACAGATATGAAACCTTTTCTATAAACTCTTTTTCATTATTGACCAAAAAACCATCTTTGCCATCTGTGATAATATCGGTTGGTCCATATTTGGTTTTGGTGGACACCACAGGTGTGCCGCACGCTAAAGATTCAACCATACTACCTGGAAACCCTTCAGCTGAAGACATACTCAACGTCACGGTAGCACGAGATAACTCTCTATGAGGATTTATGGAAAACCCCATAAACCTGACATTATTCTCTAATTTACTTTTCTTGACCAAAGTTTCAAGATTATCTCGCTCATCACCATCTCCCCATATCTCTAAAATGGCATTTTTATTTGAAGACACTATATGACTAAAGGCCTTAATCATTTTGTCGATTTGTTTAACGCTCGTTAGTCGTGAAAGAATAATAGCAAAATTTTCTGAATTTTTATCTAATTGCTCATTATTAACACTCTTAACAGGATTAGGTATCACATAGCAATTATTAATATCAAATTGAGCTTCTATATCTTCGCGTTGATGATTAGTAAGGAGTACGAAAGCATCACACAACTTATTGTAGTTAAAAACATTATTATATACCGGATTTATTTTTGAGCCTACAGTTCTTGGCATTAATAAGTGGTTGCCATGAGCCACCAATATTTTATAAGCATTCTTATCTGAGACCATACAAACAGACTTTGCCATCCTTATAGCATCTGCAATATAGTAACAATCTGACGTACCTTTAAGTTCCGATAACCAATGAGCATGAATTGAATTTTTCGAAGGAAATTGTAAGCAGCCCTTATGTGGATGGTAATACAACACACAAGTACAAACATTATCTTCATTAAGATATTCTTCAAGAAACAAATCATTACTAGAAGTAAAGTATTTAATTAGAGTTGAATTAGAATCTCTTGGGTTCATTCTTATTTTTTTTACTTTTTCCATTAAGCTTTTTTGATGATGAATAGAAAATACCGCTGATAAATCCACACCATGCTTATGAGCATAAGACAAAGAGCTATAGAAATTAATAACTTTCAATTTACTACTAATTGTCGAAATAGATATCAAGTTATCTATTGTATCATTCAGTTTATTATCAAGTGCTAAGGTAGCAACAGCCGCATCAATGCCAATGCCTGCAAAAGATTCGGTTCTATGCATTGAAACCCTTGTCATACCTCCTGCTTTCTCGGATATTTTATTTAAAACAGATATAACTTTCATAGCGCTACCCTAATAAGAAAACATTAAATTATTAAATATAAATCCATTTTTTTAAAAGCGCTGGTAACTCATTTAATTTTGGGTTATATATATTTGCATAATAATAAAGGAGCTCTTTCACCTTTTTCTCATTGACTGAAAAATCATCTGTCTCCAAGCGCCGCAACAACTCTGTTGGAGTTTTTACTTGGCTAGATACGGCATACGCATAATCACATTGTCCGCATACTATTACTGGTTTTAGGTGCATAAGAGCTTCAAAACCAACACCTGAGTTGACGACAAATACAGCTTTAGTATTCTCTATAATACTGTGGATTGAGGCATCTGAAACTATGATAGTACCTTCATTCAACAGCTCTTCAATTAATAACTGCACACTGAGTGAGTTACAATAAGGGTGACGCTTTACCACCACCTTAGTAGCTGTATTTTTATAATATACAGCAATCGTTTTGAGCATTTGTATCCCATCAAAAAATGCGATATCTGCTACTATGTCTGTTAGAACCTGAAGTGCTACAAATACATACTCACCTTCAGAGACAAAGGCTTCCTCATTTTGGTGATATTTAGATACGTTATTAACGACGTATTCTTGATACAAATAGTTAAAATTTTCATCTAAAGTAGATTGGTCAACATTACTTGTATACTCTTCTATTTTCGAAAAGTCATTAGCCATTTTAGAATAGCCTGCAAACCCTTGGGTATCAACAGAGCAACGACCTGCCAGTGTAGACTCTTGCACATGCAACCAATTGGGATTATCCACTTCATCAAAAGTATGATAGCTAATAGCCTTAAAATCTGTTTTTCTAGATACGTTTTTCCAGTGATACTGATGTCTTGGAATAATTACTATATCTTCACATGACAATACTATTTCGCATATTTCTCCAAAATATTCCTGTGCTGTCTTAAATGACGGCTTTTCTTTTTCTGGCGGAGTAAAAAAAGCACTAGGTATAAACATTTCGATTTTTACAGTTTCTCTTTCTATTTTATTAACATCAACTGGAAAGCCATTCATCATTCCTAGCAAAACATCAGATCTTTCATTTTGATCTGCTACTTCTAGCCAAGCAATAATATTTTTCGAGTCACTATAAACGAGATTTTTTTCTATTTTTTTATATAATGCTGATACGTTTTCATCAAGATAAAAACCAAGTTCTAAACCTTGGCTCATAAACTCCATTGCGTCGGCAAACCATCTATTAGCTAGTAAAAACTTAAGATTTTTATTAAATTCACTATTGTTCTTAAGTACATTTTGTATGATAACTCTTCTGACTTTTATCCTACATTCAACAAGCTCATCATTTCTCTCAGGGTAAAAACAAGATACTCTGTTAATCATGCTAAGAAATCTTGCCAACTCGGCTTCTTTAAAAGCTAGTACTCTATCTAGAGTCTCATTTCCTTTGTCAATCATATTGTGATCAGATTCAAAAGTTAATCTTCTGATCGCACCATAAATTGGATAGGTCTGTTCACCAAGCAATAGATATGGATAGGCTCTGTCTATTTGTTTATCGAACTTATATATATCGGATATTCTATGTAAAACCCTTCTATCCATCATGTATTTCTTTTGCATCAAAAGTAGGTGTTCTAAAGCGCTTTTTTGATCTCCTAAATCTAGATAGCTTGCAATAATGGCAAACCTAGTTTTCATAGTAAAAGAATCCACATCAATTGGAAGCCATTTGATTAATTTTTCAACCTCTTTATTCCTATTCAACTTGCTTAGAAATAAAATATAATCGTCATAGTACTTAGAATTCAGAGGTTTTAATTTAATTAATTTACCTATTCTCATAATTTCTTCTTCTAGCATAGTAGTTAGATGGGCACCATCATGAGAAAAGATCTTCTGTTTTAATGATTCAACTGTTTTACTGTTAGGTGATTTAGTCAAGACCTTCCAAGCGTCATTAAATTGCCTACGCTGTATTTGAATTTTCGCTTCTTCAACATAACCGAAAGTATGTTGAGGAAAATCAGTTATCGCCTTTGCTATACACTCTTCTTGTAATCTTACATTGTTTGCATCAACAGCTGAGCTGTGAACCTTTTTCAGTTTAATCAATGTAGGATTTTCTAACTCAGCAATATCAAGACAAGCTAAAGATAGTTTTTCCTTGTCAGCTAATGCTACGTTTTTCTTTGATGCTACGTTTCTCTTTGATGCTACGTTTTTCTTTAGGGCATTAATTTCTTTGTTATGGGGGGCTTTGTTTAGAATTTTCCAAGCTTCGTTAAATTTTTCGTACTTAATTTTAATTTTTGCCTCTTCAATATAGCTGAAAGTATTCTGAGGGAACCTTGTCCTAGCGTGTATAATACATTTTTCCTGTAATGCACTATTGTTTGTTCTGATAGCTAATTTATAAACTAGCTTTATCTTATCTAATGGTAAAACATTCAAAACTTTATCATTAATAAAATCAGGATGAATATTTTTAAGATTAGGTATAGAAAACATACTAAAAAGTGATTTATCTGCCATTTTGACTCTTCTTTAAAATATTGTATTGACGTTTTAACTGGTATAGCTCTTTTACTGAATCATGGATATAAGACTGCATTTGAGTACGCACGATATCACCAGATATTAGACTGTTTATCGCTTCAATACATTTCTCTACAGAGTTTTCACTATACTCGTATAATTCAGATTTTATAGCTCTTTTCTCACCAACTATATAATCATAATTTTCCTCTATATGTTTTATACCGTCAATCAGATCAGAAGGTCTAGCTACTCTATATCCGAGCTCATCTCTTCTATTAAATTCCAGACTATGTGTATCAATCTTAGCTTCTTCTAAAATTTCATTTTCATTCTTGTCTAAAAGAACAACTGGCCTTTCGCAATGAATAGCATCAAAAATCGCACCACTATAATCAGAAATGACGATATCAGAAATACTAAGAAGTTCTAGAGCATCATCATTGGCACCAAAGAAATGTATCCTATCAGTTTCTATTTTTTCTAATCTACCATCTTCCAAAAGATCTGTATTGTGATGCAATTTAATAAGTACGTTATAACGTTCAGATAAACCAAGAACTGCACCTATATACTCATCTATGCTAGACAATTCTCCCCAAGTTGGCATATATAAGACTGTTAGCAAACCATCATCTATACTATGAATATACTTATTTTTCGCAATTAGATGGAAATCTTCATCATACCATAACTGTAATCTCGGATTACCAACAGCTTTAGATGGCGCATAAGTAGATAATTTTTTTTCTGGATAAGATCCATATACAAGACACAAATCTGCTAACGCTCTCCATGTGCCATAGTTGTGTGGCTCTTTGGCATAACCATATTGAAGCATTACAATTTTTGTTTTCTCAAATAATGGTAAGTGAAGAAACATCGTTTGACATACAATAACGTCAAAAACGCCATCTAATTCTTTAATCTTTCCAGTCTCCCAAACTACAACAGGAACTTCTTGATTGGTTAGAATTTCTTTTGTAAAATCATTAAGATGATCTCTTCTCTTCTCTAATATAAAAACGCTTCCTGGAATTTTGCTAGCTAATAATTTAATATGTATAAATTGAAAAGGATTCCAGCCTATAAATGCTATTTTATACTTATCCATTCTTGTAAAACTCCAAAGTTTCTTTGTTTTTAAATAGTCTAATTCTAAGCTCTGATTGTTTAATGTACTTTTTAAATACCAATACAATTTTTACAAATTATAACGTCTTGTTTTACAAGATATAAAGCTAATAAAAATAAAAAAACTTATAAGATTAAATAAAATATATCTTTATATAGTTTATCAATTTTAATTGTCACAACACACCTAAGATATTACCTAGATCAAAATAATATTTTTCAATTTATAATCAAAATGTAACTGTTATGAATATACACTTATTAAATTATTAATTAGCGTAATATCAGTTGCTTTAAGTATAAGACATTAAACTTAACACTATCAAAATCTCGAATAATAACTTGGAAAATATATTATTGAATACCATACAATCATTAGCTTTGCTAAAACTAATACTAGTTCAATTTCTTATGATGTTTATTATAGTCATCAATTATAAAATTAATACTCAGCATATCTTCATGGGTTAATTGTTCAGAAGCTTTCATATTGCGAGTTACTAAAGTAACAAACTCTGAAATCTCATATCTTAATCCATCCCCTTCAAATGAATACTCAAACTCTTCAATATGATTGGGATCCTCATATCTAACAAAAAACTTCTTAGTTAACCACCATGGAGCAGGGATATAAATATATCCTTTTGAGCCCGAAATAACTGCTGAGCCTTCAGTTTTAGTGCCTATACCAACAGTACTGATTGAAATAGCACCTGACTCATACTCTCCAATAATACGATTAGATAAATCAACACCAGTCTCTTCGTCTATCTGATCGAAATAATGGACTTTAGACGGCTTCCCAAGTACTTTTTGGGCTAATAGTAATGGATAACTGGCAAGCTCATTCGTTGCTCCGCCATAAGGCTTTTTCCACTCTCTGTTGGACTTGTTTTCAACTAACTTTGTAAAAGAAGATCTTACTTCTCTTATCTCACCAATTTTGCCATTTTTTACTTCATATAATAGTTTATGAAATGCAGATACAAATGCAGTTTTAATAGCTTCAATAAATACTAACTCTTTTTCTTTCGCGATATTAAGCAACTCTATAAGTTTTTCTGACTCTAAGGTAACTGGCTTTTCACATAATACATGTTTTCCACTCAGTAGAGCTGCTTTAGCTTGTTCATAATGAAATTCATGAGGTGAGGCAATGTATACTGCATCAATATCATCATTTAAGAGGTCTGCTAAAATCAAGTGTCCATTAGGAATACCAGTAGCTTCAATAAAGTTTCTAACGTTAACTATGTCTCGTGACATGGCAGCTTGAATAACCAAATGAGGCACATGTTTGGCTTCATTGCAAAATCGCTTAGCTATCCTACCTGTACCTATCACTCCTATTTTAAACTCACTTACTAAACCTTCTCTAAGTTTACTACTAGAAATTGCGGGAGTGCGTGGTAGATATATTACTTTGCAATGTTCAGATAGATAATCAAAAGAACCTACCCAATCATCACCTATAGCAAATATATCTATTCTCATTTCCTGAATATCTTTGGCTTTTTGTTCTTTATCATATTCAATGATGACTTCATCTACATATTCCAAAGCTCGTACTGCTTCAGCACGTTCAGTAGTTGTATTTACAACATCTAACTTACCTCTTGATCTATCGTAACTTTCTGAGGTTACCCCAACTACCAAATAATCACCTAATGCCTTAGCTCTTTTCAAAAGGCGAATATGCCCTTCATGTAACAAATCATATGATCCATACGTAATTACTTTTTTCATTTTAAAAAACCTGATTTTCCAGTATAGAAGTATTATTATTCAGTAAATTCAAATAGGAAATAATATAAGCTTGGGAGACTGCGGTATTAAAGTGATTCGAACTATACCAAATACAATGTATAAAAAAACACCCCATTTTAGGGGTGTCTTTGTTTCATTTCAATGGGCTTTTGGTATGTAAAGTGTAGACAACTGCCTATCTTACCAACCAGTAACTTCTTTTAACTTCTCACCAAGCTTAGATGGGTCACGCGTGTATGCGATACCAGCATCTTCAAAGGCTTTGAATTTCTCTTCAGCAGTACCTTGACCACCAGAGATGATTGCGCCAGCATGACCCATACGCTTGCCTTCAGGAGCAGTAACACCAGCGATGTAACCAACAACTGGCTTGGTGACATGGTCTTTGATATAAGCAGCTGCTTCTTCTTCAGCAGTACCACCGATTTCACCGATTAGGATGATCGCTTCAGTTTGTGGATCGTCTTGGAACAATTTCAACGCATCAATCTGGTTCATACCAGGAATTGGATCGCCACCGATACCGATACAAGTTGACTGACCAAAACCAAGCTTGGTTGTTTGAGCAACCGCTTCATAAGTCAATGTACCAGAGCGTGAGATGATACCCACTTTACCTGGCTGATGGATGTGACCTGGCATGATACCAATTTTGCATTGACCTGGCGTGATAACGCCTGGGCAGTTAGGACCAACAAGACGCACATCACCCGCTGCTTCAAGATAGCGCTTGGCTTTTAGCATATCGATAGTTGGAACGCCTTCAGTGATCACAACGATCAATTTAACGCCTGCATCGATTGCTTCAATGATAGAGTCTAGTACGAATGGTGCTGGTACATAGATAACAGAAGCATCAGCTTGAGTGGCTTCCATCGCTTCACTCATTGTGTTGAATACTGGCAAACCTAGGTGTGTTTGACCACCTTTACCTGGGGTTACGCCACCAACAACTTTTGTACCGTATTCAATGGCTTGCTCAGAATGGAACGTACCATTTTTACCAGTAAAACCTTGTACCAATACTTTGGTATCTTTATCGATTAATACACTCATTATGTTTTCCTTGTATTCGGTTGTCTTGTGATAATCACTCGATGGCTTATCATTCAATGATCTGTTTTTATACCAACAAGCGCTTATCACGCTTTGACTACTATGCTTAAGCGTTCATCTCTAAACGTTTATATATAAAGACCTTTGTTCAAAAACTTAGGCTTTAACAGCATCGACAATTTTTTGAGCAGCGTCAGATAGGCCTTGAGCAGAAATAAGCTTCAAACCAGACTCTTCTAGAATTTGTGCGCCTTTCTCAGCGTTGTTACCTTCTAGACGAACAACAACTGGTACTTTTACGTCGACTTCTTTGATAGCAGCAATAATGGCTTCTGCGATCATGTCACAACGTACGATACCGCCGAAGATATTGATAAGAACACCTTCGACACTGCTGTCCTCTAGGATAATTTTGAACGCTTCAACAACGCGATCTTTGGTTGCGCCGCCGCCAACGTCCAAGAAGTTAGCAGGCTTGCCGCCATACAATTTAATGATGTCCATCGTTGCCATGGCAAGACCAGCACCGTTAACCATACAACCGATGTTGCCTTCTAGAGCAACATAGTTTAGATCAAATTCAGCGGCTTTAAGCTCACGCTCATTTTCTTGCGTTTTGTCTTGTAGCGCTGCGATTTTTGGCAAACGATAAAGGGCATTTGAGTCAATGCCGATTTTGCCATCAACACAAACGATTTCGCCGTTTTCACGAACAGCTAATGGGTTGATTTCCATCAAAGCAAAGTCATTTTCAACAAATGCTTTATAAGCGCCAGTCATCAATTTAACAAACTGATTGATCTGCTTGCCTTCTAGACCGAGCTTGAACGCAACATCACGCGCTTGGAAAGGCAATAGACCAACTAATGGATCTACATTTACTTTGAAGATTTTTTCTGGCGTATTGTGAGCCACTTCTTCAATATCAACGCCACCTTCGGTCGATGCCATGAAAGTCACGCGACGAGTCGCACGATCAACCACTGCACCAAGATATAGCTCAGTTTGTACTGGATACATATCTTCTGCAACCAATACAAAGTTAACTGGCTGACCGTCAGCATCGGTTTGGAACGTTACTAGGTTGGTACCAATTAGTTCTTCAGCAACTTGCTTGGCTTCTTCACGAGTCTTAACCAGTTTTACACCACCCGCTTTACCACGACCACCTGCATGAACCTGTGCTTTGATAACCGCAATGTCAGTTGGTGTCTTATCAAAAGCAGCGGCAGCTTCGTCGCCGTTGTGGGCAATAATACCTTCTTGAATAGGCAGTCCGTAGCTCTTTAATAGCTCTTTTGCTTGATACTCATGTAGATTCATTGATTGTATCCTTTATTTTTTACAATTAATAAAAAGTGAAAACAAGTGCGCCCTACATAACTGTTAGACGTCCGTCTGACGCACTCATGATCGTAGCAACCGCTATGCTAGCGATGCCACAATCAGGTTATAAGTCGGTACTTATTAAAATAACTACTTATTTCTTACGCTTTTTACGCTGAATGGCGTGAATAGCACGACCATCAGCAGACAGAGCAGCTTCATGCACTGCTTCTGAAATGGTTGGATGAGCAAATGTCATCAGCTGTAGATCTTCGATACTAGAGACAAACTCCATCGCGATCATGCCTTGATGGACGATATCGCCCGCGCCCGCAGAAATAGCATGCATCCCTAATAGACGATCTGTTTTGGCATCTGCGACGACTTTGATAGAGCCTTGAGCTTCGCTTTGCGCTAACGCACGGCCGTTAGCCGCTAAATTGAACGAGCCAGTTTTAACTTCATAGCCTGCTTCCTCAGCTTCTTGCTCAGTCAAACCAACCCATGCGATTTCTGGATGCGTATAGATAACGTTGATAATGGTATCATAGTTAACTTGTGCTTTTTCGCCATGAATACGCTCAACCGCCATCATGCCTTCTTCCATCGCTTTATGCGCAAGCATAGGACCACGTACCAAGTCACCAATCGCATAAACACCATCAAGGTTGGTTTTGCACTGATCATTAACATCAATCAGACCACGTTCAGTCAACGTGATACCGCTATCATCGCCGAGCAGTTTTTCGGCATAGGCACGGCGACCAACACAAACGATAAGCTTATCGAAACTTTCTTCAGATGACTCACCTTTGCTTTCGCTAGTGACAACCACTTGGTCGCCTTTGACTTCAGCATTGGTTACTTTGGTATCTACACGGATGTCAAGGCCTTGCTTCGTCAGCATTTTACCCGCTTCTTTAGCAATATCTTTGTCAGCAGCGGCAAGGAAGCTTGGAAGCGCTTCATAAACGACCACTTCAGCGCCTAGACGACGCCATACTGAACCTAGCTCAAGACCAATAACACCAGCACCAATAACACCTAAACGCTTAGGAACTTCTGTGAAATCAAGAGCGCCAGTAGAATCAACAATGCGATCACCGTCAGTTTTTGCAACAGGGATATCGATAGGGACAGAACCTGCAGCAAGAATGACATTCTTAGCAGTAATAGTAGTTTCAGAATCATCTTCTAACGCAGTAAATTTCACTTTTTTATCAGTGCCTTTACCATCAACCAATGTGCCCCAACCTTGTAACCAATCAACACCATTGCCTTTTAATAATGCAGCAACACCGCCTGTTAATTGCTTAACGATACCTTCTTTACGGGCAATCATTTGCTCGATATCAATGGCTACGTCGCCAGTAGTAATACCATGTTCTTGTAGATCATGTTTGGTCGCTTCATAACGATGCGAGCTATCAAGCAAGGCTTTTGATGGGATACAACCCACATTCAAGCAAGTACCGCCAAGCGCAGGCTCACCTTTATAAACACGTTTTTCGATACAAGCAACGCTCATACCCAACTGGCCTGCACGGATAGCGGCTTCATAACCACCAGGACCGCCGCCGATGACGACTAGATCATAATTGTCTTTCATAGTACGTTCCTATTTTTCAATTCTAAGTTTATGTATTATTCAAACTGCGGGCTTTGTTATCAATGAATAAAAGCCTGACTCTCATCATAGTTAATACACTATGACAGCAGATTACGCTCTTACTCGCTGATAAGAAGTACTCAATAATAATGACCAGATTGCTTTAACATACCAATCGATACACAAATTATTGACCACCTTGCCCAACATCTATACTAAAGTTAAAAAGCTTGTATCAGCGTTTGCCAATACAAGCTTAGAAGCTTATAAGTCTAGTAGTAACATGGCTGGATCTTCAACCAACTCTTTGATCGTTACTAAGAACTGCACGGCTTCTTTACCATCAATCATACGATGGTCATAAGACAGCGCAAGATACATCATTGGTAAGATTTCAACTTTACCATCAACAGCCATAGGACGGTCATTGATAGCATGCATACCTAGGATAGCCGTTTGAGGTGGGTTCAAAATTGGCGTTGACATCAATGAGCCAAATACACCGCCGTTCGAGATTGTGAACGTACCACCAGTCATATCACTGATACCAAGCTTACCTTTTTGAGCAAGGCCGCCAAGCTCACGGATACGGCTCTCTACATCTGCCATGCTCATGCGATCAGTATCACGTAATACTGGAACGACTAGACCGCGATCTGATGATACGGCAACACCGATATCATAGAAACCATGATAAACAATATCATCACCATCTAGTGAGGCGTTTACTGCTGGGAAGCGCTTGAGCGCTTCTGTAGCGGCTTTTACGAACAATGACATAAAGCCTAGACGTACGCCATGACGCTTCTCAAATTGGTCTTTATACTTAGCACGCATATCCATCAGCGGCTTCATATTGACTTCGTTAAACGTCGTTAACATGGCTGTTTCTTGAGAAGCTGCTAGCAGACGATTGGCGACTGTCTTACGAAGACGTGTCATTGGCACACGTTTTTCAGTACGCTCACCTGTTGACTCAGCAACTGGACGGCCACTGTCAGACTTAATGCTGCTGTCTGCTTTCAACGTTGGGTTTGCCATATCTGTTTTGGTAACACGGCCACCGCGACCACTACCTTCAACTTCTTTAGGATCTACACCACTTTCTTTTGCCGCTTTACGAACTGCTGGGCTTTGATCTTTATGATCATCTTCGTTCTTTTTATCTGTTACTTGTACAGGCTCGCCACCATCGGCTGCTTGTTTTGCTTGTACTGGTGCTGCTGGTTGATCTGGATCTACAGCTGGAGCAGAATCTGCACTGGCGCTTGCACCCGCTTCGAATTCAGCGATAAGCTCGTCAGACAATACTGTATCATCTACTTGCTTAACGATTTTAGTAACAACGCCATTGTCAGGCGCTACCACTTCTAATACGACTTTATCGGTTTCGATTTCGGCCAATAGATCATCACGATTTACTTGCTGACCTTCAGTAACATGCCATTCAACGATTGTGCCATCGGCAACCGATTCTGGAAAAACGGGGGCTTTGATATCAGCCATCGATATACTCCTTAGATTTGGATATTCATACTTATTATTAAGTCGTGATAAGCAGTCAGCACTATGCTGGATAAGATTACATTGTGCTGCCTGTTATCGCCTGATTCATTTATCTTGTATAGTCTTTCAATTAGGTAATCTGTTACTGAGATAACTCATCAACACTTATGCCAAGCCCACCAGCGATCAACGCTTGCTGCTGCTGAGCGTGTATCTTTAGTGAGCCTGTCGCAGGTGCTGCACTAGGAGGACGTGCCACCGGCTCCATGACTTTCGCCTTGGTTGGGTGCGGTACGACAATACGGAACATATGCGGTGCTAGATAATACCAAGCGCCTTGGTTAAGCGGCTCTTCTTGCGTCCATACGATTTCTGCCAAGTTGCTATACTTTTCAATCTCAGCAATCAAACGCTTTTCTGGCAATGGATAAAGCTGCTCAATACGCACAATGGCAACATGCTCTAAACCTAAAGCACGGCGTTGTTCGAGCAAATCGTAATACACTTTGCCCCCACATAAGACCATACGAGTCACTTTATCTGCATTGTGATCGTCCATCTCTGGCAATACGGTTTCAAACTTACCATTAGCAAGCTCTTCTAAGTTCGAGGTAGCCAGCTTATGGCGTAACAAACTCTTCGGTGACATGACAATTAATGGTTTACGAATTGGACGTACAGCCTGACGACGCAGCGCATGGTAAATCTGTGCAGGCGTGGTTGGCGTAATCACTTGCATATTGTCTTCAGCACACAGCTGTAAGAAACGCTCTAGACGTGCAGATGAATGCTCAGGACCCTGACCTTCAAAGCCATGCGGCAATAGCATAGTCAGACCACAAACACGCTGCCATTTGGTTTCGCCACTGGCGATAAACTGATCAATCACTACCTGTGCGCCATTGACGAAATCGCCGAACTGCGCTTCCCAAACGATTAATGCGTTTGGTACAGTCGTTGCATAACCATATTCAAAAGCTAAGACGGCTTCTTCTGATAACAATGAGTTATAAGTAGCAAAACGGGCTTGCGTGTCACTCATATGAGCCAATGGCACATACATACTGCCATCATTTACATTATAAATTTCGCTATGACGATGTGAGAACGTACCACGGCCGACATCTTCGCCAGTAATACGAACCAGTACATCATCATTGTCTACTAGTGATGCATAAGCCAATGTCTCAGCTGCACCCCAGTTCAATGGCTCTTCACCCGTTTGCATGGCTAAGCGTTGCTCGACCATCTTCTGAACCTGACGTTGTAACTTATAGCCTTCTGGCATTTCGGCCATACGGCGTCCATAAGCTTTCAGCTTTTCAATATCGACACTGGTATCCCACTCGTCGACCAAATCATGGCCGAGATACGGCTTCCAATCAACGAACAGTGCTTCGTTAGGCTCACTAACTAGCGAGTTGGCAACATAGTCGCCACGGTCTAACGACTCACGGTAATCATCTTCATACTGTTTTTCTTCATCCGCACTCAAGATACCGTCTTCGATAAGTTTCTGTGCATAGATAGTGCGAGCAGTTGGTAGCTTTTTGATCACAGCATACATCAATGGCTGCGTGGCTGAGGGCTCATCTGCTTCGTTATGACCGTTACGGCGATAGCAGAACAAATCAATGATAATGTCTTTGTCAAACTCGCGGCGATAATCCAATGCCAATTGAGCAGCGAATACAACAGATTCAGGATCATCACTGTTTACATGCAAGATTGGCGCGTGAACCATTTTTGCAACGTCAGTACAATACTCAGTTGAACGAGCATCTTCTTGACGGCTGGTGGTAAAACCAACTTGGTTATTGATCACAATATGTACCGTACCACCTGTGGTATAAGCACGGGTTTGTGACATTTGAAATGTCTCTTGAACCACGCCTTGACCAGCAAATGCGGCATCACCATGGATGACGATTGGCAGTACTGAGTTACCATCAGTATGCTCCATCAAAGGCTCATCATTGCGGCGAACTTGACGCGCGCGTACTGACCCTTGTAATACTGGGGCTACGATTTCAAGATGCGATGGGTTAAATGCCAACGCCAAGTGTACTTCACCACCTGGTGTCATCACATTTGATGAAAAACCATTATGGTATTTAACATCACCTGAGCCTTTTTCTGGCTGCACTTTACCATCGAATTCGTCAAACAAATCGGCAGGATTTTTACCTAAAATATTCACCAGTAGGTTTAGGCGACCACGGTGGGCCATACCAATAACCATCTCTTTGGTGCCATAATGACCCGCACGTTGGATGATTTCATTGATAGCAGGGATAAAGCTTTCGCCACCCTCTAAACCAAAACGCTTAACGCCCGTATATTTACGCGCCAAATATTTTTCTAAACCTTCAGCCGCTGTTAGGCGTTCAAGAATAGACAAACGCTTTTCTTTATCAAACTTGATGTAACCCAAGTTGGTTTCTAAATACTGTTCCATCCAGCGTTTTTCTTTGCTGGTGGTTACGTGCATATATTCGATACCAATGTAGCGGCAGTATACGCGCTCCATGATCTCAATGATTTCACGTAATGTGGCTTCATCTTTACCAATATTCAAATCATTGGTAGGGAATACAGTATCAAGATCCGCTTCTGAAAGGTTATGATAAGCAAGCGTCAAATCTTCCACTTCTGCGCGTGGATGTAGATCTAATGGATCAAGCTTAGCACGGCGATGACCACGACGACGATAAGCAGAAATCAGCTGCTGAACACCCATTTGCTTTGGATCAGCGCAGTCAGAGGCATTATTGACGTTTGAATCGGTAGTTTGAGCACTACCTTTGTTTGCGGTTTGATTGCGGGCAAGCAATAGAAATTGATCTTTGATAGCGTTATGCGGTGCATCGTTTGGCGATCTGTATTGTTCAAAATACGTTTGCCAATCTTGATCTACGCTACTAGGATCATTGAGATATTGCTCATAAAGCGCTTCTACATAGCTGGCGTTATCAGCAGCCAGTTCTGTATGGTCGAGACTCACTGCTTCTTTAGTTATACTATTCATAATAATCGTCTATTTTGATAGATAAATGAATGGAATCGTGCTTATTCTTGTGAAATCTGTCGTATCTTGACCAGTTTGACACTGTGTCAGATACCATCTAATATCGTTCGATAAAATAGTACCGTACGACAAAATAGTATCATTCGATAAAAATTACTTATCGTCATAAAAATCTGAGGTCATTATTTACGATAACAAGATCTGCTAAATAGTAATGACCGTCATCATTTCAATACTGCTATTAAAAAATAATTATTTGTGAACGTTCAGTTTTCTTATCTGGCTCGTTCCACAACATTAATTTATATATACTCTTTTCAGACATAACCAATATGTTAGTAACTGTATTAACAACAAAGTATGACTGAATATTCGGCAATTTTAGCCAACAAAAAATTCGCTAATGACGCGAATATTCTTTGACGTTTCTGAAATATTTATTATTATCGGGCAAACATACATTGCTGCATATCATAACATGCTTGGTATTTGAGCCATAGTTTGTTTGTTCAATACTAAACATTTAGGTAATGAATACCTAGTATCACTCTTTTTATATCAGCATGTATTATTTCGTTTTTAAAGTCTATACAAACGAGACAATTCATAATAGATAGCATCATGCGTGTCTATATAGTCGACTAGCAAACCTATACACTATTCTAACATTTAACTTACCCAATATCTCTTAGTGAATGCGTTTTTCTCACAGTAATTATATAGATTGCTCGCGTTTATATCATGTGTTCTTACATACGACCAACGTATTGTAAGTACAACCTTAACCTACCTACCTTAACGTTATTTTCATTTCTATAATCTATCTTAATGCCATATCTGGTTTTGGAATATACTCAATAAAAAACACCACCCAGTGATTGGATGGTGTTTTTTTTACTATAAATATAAAAAACGTCGTATCAACAAAGCATTAACCTGCTTGATCAATAAGCATGCTGCGTAGATGACCAATCGCTTTAGTTGGATTCAAGCCTTTTGGACAAACCGATACGCAGTTCATGATACCGCGACAACGGAATAGACTAAATGGATCGTCTAAACGCGCCAAACGAGCTTGGGTATCTGCATCACGACTGTCTGCCACAAAACGATAGGCATGCAATAGTGCTGATGGGCCTAGGAACTTGTCAGGATTCCACCAGAATGATGGGCAGCTGGTTGAACAACAAGCACATAGGATACATTCGTATAGACCGTTTAATTTCTCACGCTGTTCAGGAGACTGTAAACGTTCCGTCGGTGGTGCTGGCTGGTCATTGATTAAGTACGGATGTACTTTTTCATATTGCTCATAGAACTGGTTCATATCTACCACCAGATCACGAACGACTGGTAGACCAGGCAATGGACGAACGGTGACTTTTTCTGGCAGTGTGTTCATGTTAATTAGACACGCAAGACCATTTTTACCATTGATGTTAACGCCATCAGAACCACAAATACCTTCACGGCAAGAGCGGCGGAAGGTGATTGTTTCATCTTCCTTTTTTAGGCGTAATAACACGTCAAGCAACATACGATCTGAATCAAGTAATTCAATCGTATATGTTTGCATGCGCGGCGCTGCGTCCACATCAGGATCGTAGCGATAGATTTCGATGGTGCGAGTACCTCGGCTCATAATGCTAAACTCCACACATAGGTGATGGCGGGCATACAAAGATTGCAACATAATGGCGCTAACTGTCGATCAGTACTCATAATTGATATGAGCACTGGTTAACAACAGGATAGTGCTGGCATGAGCATGTAGCTGGCGGTCACCTTTTAATAAATTAATAAAGGATAAAACGTTTATACGGTTCTAATACGTCAAAAGTGTGTTCTAGAATTAATAGACACGCACTTTTGGTTCGATATAGTCAACCGTTAATGGTACTTTGCGAACTGGCTTATAAATAACGCGATTGCCTTCAGAATACCATAAAGTATGCTTCATCCATTCATGGTCATTACGGCCATTTGGTGCATAATCATCATCTTCTGGACGATCGTAATCAGATACGCTATGTGCACCGCGACTTTCGTGACGCTTTGCAGCTGATATCATTGTGGCTTTTGCCACTTCATATAAGTTCGCAACTTCAAACGCTTCAATACGTGCTGTGTTGAATACTTGTGATTTATCACCCAAGTGAATTTTTTCAATCTTATCACCCAGTGCCAAAATCTTCTCAACACCTTCATCCATCATAGCTTGTGTACGGAATACACTCGCATGTGTTTGCATGATGGCACGAATTTCATCAGCAACGTCTTGTGCATTGTAGCCTTCAGTAGACTGTTGTAGCTTGTCTAGGCGACGCACTGTAAAGTCAAGAACGCGAGGGTCAAGTGGCTTATAGTTGTGATCCGCATGATGGAATTCATCAACAATGTGTTTACCAGCAGCACGGCCAAATACCACTAAATCTAGCAGCGAGTTAGTACCCAAACGGTTAGCACCGTGAACACTCACGCAAGCGCATTCACCGATAGCATAAAGACCTTTAACCACATTGCCTTTGGCATATAGGCCGTCTTCATCCGTGCCTGCTTCTAGATCCGGCATAATGACTTGACCATGAATGGTGGTCGGAATACCGCCCATCATGTAGTGAATCGTTGGAATCACTGGAATTGGCTCTTTGGTGATATCGACGTTCGCAAAGTTTTTACCAATCTCAAATACTGACGGTAGACGCTTCATGATGGTCTCTACGCCTAAATGTGTCATATCCATCACGATATGATCGGCATTTGGACCACAACCACGGCCTTCTTTAATTTCTTGGTCCATAGAACGTGATACTAGATCACGCGGTGCCAAGTCTTTTACGGTTGGCGCATAACGCTCCATGAACGCTTCGCCATCTTTGTTACGCAAGATAGCGCCTTCACCGCGACAACCTTCAGTCAATAGTACGCCAGCACCGTGAACGCCCGTTGGATGGAACTGCCAGAATTCCATGTCTTGTAATGGAATACCGGCACGAACTGCCATGCCAATACCGTCACCAGTATTGATGTAAGCATTGGTAGACGCGGCAAAGATACGACCTGCACCGCCTGTCGCTAAGACAGTAATAGGTGACTGGAAGACCGCCACAGTACCTGTCTCTTGCTCGATTGCCACAACGCCGTTGATATTGCCCGCTTCGTCTTTGATCAGATCAAGTGCGATCCACTCAATGAAGAATTCAGTGCCTTGCTCTAGGTTTTTTTGATAGAGCGTATGTAGTAACGCGTGACCAGTACGGTCAGCTGCGGCGCACGCACGTTGAACGGCTTTTTCACCATAGTTTGAGGTATGGCCACCAAACGGACGCTGATAAATCGTACCATCTTCGTTACGGTCGAAAGGCATGCCCATGTGCTCAAGCTCATAAACCACTTTTGGCGCTTCACGGCACATATATTCGATAGCGTCTTGGTCACCCAACCAATCTGATCCCTTGACGGTATCATAGAAGTGAAAGTGCCAGTTGTCATTGCTCATGTTGCCCAAACTTGCACCAATACCACCCTGTGCTGCGACTGTATGTGAGCGAGTTGGGAATACTTTGGTCAGGACCGCAACCTTCATGCCTGCTTCCGCCAAGTGTAGCGAAGCACGCATACCTGAGCCGCCACCACCAACGATGACTGCATCATAGTTTAGAGTCTTGATATTACTAATGGTGTTATCTTGTCTAGTTGCCATTACGGTTTTCCTAATGCCTGTTAATGCTTAAAAGTAAATAAAAAGGCTATTTTGAACATCATGTAATTACCAAACTAATTATCTTCATACTTGGTCAATACATGCCATTATTCAAGCGGATGTTACAAACAACCTTTGACCACTTAATTCGCATATCTATCGTTATATTAGGCTACGTTTGCTTAACCCCATATCGACTTAGCTTTTTATTCTCTAAGTCCTTGGTCAAACCAGCATCAGCCCAATGCTATGACTATTTTTGGCTACGAACGAACGACTTTTTGGTGTGCTAGCAGCAAGTAATTTTGCGACAGACGTTCGTTATGGTGTATAGATATTAAAAGGTAATAACGGAGCAATTACACTGCAACAGCGCTAAAGCCTGTACCCCAAAAAATCATGATGCCCCAAAATAGAAACACTAAGATGGCGATAATCATTAAAGTCTGTAATACCAAACGTAGTTTCGGTGCGCTTTCGCCCATTTTGCCAGACGTAATGTAATCGGTGAATACCGTCCACATGCCAACCCAAGCGTGACCAGCTAGCGCCAGTACAGCCACCAAGCTAAATAAGCGCATAGGAAGGCTTGTCATAAATGACGACCATTCAATGAAAGTGACATTACCATGAATCAAAAAGAATCCCAGTAATACCACACTATAAACAGCCAAAACGACAGCACTAATACGTTGTACTATCCAATCACGAGAACCTGATCCTGTCAGACCAGTCGCACTTTTGATTCCTGAGTTATTTTTTATCATTAGAACATCACCCATACAAATGACGCGACAATTAGAATCGCTGAAATCACAAAACTGACCATCGCAGCAGTACGGCCAGATTTTAGCTCTTCAGTTTTGCCCATATCAGCAATTAAATGCTTGATACCCATCACAAAGTGATAAGCAATTGAGGCCACAAAAATCCATGCGATAAAGCGTACAAGTACGTTATCAAATACGGTCTCAAAACTCTCAGGCGACGCCAAAGAATTCTGTAGTAACCACAGCATGACAGGAATCAGTAAAAATAAAATAATACCAGAGATACGATGCAAAATTGAGGCGATTGCAATCGGTGAGCGATTAACACTAATCACTTGGCTTAAAGGCAGATCAATAGGTCGGTTGCTTTTCACAGCGGGCATCCTTTTTGCGGTTATACTCCTGTATATGCTATCCATGCTTAACATAAATGGTATTAAACACTGAGCAACACACGAGACGAATAAAGTAAGGAAGAGCTAGCTGACTTCGTTTAGTTTATGCTAAATATGAAGAGACGATCATTTGGTATAAGGCATTGATAAACGGTTTAAAATCGCTCGTCAAACTGACAGATTTATAAAACAACCCATCTAATATAGGACAATGGAAATAAACACACGTGAGATCGATTAACTAGTCTATTTTTACTGTTTATATCGATAAAAATAACGCTGCTCTGTTACTTGTACCAATACAAACCTTGTGCTAAGCAGTTAAAATAAGTACTTAAAAATAGAACAGTTAACAAGAACGCTTGAACCGCAAATGGCGATTCTTGTCTATCAAGACATCATTGAGTCGTAACCAAGTATCAATAGAGAAGACTCTAAACGATATTATATCATGACCACTTATCAATTCGCACAAAGCTAGTGCCAGTTAAATTCCTCTAATTATAAAATGACTGAGCAATAATTACAAATTTATCCCCTAAATAGTCAAAGAAGAACATTGGGTTAACAAATAAACAGGGATTAGTAATACCAAATATAGAGAATTGCCTCATTTTATCAAAACTGGGTTTCAATTTAACTGACCTGCTATTCATACCCCGTCTGTTTTTGACTCGTAAAATTATTGAGAATTACTTATTTTGTCGTTGAGAAAGTCTAAAAACTGCCATAATAATAGGGTCTTAGTTACTGTCCCAAAAAAGAAGTTTTTAAGCAAAATAACTAAGCAGACATATTTTGATACAAAAATTACAGTGAATAAACACGTCTACACCGCGCCAATTAGGGGTACTGTTGGTAAAAGTCTTTTCAAATCATAAAGAATTGCTGCTAATATACCTTGCGTATCAAATGAGCTAAGTTCAAATTACTTGTTTGACTAATGACGACGCGAGGGTATGCGTCCGAGATAATTTTATTCTAACAAGCTAAAAAAAATGGAGATTAAATTATGGCTGATAATCAAGCCACATTGACTGTAGATGGTAAGGATTACCAACTTCCTATTATTGAAGGCACTTTAGGCCCGTCGGTAATTGAGGTTGCTGCCTTCCAAAAAGCTGGCTACTGGACTTATGATCCAGGTTTTATGGCGACAGCGCCTGTCGAATCAAAAATTACCTTCATTGATGGCGGTAAAGGCGAGCTATTACATCGTGGCTACCCTATCGATCAGCTAGCAAACAATGCAGAATATCTAGAAGTGGCTTATGCGTTGATCCATGGCGATCTTCCTAACAGTGAGCAAAAAGCCGATTTCTTCCAAAAAATCCGCGAACACACCGGTGTTCATGATCAACTGCGTAAGTTCTTTGAAGGCTTCCGCCGTGATGCGCATCCAATGGCTATCATGGTTGGTGTCGTTGGTGCGTTATCAGCGTTCTATCATGAGCATTTAGACGTAAGCAACGAAGAGCATCGTGAAATCACTGCGATTCGTCTGATTGCAAAAATGCCAACGCTTGCTGCGATGAGTTATAAATACTCACGAGGCGAACCGTTCATGTATCCACGTAACGACTTCAACTATGCAGAAAACTTCTTGTACATGATGTTTGCAACGCCTGGTGACGTAGATTATAAACCCAATGATGTCATCACCCGCGCCATGGATAAGATCTTCACTTTGCATGCTGACCATGAGCAAAATGCGTCAACGTCTACTGTACGTTTGGCCGGCTCTACAGGTGCCAACCCTTACGCATGTATCGCTGCTGGTATCGCTGCATTGTGGGGACCATCACATGGTGGCGCAAATGAAGCCGTTCTTGAAATGCTAGATGAAATCGGTTCAGTAGAAAATGTGCCTGAATTCATGGAAAAAGTGAAAAGCCGTGAAGTGAAACTGATGGGCTTTGGTCACCGTGTTTACAAAAACTTTGACCCACGCGCACAAGTCATGAAAGAAACTTGTGACGAAGTCCTTGGTGCCCTTGGTATCAACGACCCTAAGCTTGAGCTTGCTATGGCACTTGAGAAGATCGCTTTAGAAGATCCGTTCTTCGTTGAGCGTAACCTATATCCAAACGTTGATTTTTACTCTGGCATCATCCTAAAAGCCATCGGTATCCCAACGTCAATGTTCACGGTTATCTTCTCACTAGCGCGTACCTCTGGTTGGATCAGCCATTGGTTAGAGATGCACAGCGCACCATTCAAAATCGGTCGCCCACGTCAGCTGTACACGGGTGAAACGCGTCGCGATTTTGTGAAGGTTGAAGACCGTAAGCAGAAATAATTTTTATCAATAAAAAATCCCGCCAATGAGCGGGATTTTTTTGCTTTGCTTTTATCATTTAAACAGCATGGATATCATTCAAAAATAAGCAGTATACACTCGCTTGTATCACTCGACCTATTACTGAAATTGTCTCAAAGTCTGCTCGTATTTAGCGATTTGCTCATCGTACCCCTGAATCGTATCATTAAATTTGCTCATGAGCGTTTCAAACTCTTTTTGTTGATCAACTTTCATTTGCTGCATATCTACAATTTGCTGAGCTTGTATTTGCTCCCAAACTTGATGCTGGATAATGAGTCGTGCCAGTGCAGGGCTTTTTGCGCTAACGCGTCCAGCGATTTCAGCATGCTCAAACAATTGCGGCACCAAGGTTGCCACATCAATCAACGTGTCTATCTCTTCCGCTGTTAATGGCGTGGTCACTGGCTGATAAAGCGCATCCATTACTTGCTGATAACGCTCAATGATTTGATCCTCGGTTAGCATGGTGGGTTTGCGTGGCTCAAGACTGATACGCTTTAAGACAGTCAAATCACGCTCGCCAACTTCTGTACTGGTATTGATATCCTCCTCAGTAGCCAATGCCGTTTCGCTGTCTGTATTGGTATTTGACGCCGCGCTAGGCTCAATAGTATTGTCTGTGTTCGCACTCCCTTCTACCTCATTAGCCCTGCCATTACTGTCAACAGCAGGATCGGTCAACAGCGAATTTTCACTGTCGGACGTATCTGCTGCTTGCAATGATTCATATTCTGCTTGCAAGCGACGCTGGAGGTTTTGCGCTTGTACGACATATATTGGTTGGAATTGCTCTATGCGCGCGGCTGCCGAATCGCTCTTTTGCATCGGCTTACTGTCTTCAGCAGCGGTTTTTTCAGTGGGCTGAGTATTTTCTGACACAGGCTGTGTGTCAGATTGCTGACATCCCGTTAAAAACAGCACGCCCGCCAATGCCGCCATGAGTAAACTGGGTGATTGCCAAGAAGAAGCATTCGCTTGCTGATCCTTATATGCATGAGCCTTAGGGTTTACATCAATTGCAGACATTGCTGGCAAAAATTTAAACATGAGCATCTTTTTCCTTGTGAAGGCAAATAGTAAAAACTAACATTGTCATCGTTACTGCTTACACTACGTGGTTTTATCCATCGACTGAACTGTCAGAAAAGGAATACAAGCTTCTAAATCTCGACAATCTTGTCCGCGCTCACGACGAGTAAAGTAATCCTGCACCATACGTGCTTGCTGCTCGATACCATATTTAAAAAATGACTTGCCCGTGACCAGCACATAATCATAACGTCGATTGATAACAGCGCCCCTTACCACTTTCAAGCCGCGCTGTAATTGCCAGACATGAGTTAATTCATGTATCAGCCAGCTCTGTTTGCCAAGGGAGGCGCGGCTAAAATCTTCGATCCAATCATCTGGATGAAAATAAATATTGCCGTTGGGACTGACCGCATAGTGTCTCAGTACCCACCAAGCCGTCTTTAGCTGAACCTCATCTAAGCAAATGCTATCACCAAATACTGAGCGCGCCAGCCCTATCTCGCCAGCCGTCAGCACGCGTGTGCGCTGTTTTCTAATCTTGATAGGTAAATGGCGATCCGATAAGCGCTTAAGCATGGGTTGAAGCCTCATTGACGTCGTACCTTATTTATTATAGGTATTTACTTTTTTATATGTATTTATAGTTAATCGTATTAGTAAGATAATGCGTTAAATAAGATTGTGCATCTCAATACACCTTTAATAAGGATAAAAACAAGAAAAATAAAGCGTCAGGGACATAAGCTGTACATTTGATTGACTTTTATTAACGTAAATATGCGGTAGCCTATTCCTATTATTTATCTGCTATAAAAACTATCATTGATCTACTATAAAATAAATACAGTGTAGCTGGGAAAAATTGATAGCCGTAGCACACTGTCATACTCGTATCCTTTTATTCAGGATTGATCATATATAATAGCAATCAATTTATACATCTAAGTTAGCGCATTTTTACGATTCGTGTCCAAACCTATTACTGCCGAATCGTTATATATTTTATCACCTTCATAGAGAGTTCCATATTGTCTAATTTTCATGCTGACACGCCTCTTGCCCAGCGTATGCGCCCGACTAGCCTTGAAGCCATTATTGGGCAAGAGCATCTATTGGCAGACGGTGCACCGCTGCGACGTTTGGTCGAGCAGGGTCATTTGCCCTCCATTATTTTGCATGGTGAAGCGGGCATTGGTAAAACCACTATCGCCATGCTATTGGCAGATGCAGTTGGCAGGCCCTTTCATGCGCTGTCTGCTTTGAACACTGGGGTTAAACAGTTACGTGACGTATTAGAGACCAAAGACTCTCTCAGCTTTGAGTCACCTGTGGTCTTCATTGATGAGATTCACCGCTTTAATAAAGCCCAACAAGATGCGTTATTGGGAGCAGTAGAATCAGGCGATATTACCTTGATAGGTGCCACTACAGAAAACCCTTCTTTTAGTGTCAATAATGCGTTGTTGTCACGCTGCCAAGTCTATCGTCTAGAGCCACTGACACCAGAGCAAATCACCGCCGTATTACAGCGAGCACTCTCAGAAGATAACATACTCCAAAAAATGAGCATCGACTTGCAAGCGCAAGAAACCATTAGCCAGCTGGCACATGGTGATGCAAGAAAAGCCTTGAACATCTTGGAGCTGGCTATCCAAACGGCGGATACCAGCCAAACTCCGCTGGTCATTGATGATGAACTGGTCAGCCGCGTCGCACAAACTGCCTTGGTTCGGTATGACAAGGATGGTGAACAGCACTACGATATCGTTTCGGCCATGATAAAATCTGTGCGCGGCTCTGATCCTGATGCGGCGTTATATTGGATGGCTCGGATGCTGGTTGGCGGTGAGCCTGCCGATTTTATTGCGCGGCGTTTGGTGATTTTGGCCAGTGAAGACATTGGCAACGCCAACCCCAATGCTTTGCTCCTCGCTGATGCTGCCTTACGCAGTGTACAATCTATTGGTATGCCAGAGGCGCGTATTATCTTGGGGCAAGTAGTGGTTTATCTAGCTACCAGTGCCAAAAGTAATAGCACTTATAAGGCTATTAATGCCGCCATGGCTTTGGCAGAAAAAGACGCCTCGCCCGTTCCCTTACATCTACGCAATGGTGTGACCAAACTAATGCGCAATCAAGGATACGGTCAAGGCTATATCTACCCTCACGATTATCCCAACCATTATTATCCCCAAAGCTACTTGCCTGAAAATTTAGTGGGCACCCGCTTTTATGAGTTTGGGGACAATCAACGAGAGCAACACAGCAAACAATTTATGGATTGGCTAAAAAACCAAGCCGCCAGCAATGATACCTAAATGGCAAGGGCTGCTCATGGTCAATAAGTGAAAGCTGCTACAGTCAACATAGTCATTTAATAACAGTCAATCAATAACAAGCGCCATGATCATTGATAAAACTGATGGCTATTTTTTAGAGTCTAGTCAATATAGTTCAGAGATGACGCAGCACGCTAGGATAAAAAACGTTAAAATGTCCCCATAGTGGTAGAGACAAGTAATATTTGATGCGTATCGAGAGTTACTTGCGCGAACCACAACGTATTTTGCTTAACCATAACAGTGCTTTTTGCCATCTGCTGCTACAATAGTCAGATAGCTTTTTATATTCCAAATCACACTGATTTATAAATAATAAAATATTGAGATTTACTATGAGTTTACATACGATTCCTGAGATTATCGAAGACATTCGTGCTGGTAAAATGGTCATCTTGATGGATGACGAAGACCGCGAGAATGAAGGCGATATCATCATGGCAGCGACCCATGTGCGTCCTGACGACATTAATTTTATGATTACCCATGCTCGTGGCTTGGTCTGTCTGACCTTATCGCAAGCCCGCTGTCAACAGTTGGCGTTGCCACTGATGTCTGATCGCAACGAAGCCAAATTTAGTACCAACTTTACGGTGTCTATTGAAGCGGCGGAAGGGGTCACGACTGGTATCTCTGCCGCTGATCGTGCGCGCACCATTCAAGCGGCCGTTTCTTCTTCAGCAAAACCAGAAGACATCGTTCAGCCTGGACATATTTTTCCGATCATGGCACAAAATGGCGGCGTCCTTCATCGCGCTGGTCACACTGAAGCTGGGTGTGATTTGGCACGATTGGCAGGCCTTGAGCCAGCCGCCGTGATTGTAGAGATCATCAATGCCGATGGTACGATGGCGCGCCGTGATGATCTTGAGATATTTGCAAAAGAGCATGATATCAAGATAGGAACGATTGCTGACCTTATTAATTACCGTATCGCCAATGAGCAAACGGTAGAAGAGGTTGAAACCTATCCTTTTGAAACCGAATATGGCACCTTTACGCTGCATCGTTTCCGCGAGTTTGGCGCTGATGAAACGCATTTGGCCTTGGTCAAAGGTGATGTGAGCGAAGGCGTCAGCACGGTACGTGTACATGGCTTCCATCCATTGCGTGATTTGTTCGCTGCCAAAAACGACACTACTGGTCGCGGTGGTTGGAGTGTGCAATCGGCGCTACAAGAAATCAGTGCGTCAGATCGTGGGGTATTGGTTTGGGTCGGTAGTCATCAGCCCGTTGATTTGGGAGAGGCACTAGACAACGCTTCAACCAATCAGCCGTCATCGACCATTACCAAGCAGCCGTATCGTAGCATTGGGGTAGGCGCGCAGATATTACGCCATCTTGGGGTTCGTGACATGCGTCTATTATCATCGCCCATGAAGTTTTATGCCTTATCAGGCTTTGAGCTAAATGTGGTGGATTTTGTTCATTCACCAAACCAAGATTGATCGATTTTGCATAGGTAAGTGAAGAGCAAGCAGAAAAAAGGCACGCCCATCAAAGTTGGCGTGCCTTTTCTTATTCAATACGTTTATTTTTTGACTGATCAAAATTTCTCTTACTTCAAGTCTTAGGTAGGTGACCAACCTTTCCCTCTAATGCAAACAACCGTTCACGCTCTGCTTCTGTCCAAGGCAGTTTGTCTTTACCATTACTCTCTAAACGTACTATAACTGCTTCGGCTGTCGCAACGATGACTTTTTGTGCGGTGCTATAATAGCTGTACTCCATCACGATACTGGTAGTGCCCAAACGCTGGCAACGCACCCCCAGCAATAAAGTGTCTGGATAGGTGACCGGGCGCAAGTATTGGCAACTTGATTGCGCTAATACTGTGACCATACTACCGTCAAACATCCCTAACGCTTGCAAATAGCCAATCCGTGCAGATTCAGCATAACGATAGTAGACCACATTATTTAAGTGGTTAAAGGCGTCCATCTCACCCCAATGTATAGGCTGTTGATGCATGATGGGATAATGTGCCAACTCTTTAGGATAATCGCCATCTAAAATGTCAGAAGTGAGATTTGCGGTTTGTTCAAAACGATCCATAGTGTCCTGTCTCTTATTTTTCATCAATATAGCGCTAGCGCATTGGCGATCAACGTTGCGACTTTTCTAAAATCTGGGTGGTTAATAATGGCGTTGTTTTCGGCGCATTGGCAATCAACTGATCCAAACCATCTACCACTTCTGGAATATCCGTAGGAGACGATTTGGTTTGTAAACGACCTTCGTCATATACTTCAGTCTCAACGTCCAAATCAGAATTTTTTGAATCCCCATTAGTAGTGGCTTTTTTGGCTTTTGACGCCGGTGCTGACATTTGTGGCACGGTGCTTCGCGACAGCAAATCTTGCGACACTAAGGCTTGTAGTTGATTGCGCGCTTGCCCCAAATAGACAATCAACTGCTCTCGTTCGCGCATATTGCTCGCCTGAATCGCCAAGTTCAAGGTCATAATAACTTCGTGGATCACCAGTTGCTGACGCGTTAGGCTCATTTTATTGTCAGCACTTCGACTGAGCGCATTGGCGGTCATGGTCCGCTCATAATCATGCAAAAAATCTTGCATATTTTGGATAGCAAGGTTTTGTAGTTGCCAAGGGCTGGGCTGAGCACTTTTGGCTTGCAAGCGCTCAATGTCTTTTATCAAGCTTTGCTTGATGACAACGGTGAGAGCTGGCGCAATCTCATTGTTGCTTTGAGAAAGCTGCCAATGTAGACCTCGCAGCAACTCTATCGCCGCACTGCTATTATTGTCCACCAGCAACCGATCCGCCGCTTTGGTTTGAATACGCAATAAATCTAACTGGTTCTGAGCTTGGCTACTGGCCACCGTACTTGGCTCTGGCAATGTTTGCTGGCTCATTGCAAAGATTCGATCATCCATCTCATTGAGACGTCCAACGACGTGTTCATTACTTTGCAAGCGCTCATTGATGTTTTTCTGAAAACGCTGTTGGCTAATATATAACGCCAATAATGCAGCAATCAGTAATAAAATGACCACCCACTGCAATCTCAGCAAAAACATAGTCGCTTGCCGGCGCTGTTGTACAGCAGAAGGTTCCTTAGATAACGATTCAGAATTCATGGGCATAAGGCAGTACCGTTATGGATAAATGTGAACATATTTATCGCAAGTAAATAAACAAGTAAGTGTTAAGTGTTTGAGACTATAGCAGTCAAAATGGTTTCGGGTGACAAATCATCCACACGCCAATGCGTTAATTGCTGTTTTGCTACCCAATGCGTCAAACGCTCACCTAATACAACATAGGAGAAGTCTGACAATGTCAGTGCCATATTTGGTATCACAGCGTTCTTTGCGGTTTCATTAACCACAGTCGTCCAATGTTCAAAAGCAGTCCCGCTACTGACAATAACAATAGGCTTGGGCTGGCTGGATGACGTAATATTTTGCGGCGTATGATGCCTCGAAACATTATGCTGTATGTACTCTTGTAGCCACTGCTGATACTGCGCTGTTGCCTCAATTGGCATGACACGCTCATACCAAGCAATACTATCGATATGGACACCGCGCGCTTGTAACGTATCGACTAACAATCGTCGTCCACCAAGACCGCGCCATATCAGTAACTTGTCTCCCGCTTGCAGACGCTCAATTTCAGGCATAGCCAGCATGCCTTCGTTGTTTGCAATTTTGGGTTGACGTACTTGGTAGTTTGTCGTGTCTAACTTGGCACGCTTCAAAACCGCAGCAGTGGCGTCACCAACAGCAATAAGAGGACTTGGTACAGCTAAAGTCTCACATGCCACCTTGTCTACTTGCTGCTCGCTATCGTCTTGTGCTTCACATTTAAGCGCTTGCCAAGCTGCCAAACCTGATGCGGCAGCAGTGGGACTGACAACCACAAGTGCCTTGTACGCGCCTGCTAACCATTGACGCATCGTCATCATATCGCCATCGGTCATGGCCCGTGACTGCAATGTCAACATTGGCATGTCAATCACGGTCAACCCTGCTGCTTGTAAGCACTGTGTCAATGGCGCCGCACGCTCTACTGGTCGTGTATTGATGACCAATTGCGGCGCAGATAGTGCTTGGCTGATGGACTGGCAGGCGTCTATGGACTTAAGATCGGTGGACGATAACATACGAGTACCATGGTAAAAGACTGATAAAATCGGTTCACTCAAAGGCCGATATGTATAACGGTTTATGACCAGATGGCTCACATCTTATTCAGGGTGATAAATCGCTGATAAAATATCACCTGCGCCATCAGCAAGTAACTTCTTGGCAACGTCGATACCCAACTGATTGGCCTGTATTTCTAAATCAGCCTGTGCGCCAACCAATGTCACCCGCTTCTCTGCTTTTAACAGCTGACTACCGTCTGCTGCTCCCACTCGGCCACGTAGCCATAGTACGTTACCACCGTCATTATTACCGTTATCACTATTGTGATCATTGTTGGCATCGGTTTCATCAGCCATTTGGAGCACCGCATAAGCGGCAATGGGAACCTGACAACCGCCGTCTAAATGACGGTTTAGTGCACGCTCTGCAATGAGTCGAATGCGAGCTTTATCATCATTTAACGGCGCTAATAGCTTTAATACCTCATCATCGCCTTCACGGCATTCAATCGCCAAGGCACCTTGCCCAACGGCAGGTAAGCAAGCATCGATATCAAGCTCACCACGTATACGCTCATTCAACTCAATACGCTGTAACCCGCTGGTCGCTAAAATAATGGCATCATACTCGCCTGCATCTAATTTACCCAAACGAGTACCCACATTACCGCGCAACGTTTTTATCTGTAAATCCGGACGATAGGCTTTGATTTGACACTGGCGGCGCAAGCTTGATGTCCCAACAATGGCACCTTGTGGCAACTCATCAATGCTCTCATAAGTATTTGAGACAAAAGCATCGGTGGGTGACGCACGCTTACAGTAGACACCCAATGTTAGACCTTCTGGTAACTGCATCGGCACATCTTTTAAGGAATGCACGGCAATATCTGCCTGTTTATCATACAAAGCTTGTTCAAGCTCTTTGACAAATAAACCTTTCCCGCCAATTTTGGCCAAAGGTGTGTCCAAAATCTTGTCACCCTTAGTGACAATTTTTAGTAATTGAATTGTCAATTCAGGGTACATCTCGAGCAGACGAGCACGAATATGCTCAGCTTGCCATAATGCCAATGGACTCTGACGGGTGGCAATCGTTAAGGTAGTCAAAGCAGATTGCTGCGGGTTGCTCATAAAGGACCTCGATAAATTTGATACTATAATGTCAGTACGTAGATACCAATATTCAAATATCAGCACTTAAAAATTTCAATACTTAGAAATATGAATAATTTGCCACAGTTCATGGGCAATATCCGTCACTCACTGTAAATACTGACACAAAAAAATACCCCTATTTAAGCATAAATAAGGGTTTGATGATATGGGATGATGATGTCGATATGGGTATCAAAGGTTACATGCTTTGGATTTTATCGCGCAGCGCAGGCAGGTGACGACGGCTAACTGCCAATGTCTCAGCGATTCCTTTAAAGCGTATCTGATACTGCCCTGCATCCAGCGTCTCTAAAAAATCTAAAAAACTGAGATTGATAATCGCATTACGATGCACGCGGAAAAGTCGATCACCAAACTCTTGCTCTAGCTCTTTTAATGTTTCGTCGATCAGTACTACCCCACCCTTGTGACGTACTTTGACATACTTTTGATCGGCCGTAAAATAGTAGATGTCTTTAAATTTAATCAGCTCAACCCCTCGATGAGTACGAGCAGCAATGTGTTCACGTACTGGTCGGGCTGCTGGGTTTTCAAGCTTACGAATCTCATTTAACTGAGCAGCGTTTAGGTTTTTGGCTTTATTCAACGCTTCTAATAACTCATCTTTATTGGCAGGCTTTAATAAATAACCAATCGCACTGGCCTTGAGCGCTGCTATCGCATAATGGTCATAAGCGGTAACAAATATAATCGCTGGCGGGTGTTCAAGTTTCGCAAGCTCTTGCGCACAATGTACACCGTCCATTTCAGGCATACGAATGTCTAACAGTATAATGTCTGGCTGCTTACTTTTGACAGCAATAATGGCCTCTGCTCCTGTTGTTGCTTGAGCAACGACCTCATGACCTGACTCTTGGACAATTCGGACCAAACGCTCACGCGCTAGCGGCTCATCATCACAAACTACGATACGCATGTAAACTCCTATCTTCGGGCAGACTGAATATATGTCTCTACTAGCAATTACTAACTATTATCTGAGGCAAAAGCTCAATCCTTGAATACGGAGGGCCCGAATGTACTCATCCTTGGTATAGTCAATATGTTTCTATTACTAGTAAGTTTATTATAAGGAATGCAATAAGTGTGCCATGCGCATTTTTGGCGCAAATAAAGAAGGAATTTTATGATGTAAAAGGGTCATAAACTGACGTCATGTAACGGATAGTCCATGACAGTGATGATTTGGGTACTGGTAATGATACTTTTAATATCTGAGCTGTGACCAAAATAGGCACGTAAGCGCTCCGTTTGAATATGAAAATCCATATGTTGGCGCAAATTATGATTCACAATCAGTGTCTTTTTGGGTAGATCAACACTGATAATCGTGACAACTCGATGCTGCTCCCACGTCACTTTAATATCTATGTATATGGTCTCAGTGGTCATTTCGACCACATTAATCAGCATTTTTTCTAGCACACTTTGTAACGTGAGCGCCGTGATAACCATGTCATACATGACATCCTCGTCAGGCAGCTGCCAGCTTACTTCAAGCTTATCTGCTAAACGACTGGATTCAATGGCTAAGTAATGCTCACAAAGGGCGATTTCTTCTTCAAAACTGACTTCATGCGCGCCTGTAAAACTGGCACGGAACAGCGCAGAAACGTGTTGTAATAATAGAGAAGCTCTTGCTGGGTGGGATTCTATGAGCGAAGTGAGGGTGTTGAGCGTATTAAAGAAAAAATGGGGGGCGATACGGGCTTTTATTATGTCGTTTTGTGTGGCCAACTTATACTCGAACGAGGACTTGAGCGCATTAAGCTCACGATGAATACGCAAAAAGTAGAGTAAAAACACTAAGGTGAAGCCGCCTGTGAACAACGTATCAAACAGCACACTGAAGACAAACGCTTGTAAATCGTATTCTTCCCAGCCCATATTTACCATGACCAGCATCACCAAAGTCATGGATATGACAGAAGCCAGCATCATTAGTAAGACGACACGTATAGTCACGCTTGAAATACTGGCGTTTTTAAAAATGGGTCGAAGGTAGTCAACCAGATATAGTGAAGGCATGACGATTAAAACGTTTTGAACAAACCTACAAAAAAATTTGATCAGAAAATCTGACCAAGTGGCTAAGCCATGGCGTTCCATCACGGTCACGAACAAAGACCAAAAAAAGATGTACAGTAGCCACTGCCAAGGTCTCATGATTTCCATGAGCTTGGGAATAAAAAACTCTAAGCGCTCCGCTAGTAAGGTAACCTCATCCTTTGCTATACTTGAGTTCTTATTCTCTTGACTTGTCCTGTACCGATATGAATGCCAATTCTTCAAACCATAGTAATCCTGAATCAAATGTAAACGTTTCTGCTCCTGATTCTAGCACAGAAGCTTCTATAACCAATACTGCTTCGCAAAGCACCACTGCAGGTAGTCAGGGCCAGCAGATGTGGGGTGGCCGATTTAGTGAAGCAACCGACAGTTTTGTGGCCGCTTTTACCGCCTCTGTTGGTTTTGATCAACGCTTTGCACGTCACGATATCCAAGGCTCAATCGCTCACGCGACTATGCTTAAAGAGTGTGGCATTTTGACTGCTGAGGAAGTTGCCACCATTATCGAGGGTCTCCAGCAAGTGTTGCGTGAGATTGAAGCGGGTGACTTCAACTGGTCAATCGCGCTCGAAGACGTACACATGAACGTTGAATCACGCTTAACAGACATTATCGGTTCGGTCGGCAAAAAGCTACACACTGGACGTAGCCGTAATGATCAAGTCGCCACTGATATCCGTCTTTGGTTACGTGAAGAGACAGACAACATCATTGCACTATTGGTACGTCTGCAAAGCGGGCTGCTTGATCTGGCGGAACAACACACCAACACCATCATGCCAGGCTTCACCCACCTACAAACCGCGCAGCCTGTTAGCTTCGGTCATCATGTCATGGCATGGTTTGAGATGCTATATCGCGATACCGAACGCCTCGTCGATGCACGTCGCCGTATCAACCAGATGCCACTTGGCAGCGCTGCCCTTGCTGGTACGACCTTCCCTATCGATCGTACCATTACGGCTGAGTTATTAGGCTTTGAAGGCATTTGCCAAAACTCGCTTGATGCCGTCTCAGACCGTGATTTTGCCATTGAGTTTACCTCAGCGGCTTCTATTCTCATGATGCATATGTCGCGCATGAGCGAAGAAATCATTCTTTGGATGTCAGCGCAATTTAACTTTGTACAAATACCGGATCGCTTCTGCACTGGCTCCTCTATCATGCCGCAAAAGAAAAACCCGGATGTACCTGAGTTAGTACGTGGTAAAGCCGCGCGTGTGTTCGGTCAACTCATGACCTTACTGAGCCTAATGAAAAGCCAGCCACTTGCTTATAATAAAGACAACCAAGAAGACAAAGAACCTCTTTTTGATTGCGTAGATACGTTAACGGGTTCGCTACTTGCCTTTGCTGATATGCTGCCGAATATCACACCGAATAAGGAAAATATGCGTGCTGCTACTATGAAAGGTTATGCAACTGCCACTGATCTAGCAGATTATCTGGTACGTAATGGTGTGGCGTTCCGTGATGCCCACGAAGTGGTCGGCAATGCGGTCGCTTTGGGTATCGCAGAGGGCGTTGATTTGAGCGACTTGTCTTTGGCACAGCTCAAACAGTTCAGCGATGCCATTGGTGATGATGTTTTTGATTACCTAACGTTAGAAGGCTCATTGGCAGCTCGTGATCATTTGGGCGGTACCGCGCCTAACCAAGTCAAGCAAGCCGTAGTCAATGGCCGTGCGCGTTTAAAAGCGTTTGCTTAATATATCGATAACACAGTCTGCTGTATCTTAATATAAAAAACACCCGTCTCAATAGCGGGTGTTTTTTATGTGTCATACCGCCTGCAAACTATAGTCAATTCACCATAAAAACACCGTGCTGCTAATATTGGAATAAGTTCTCGCAGCCTCTACCTGCGTACGCACGGCAAGTAACAATTATTCCGAAAGTACGTTGTTATGGGTTTATTTATTTTGTTTAAGATTGGCTGTATACACCAGATACCCTTTGCTAAATCTGCCAAGACCGTTATCATAGACCAATGAATTTATCTGATTTGACCACTTACTATAATAAATAAGGAACGCCTTATGACTGAGACATTTAATCCGCAAGCCAATACCGTGTTTTGCCGTAAATATAAGCAAGAATTACCAAAAATGCCGCATCCGCCTTTCCCTAACAAAAAAGGTCAGGAGCTACAAGAGACGGTATCTGACAAGGCGTGGAAAGAATGGCTTGAGCATCAGACCATGCTGATTAACGAAAATCACTTGAGCATGATGGATCCTGAAGCCAAAAAATTCTTAACAGAACAACGTGATAAGTTTTTAGATAACGAAGACTATGAGCGCGCCCAAGGCTGGACGCCAGAAAGCTAATGGGTACTCGTTGATTACATTTCATAAAAAACGCGCTATACACTCATTGATAGCGCGTTTTTTTATGAGCTAAATATAACGCTGCGAAAAATAATGCTACCAAAAACATTGGCAAGCGAACTTTTATTCCTCGTCACGGTTTGATGTGGCAATATCCGTCAACGACATGGCTGACACAGTGCCTACTTGACGCGCTGCCATTCGATCATTGGCTTCTTGGACGGCTTTTTCGACTTTGGTGTAGTCGGAATGACGCACATCTTGACCGCTGATATAGTTGATGACGAGCTCAGCCACGTTTTGTGCATGATCGCCGATTCGTTCAAGCGCGCGCAAGACCCACATGATATTAATCACTTTTGATACATGACGCGAATCTTCCATGATGTAGGTCATCAAGGCACGAATGGCTGATTGATACTCATCATTGACCACGTCATCATTGCGCATGACTTCAAACGCTTGCTCAGCATTTGACTGACCAAAAGCTTCTAACGCATTGTGCAGCATAAGGCGAACTTGGTTGCTCAGGTGCTGAACCTCAGCATAACCATAAGAGGATTTACCTTGTGCGGCGATCTTTTTGGCCATTTGAGCAATCTTGACAGCTTCATCCCCGATGCGCTCTAAATCAACCACCCCTTTACTGATAGACATCACTAAGCGTAAATCACTGGCAGCAGGCTGGCGTTTGGCAACCAATAGCAAAATATGCTCATCCAAATCCACTTCCATACGATTGATGTCGAAGTCCATATCAATGACTTCTTGTGCCAGTGTCTCATCTTTATCAATCAGCGCGTGGATGGCTTTGGCAACTTGGTTGGCCGCGCTATCACCCATGTATAAAAACAGACGGATGGCTTCATCGAGATCTTGGTCGAAACTTTTTGAGATATGCTTTTCACTTTGCATCAGAAGAATTCCCTAAAATCTATACTTTTAATAGCGAAGGTGCTTTTGAGCCGAACCCATCAGTTCATAAAACGTGCCGAACACCCCTGCCTGCTCAAACCTTGTCCTTAACCATAACGACCCGTAATATAGTCTTCTGTCGCTTTTTGATTGGGTTTGGTAAATATCTGATCAGTCTCACCCATCTCAATCATATCGCCCAAATACATGTAAACCGTATAATCCGATACCCGTGCGGCTTGTTGCATGTTATGAGTCACGATAGCAATGGTATAGTCGTTTTTTAAATCTTCGATCAAATCCTCAATAGCGCCCGTCGAGATAGGATCTAGCGCTGATGTAGGCTCATCAAGTAACAATACTTCAGGTTTGGTAGCGACGCTGCGAGCGATACATAGACGCTGCTGCTGACCACCTGATAATGACAATCCAGATGCCTTTAGCTTGTCTTTTACTTCCGGCCACAATGCCGATTTTCTGAGTGCCCACTCCACACGATTATCCAGCTCCGCTTTGCTCAATTTTTCATACAGGCGCACGCCAAACGCAACATTGTCATAGATCGACATCGGGAATGGCGTTGGTTTTTGAAACACCATGCCAACTTGAGCGCGCAGCAAGTTCACATCGATGTCTTTGTCTAAGATGTTTTTGCCATCGAGATTAATATTGCCTTCTGCGCGCATACCTGGGTACAGATCATACATGCGGTTAAAAGTACGTAATAGCGTCGATTTGCCACACCCTGAAGGGCCGATAAAGGCCGTCACTTTTTTATCTGGAATGTCGATATTGATATTTTTTAGGGCTTTAAAATCACCATAATAAAAATTTAAGTCACGAATCTGCAGTTTGGCAGGTGGCATATTCTTAGGAATGTCATGAAGCGTTTGCTTGGTCAGACTGGCGATATCTGGTTGCTCTTTTTGTCCGCTAGTAGACTTGGTTCTATTCAATAGGTTGCCGGTTGTCTTAGTGTCTGTTGCCTCATTGAAGCGATCAGCCGTCTTATTTTTGCGAACTTTGCTTATGACGTCATTCATAGTCTTATCCAACCTAGCTCAATTAAAATTCATATAAGTTCAAGTAATGCTTACTATCTATTGTCAGTAAGCTGTGGTCAGGTTTTATTTTACCTGACCTCTAGCGCCGATGAATCTGGCTGTCACGTTCAATACCAAGACCGAGGCGGTGATGAGAAGTGCCGCTGCCCATGCCAACGTATGCCAGTTTTCGTAAGGACTCATTGCAAACTGATAAATGGTGTTGGGTAAGTTAGCCAGTGGTTGGCTCATGTCGGTACTGAAATATTGATTGTTCAGCGCAGTAAATAGCAAAGGAGCCGTTTCACCTGTAATTCTCGCAAAGGCTAGTAACACCCCTGTAGTGAGACCCGCTTTGGCGGCTTTGATGGTTACTTGCGTCACCATTTTCCACTTGGGTGTTCCAAGTGCATAAGCGGCTTCACGAATACTATTGGGCACCAGATTGAGCATATTTTCGGTGGTACGTACAACCACAGGAATGACAATCAGCGCCAATGCCAACGCACCTGCCCAACCAGAGAAATTTTGACCTTTTACCATCAGTGCATAGATAAACAGACCAATCACAATAGAGGGTGCCGACAATAAGATATCATTTAAAAAACGTGTCACTTTGCCAAGCATACTCCCTTGAGAGAACTCAGACAAATAAATACCCGTCATCAGCCCAATCGGAGCGCCAATTAACAACCCTGAAAACGCCAACATGACTGAACCAACAATGGCATTGCGTAAACCACCAACACTCATTGGCGGCGGTGTATCGGCGGTAAATACAGGCAGTTGTATAAGGCCCTGAAAGCCTTCGATAAAAAGCGTGAACAAAATCCAAAACAGCCAAAACAAACCAAACACCATCGCCGACATGGCAAAGCCCAAACCAATCTTATTGGCCCAGCGGCGCTTGTTATAGAGACTTCGGTTGTAACGACCTTCAAAGCCTGTATTCGCTGGTAGTGGCGCATTGATTGTATTGTTAGAAAGCATAAAGTTTGTGTCCCGTTTTTTTGTCAATACCAATAACCATCAAAACTTCTCAAAACAACCAGATATCTATCTACCGATTGCCCGCTTTGCTGTCCATGCGCATCAGCATCAGCTTTGCAAGGGACAAGACGATGAAAGTAATGACAAATAGGATTAAGCCTAAATGGAGTAACGAAGCCAAATGCAGCTCACTCGACGCTTCAGCGAATTCATTGGCCAAGGCAGAAGTGATCGTGACGCCAGAGGTGAATAAGCTTGGGCTAATATTAAAGGCATTACCAATCAAGAAAGTCACCGCCATGGTTTCGCCTAATGCACGGCCCAATCCCAAAATAACACCGCCCACAACGCCCGCTTTGGTATAAGGCAAGATAATCTTAAACATGACTTCCCATGTCGTGGCACCCATGCCATAAGCCGACTCTTTTAATAAGTCTGGTACCACCGAAAAAACATCGCGCATGGTGGCCGCAATAAAAGGAATGATCATGATGGCAAGTACCAAGGACGCGGTAAATAAACCAAGCCCCATTGGCGCACCAGTGAATAGCTTGCCAATGATAGGCAAAGGCCCCACATGCTCGATAAACCATGGCTGAATGTGGTCGCCAAAAAATGGTGCAAACACGAATAATCCCCACATACCATAAATGATAGAAGGAATACCGGCCAAAAGCTCAATCGCGATACCCAAAGGCTTTTTTAAGAACTTCGGGCACATCTCAGTCAAAAAGATAGCGATACCAAAGCTGACTGGTACAGCAATCATAATCGCCACAAATGACGTCACCAACGTGCCGTAAATAGGCGCCAATGCACCGTATTCATTGGCAACCGTATCCCAGTTATTACTAGTATAAAAACCAAGTCCAAACGCTTGAATGCTGGGCCATGCTCCGATAATTAAGGAGACTAAAATACCGCCTAAAGATAGGAGTACCAGTATGGCAAAAGCCTTGGTTGCATTGACAAACAGCGTATCGTAACGTTTTTGTTTGGCCAATTGGGACCTTAAGTCATTCATAAGTGTCTCAGCGTTGTATAGGATCAAGTCAAAATGTTAGAAAGGTTACGCAGGTTTTATGACAGTAAACTTAAAAAGTAGGATGAACTATCTATAGAGACAACCCACCAGCATCGTCCTTAAATTCACTGTGATAAAACCTCTCAAACCGCTACCGGAGAATAGTGGTTTGAGAGGGCGTTTAGAGATGTATGAAACAGTCTCTAAAGTAGGTCAATTACTGAGCAGGCTTATAAACAGGCTGTCCATCACTACCTTTCACTTCATTCCATTTTTCTTTGAATAATGCGACGGCAGTATCAGAGAAAGGAACGTAATCTAACGCCATGGCATCATCATCGCCTTGGGTATATGCCCAATCAAAGAAGTTCAACACACCAGCCACTTGCTGAGGATTCTCTGGTTGCTTATGTACCAAGATGAAGGTAGCGGCAGCGATTGGCCATGCTTGAGCAGTCTCAGAATTGGTGATGACTTTATAAAAGCCTTCTTGTTTTGACCAATCGATGTCACCTGCCGCTGCAAACGTCTCGGCAGAAGGCTGTACAAAGTTACCGGCGGCATTTTTAAGAGCCGTATGTGACATGTTGTTTTGCTTAGCGTAAGCATACTCAACGTAGCCGATAGAGTTTTTCATACGGTTAACGTAGCTTGAAACGCCTTCATTACCTTTACCACCAGCACCTGTCGCAGAGGTTGGCCATTTAACCGTTTTATCAACACCAACGGTATCGTTCCAATCCGGTGACACTTTGGCGAGATAATCTGTGAAGTTAAAAGTCGTACCTGATCCGTCTGAACGGAAAACAGTAGTAATAGCCGCATCAGGTAGGGTCAAATCTGGGTTCATGGCTACAATAGCTGGGTCATTCCATTTACTGATTTTGCCTAGATAAATATCAGCCAATGTCTGACCATCCAATTTTAGCGCGCCTGGCTCAACACCATCGATGTTGACAATTGGTACAACGCCGCCAATAACGGTTGGGAACTGGATAAGACCAGATTCTTCAAGCTCTTCAGGCGTCATTGGCGCATCAGAGGCACCAAAATCGACTGTTTTTGACTGAATTTGTTTGATACCACCAGAAGAACCGATTGATTGGTAGTTGACCTGACCACCAGTATCAGCATTGTAGTCAGCAGACCATTTGGCATAGATAGGCTGTGGGAAAGAAGCACCTGCGCCAGTGATGTTCATGGCAATGTTTTCAGCAGACTTGAACCCTGAAGTAGCAGCAGATGCTGTGCTGGTGGTTGCATTGCCAGTTGTTTCAGTCGTTGCGGCAGCGCTACTGCTAGTATCAGCAGCCGGCTCTGTCGTATCGGTCGATTTGTTACACGCCGTAAGTACTAAGGTACAGCTGACGGCCACTGCTAATAACGAATAACGCATGTAAGACTCCTAAAGTTTGACAACGATACAAAAAAACATTGTTTGTGACATGCGAGCTATAGTGACAAGTTTTTATGACAGTTTAATGACAATGACTTTAATCTTTTAGTTTGGGCCATAACAGCGCATTATTCCCTTCTGCCTGCCTTTATAAGCTCAGTACATAAGGCAATGGTTTTTCGAGCCCGAGGTTTTCTTTAAATACCATTAGCCGTTATGACAGAATTTTGCTAGTATGAAGTTGATTTACAACACTGACAGACTCGGGGTGCGGTGTCATATTGGCCTGTTTTACCAAACAGTTGCCTTTATACATTCGCTGAGAGATCACCCGCCGAACCTGATGCGGTTAGTACCGACGCAGGGAAGTCTTAAGCCTATGTTCTATATGTACAAAGGGCGCGCAGAAATGCCTTTTTATTATTGCCAATGTTTGACAGCGGTTTTTTTACCGGTGTATGGCGCTAATAATTTGTGTCCATCAACCTTTTAGTGACTCACTACGTCTCGTTTCGGGTGTACGTTTGCTTTTTGATTGTATTTGTTCATGTCACATGGCTTTACCCCGCAGCTACTGGCGGTGTTGATTTTATTCAAAAACCAACACGCTAGGACAGCATATGAAACCTTCAAATATTCAGACAACGACAAACACTCAAAACCCTCAAGTCCATACTCCAAATAGTGACGCGCTTGTTAAGCCGACAACTATAGATGAGACCAGCAGCAAATCCGATAAAAAATCTGAGGCGCTAAAAACCCCTGCTCATCGTACGGCAAGTGATGCGCGTTTTGAAGAAGACGCCCGTGACCTTCATCGCATTCTCCCCGCATCTCGTAAAGTCTATATCGAAGGCTCGCGTCCTGATATTCAAGTACCGATGCGCGAAATTTCTCTTGATCCAACCCCTATTCAAGGCACAGATGAGGCGAATTGGGAAAAAAACCCGCCATTTTATGTCTATGACACCTCCGGCGTTTATACCGACCCCAATGTCGATATTGACCTCACCCGTGGCTTGCCAAAACTGCGCGAACACTGGATTGCAGAGCGCGGCGATACCGAACAGCTCAGCAGTTTATCCAGCTCATACGGACAAGCGCGCGCACGTGATATTAGTACCGCTAACCTAAGATTTGCTCATATTGATAAGCCGCGCCGTGCCAAAACAGGCAACGGCTTGTCAGGCAATGTCACGCAAATGTATTACGCGCGCCGCGGCATCATCACCCCTGAGATGGAATATATCGCCATTCGCGAGACGCAAAAGCAGCACGAGCTGACGGATACACGCCAACATGATGGCGAAAGCTTTGGTGCCAATACACCCAAAACCATCACACCTGAGTTTGTGCGCAGTGAAGTGGCAGCAGGACGCGCTATTATCCCAAATAACATCAATCACCCTGAATCCGAGCCGATGATTATCGGGCGCAATTTTTTGGTAAAAATCAATGCCAATATTGGCAACTCAGCGCTTGGCTCTTCTATTGATGAAGAGGTATCAAAGATGACATGGGCGACGCGCTGGGGCGCCGATACCATCATGGATTTATCAACGGGCAATCATATTCATGAAACGCGCGAATGGCTCATTCGCAACTCGCCTGTACCTATCGGTACGGTGCCCATCTATCAAGCGTTGGAAAAAGTCGATGGCGTGGCAGAAGATTTGACCTGGGAGATTTTTCGCGACACCTTGATCGAACAAGCTGAGCAAGGGGTAGATTACTTTACCATTCACGCAGGCGTCCTGCTTCGCTACGTCCCACTGACCGCCAAGCGCTTGACGGGTATTGTGTCACGTGGCGGTTCTATCATGGCACAGTGGTGCTTGGCTCATCATAAAGAGAGCTTCTTATACACGCATTTTGAAGATATCTGCGAGATTATGAAGCAGTATGATGTGGCGTTTAGTTTGGGCGATGGCCTACGTCCTGGCTGCTTGCAAGATGCCAATGATGAGGCGCAATTTGGTGAGCTACAGACACTTGGCGAGTTGACTCAAGTGGCTTGGAAGCATGATGTACAGGTGATGATCGAAGGGCCTGGGCACGTAGCGATGAACCGTATTAAAGAGAATATGGACTTACAGCTTGAGCTATGTGCCGATGCACCTTTTTATACCTTGGGGCCTTTGACGACTGATATCGCTCCCGGTTATGACCATATCACCAGCGCGATTGGCGCGGCGATGATTGGCTGGTTTGGCACAGCAATGCTTTGTTATGTCACGCCAAAAGAGCATTTAGGTCTGCCCAATAAAAAAGATGTCAAAGACGGTATCATCACCTATAAGATCGCTGCTCATGCCGCCGACCTTGCCAAAGGTCATCCTGGTGCACAAGCGCGTGACAACGCCTTGTCAAAAGCCCGCTTTGAGTTCCGCTGGGACGATCAGTTCAACCTCGCACTTGATCCAGATACGGCGCGAGAGTTCCACGATGAAACCTTGCCAAAAGACGCGCATAAATCTGCGCACTTTTGCTCAATGTGTGGACCGAAATTTTGTTCGATGAAAATCACACAAAATGTGCGTGAGTATGCAGCAGGATTGAATACAAAGGCCACTGACAAAAAAGTAGCTAACGAAAAAGTTGCGCCGCAATCAGGAGATTTGACCGATGCCGATCATCTGATTAAAGAAGTAGATACGGAACTTGTTGGGCAAGTTGGCGAAGCCAGCGTTGAGGAAGTCCGCCAAGGTATGGCGGAGATGACAGAAAAATACAATAAGGAAGGACGTCAGCTATATAAAGAAGTTTAATAGACGCTAGTATAAAAATATTAAAAAAGCTCGAACCTAGTTGTTAGGTTCGAGCTTTTTTAATGAGTAATGCAATATTTATCTTATATATGGAATCTAACATATAAACATTTGTGTAAAAATAGATAGACAAAACCATTACTTGGAGTAAGATACGGGTAACTTTACAAGCAATTGTTATGTCCTCATCATCTACTAATAAGGTCCATTTATGAATCATGTCTATCGTATTGTTTTTAATCATTCTCTAGGTGTTTATCAATGCGTGTCTGAACTTGCCAAATCTCGTGGTAAGTCTTCTGGTAAGTCTCAAGTAGCGAGCAAGCTTTTATTAACTCCATTGGCGGTAGCGATGCTTTGCGCTTCTGGCTCAGCACTGGCTGATGTGACTTATGATGATGGCGCAACAACAGCTTTGCCGAGTAGTTTTGCTGTGGATGAAGTCGTAACAGTCAGCAATGGCTCTAAAGTCACTGGTAGTGAGATGGTATTTGGGTTTGCAGACGCCGCTGCTCTAAATATCAATACTGCTGGTAGCGTGGTCTCAAATGATCTCATTAGTCTGGCAGTAAGACCTGATAGCGTTAGTGTCGTTACCCTTGACGGCGCTGGTAGCTCACTGAACGCCGAATTCCTTACTATCTCTGAAGAGGGTCAGGCTGAGCTGACCGCACAAAACGGTGCTAATATTACGATAAATGATTTAACCGTTTTGGGATTAGAAGTAGGTAGCGTCGCTAATATGACTTTGACGGATAAAAATACCGTATTCAACGGTAAGTCCATCTTAGTAGGCGATGAGGGCGAAGGTACTCTGACAATAAAAAATGGCGCAGCTGGCAAGTTTCAGTCTGAGGTAGGTGCTGGCATCGCTAGCGACTCTAAAGGTCAGATTACTATCACAGGTGCAGGTTCCAGCTTAAGCACTGATAGAATTATAGTCGGTGATACAGGCGAAGGCACTTTAGTGGTCAACGACTCGGCCAAACTAACAGCCACTAGTGATATTGGTGTTGGTATTGGCGTTGGTAGTAACGGTACTGCTACTGTCGATGGCAGCGGCACTACGGCTACAGCAGCGCGAATTGTTTCTGGCGGTAGAGGCACAGGTTTGTTGATCATCAGTAATGGTGCCAAAGTAACTAGTACAATAGCTGCAGGTACAGGCCTTGTCCGAGACAGTGATGGGACTATCGACGTCAAAGGTACAGACTCTGTATTAATAGCACCAGAGATTACTATCGCTCAAAGCGGTAACGGTACTTTAAAAATTCAAGATGGTGCCAAGGTAACTATAGATAATTCAAGTATCATAGGAGATGAGTTCTCAGGTGAAGGCTTGATTGAAGTAACGGGCAATAACAGTGCACTTATTAGCGAAAATATCATCATAGGTAATAATGGTCAAGGCAGTCTTAGCGTCGCTCAAGGTGCCAAAGCGTCGGCTAATGATATTGTGCGTTTAGGTCAAGGTATAGGCAACAACGAAAATCGCGTCAGTATCAGTGATGCGGGCTCTACCATGGATAGTAAAGAACTACAAGTTGGCTTTAATAATAACGGACAGTTAGATATTGCCAAAGGTGGCAAGGTAACTGCTGACTTAACAGTCATTGGCCTACAAGGTATGGGTCGAGGTATTGTCAATGTCACTGATGCTGACTCAGCGCTAACTACCGATAACCTTTCAATAGGTGGCAGTGGTAGCGGTACTTTAACTCTTGACAATAATGGTAGAGTGGAAGTTGCTGAATCTACTCATTTAGGTGAAGATATTAGTGCAGCAGGGTCATTGGATATCAGCAGTAATAGTACCTTTGCTACCAAAGATTTAGTAGTCGGTAATAATGGCTCAGCCACTGTCAATCTAAATAGTAAGGGCGTATTGTCAACTGAGTCACTCGTGCGCGCTACTAGTGCCACTTCAAATTCCGTAGTTAATTTTGATGGTGGTACTTTGCGCTTGACAGCCGATCAAGATGCTCTATTTAATGGCTTTGGCGGTTTTGGTGAAAGTAGCATTAACGTCAAAGCAGGCGGTGCTAATATAGACACGCAAGGCTTTAATACGAAGGTAGTTAATAGTGCTGTTATCACTGGTGCAGGTGACTTTGCCAAAGAAGGCACTGGCTTACTAGCTATGGCGACAACTGCCAAACAATGGACAGGCGCTACTAATATCAATCAGGGAACACTACGTCTTGATGGCAACTATACCATGAGAGATGGCGAAATCTTGGGAATTGGATTAAACACGCTTGATGATTACGGTCAGTTGGTTGTTCAAGGAAGAGCCAATATCAGTCAAGGTCAGTTAGAAGTCAATGCCTCAGAAGCAGTTGCTAACTTGTCCGGCAATAATGAATGGAAGGATATTGTAAAAGCCACGACTCGCGTAGGTGAGTTTACACAAGTAAGCGATAATAGCCCATTAGTAAACTTCTATGCAGACTATAGTGATCCTAATGCCGTTCATCTAAAAATGGGCGCACCTACTCCACCAGTAGTCACGCCTGAACCGCCAGTAGTCACGCCTGAACCGCCAGTAGTCACGCCTGAGCCGCCAGTAGTTACACCTGAACCACCAGTAGTCACACCTGAACCACCAGTAGTCACGCCTGAGCCGCCAGTAGTCACACCTGAACCGCCAGTAGTCACACCTGAACCGCCAGTAGTCACACCTGAACCACCAGTAGTCACACCTGAACCACCAGTAGTCACGCCTGAACCGCCAGTAGTCACACCTGAACCACCAGTAGTCACACCTGAACCACCAGTAGTCACACCTGAGCCGCCAGTAGTTACGCCTGAGCCGCCAGTTACTGATACTACCTTTGTAGAGTCAGTCAATACTCAATCACAACGTAATGATGTCGGTATTGCTTACGCGCTAGACCGAGCCATTCAAGATCAAATTGTAAATGGCGATAATGATCTGGCTAAAGCACTTATTAGTTCAACCACCAATTTTAATCAAAATCAGTTGGCAGTCGCTGCCAACCAACTGCAACCATTATTCATGGGTGCAGCCAATCGTATCATTACAGATACTAATTATGCGGCAAGTGAGGCTGTTACTGAGCATCGCGCTACTACAACCGAGCGAAATGTTTGGGCGAAACTGATCGGTAATACAGGCAGTCATGACGCCGAAAACGGAGTGACAGGCTATGAAGCAGATAGCTATGGCGCTATTGCTGGTTTAGATACACCAATAAATAGCGACCTTAATTTAGGCTTAGCAGTGTCTTATATTGACACTGATGCCGATACTGATGGTAGCCGTCTGGATCATAAACTGACTGCCAAAAATTGGCAGGTCTTAGGCTACGGTAATTATGGAGCGAGTGATGCCACAGATGTGAATTTCCATATTGGCGCTGGTAGAAGCTCAGTTAAAGGCGAGCGTCATTTGTCCATCCTGACTAATGCTGTTGCTCGTTCTGACTACGATGTCGATACCTTACGAGCGGGATTGGGTGTCGATCATCGCATTGGTAGTGAACAGCGTCATGTAACACCATTTGCAAAAGTAAATTATGCGCAAGCGAAGAGCGATAGCTATCGTGAAACAGGCGCTGGCGTTTATAACTTAAACGTTGATGAAAACAGATATGAGTCCATGCGCTGGACGGCAGGTCTAAAAATGTCACAGTATCTTACGCCGCAGTTTGCTATTACAGGACAGTTAGCAGCCGCTATCGAAAATGGTGATCAGCACTCAGACATCACTGCGAACTTCGTTGGTATGCCAAATGATAGTTTTACAACGATTGGACAAGAAGTTGGACGTGAGATTGGTATCGTAGGTATTGGCATCAGCTACATGCCTACGCTTAAAACCACCTTATCTGCCGGCTATCGCAGTGAGTGGCGCGAGAATTATGATGACCAAGGTGCTAGTATCGCGCTTCAAACCACCTTTTAAAGCTTAATATATTTTTAGCATAAAAAAGCCCGAACCTAATTACTAGGTTCGGGCTTTTTCACAAATTAGCTTAAAGAAATGAGATTACTACTTACCTAAACCTTCGATGCCTCATAAATCTCTTGGATGGAAGTATCAATCGTATTAGCAAAGGCTTCATCGCTTTGCTGTTTGCTCAAGCCTTCAGTGAAAGCACGTGAGAAGCTGGCAATCATACCGGGGTTTTGCTTGAGCTTGGCGCACGCCTCGCTACGACTATAACCACCAGATAATGCGACCACTTTGAGTACTTTTGGATGATCAATCAACTCTTGATAAAATCCTGCTTCTTCCGGTAACGTCAGTTTGAGCATCACTTGATGATCGTCATTCAAACGCTCTAGATTATGCAAAATACTGGTTTTAAGTATCAACTCACTCTCGTGTTTTTTATCACTATTAATGTCCACTTCTGGCTCAACAATCGGCATCAAGCCTTTTGAGATAATTTGCTTTGCTACATCGAATTGTTGCTGTACGACCAGCTCGATACCATCCACGCTTGGCTCATAAATAACAGAACGCATTTTGGTGCCAAATACTGGATAATTTTTGGCCTTGTCCAACAATTGGTCTAACTCTGGCATGGGACGCATGACTTGCACCCCATTCATTTGCTCAGCCAAACCTTTATCTACCTTCAAAAATGGGACGATATTTTTGTCTTCCCAAAGATAGTTGGCAGTCGATTTGCCGTTGACCTCGCGCTCCATCGTGTCTTCAAATAAAATCGCACCAAGCACACGCTCATTGTCAAAAGCATCACAGGTTATGATACGCGCGCGCATCTCATGCACCAAATCAAACATCGCTTCGTCACTGTCATAAGCATCGCCATTGACACCATAGTTTTCTAGTGCCTTTGGGGTGCTGCCGCCACTTTGATCGAGTGCTGCAATAAAACCTGAACCGTTTTTGATACGTTGTAATTGTTTTTCGTATTCCATTGAGAGTGCATCCTATTTTTATCTATTGAAGTCAAAGGTCACAAATGATTGGCTTATTATTAGTGCTATAAGCCTCACTATTTTTAGCTAACCTTAGCATAGGACACTCTGCCTGCCTATATACGATACGTTAACGCTTTTATAAAACTGGATTCTATTTTTAGGCCAAAAACAAAACACCCACACAACAAACCGCAAGCAATAGACCGACGATGTTAACGCGATTGAGCGTCTCTTTAAATACACCAACACCGATCACGGTAGCGACCGCAATGACACCAACGTTCATACCTGTAAAGACAATACTTGGTGATTCGGACAATACTTGATGGGCGCGAACATAGGCATAAATATTTCCCATGTTAAGCGCTCCTAAGAGTAGCCCTGCTGCAAGCGCTTCCCCTTGCCAGCGTACGCGAGTGAGCAATAGATACCCAAACAATAGCAGTCCTGCCAAACCAAAACTGACAAACAGCGTGAGTGGAAAAGCCGTTCCATGCTTGGCAACTTGCTTGAATAAAATATCGACGATCCCATAGCCGAGCCATACGCCCAACAGCCAGAGTGGCGTATTTTTGGCTACTTTATTGATGCTGCCAGACTGTGGGCGATATACCAAAGCGCCGAGTGCTAAGAACCCCAAGGCCAATCCGAAAACACGTGTACCCGTCAATACTTCACCAAATAATAAAAAAGCGGCCACAATCGGAATGATCAAAGATAAACGCTGCGCGGCATCAGTTGCCACCATGCCGACGGCTTCAATGGCACGTCCAAGTAAGATGAACACAGTCGGCAGTATGATACCAAGTGCAATAATGACGCCCCATGCATCGCCAAGTGTATTGATTGCGCCAAGGTCTGGTTTTAATAAAAACCAAGTCAACAAAAAGGCCACTGGATAACCAGCAACAATAGTTTGACGAATGTCTATCTGTTTTTGCCGTAATATTTTTAGCAATACTGACACAGCGACACTACAGAGTACCGCCATCGTTAAATACATCATTTACTTCTACCTTTTAAAGCCGCCATTTTCGTATGATGACTATTTATATATTGAGTCATTTATATCGTGATTTAGAAATGAGATCGATACATCGACAGCCATATGCTGCTGGTATAAATTTTATGAGCCTAGAATAAAGATTCTCAGGTGTTTTAAACCTATGGAAGGTAACAAAGTATTTCTATTACAGCAATGCATTTATACATGAATTGATGAATGGTAAAGACAGTATAAAGGGTGCAAATTACAATTCGCCTGCAGGTCTAATTATGAAATTTGTTAAAATAGCCCATATCCCTAATAACAACAGTAACGATTCAAAATAACGAGTGATATCGTTGATTTTGGCGTACTGCTATTGATGCTTTATGACTGCCTATGAATGCTCTATTTCGATTTTTTGAAAACCGCCTACCTGCCTTTCCTGAAACGCCCATGCCACTGCCCTCACCTCGTGACGGCATGCTTAAATTTTTGTGGGCGTGTACCAATGGTCTACGCGGCTGGCTTTTGCTATTTATGGTCTTGTCAGCAGGAATCGGTATCTATGAGGCCATGCTGTTTGCTTGGATTGGTAACATCGTTGATTGGCTGGGTGTCTATACCCCGCAAAACCTATGGGCAGAAAAAGGCGATATGCTACTCTTGATGCTTGCCGTCATGATAGTGAGCCCCATCTGGATTACCTTGTCATCATTGGTGCACTTCCAGACCTTGCAAGGGGTGTTTCCCATGCAGATGCGCTGGCGCTTTCATCAACGCATGCTCGGGCAATCGATGCAGTTTTATCAAGATGAATTTTCAGGACGCGTGTCAGCCAAGGTGATGCAAACAGCTTTGGCTGTACGTGATACCGTTATGACGGTCACCGACATGTTCATGTATGTTGCCGTCTACTTTATTACCTCAGGTGTTATTCTCTTTAATCTAGACAGCCTACTGCTGATTCCTTTTATCGTCTGGTTTGTCTTGGTCGCTCTGTGCATCTGGTATTTTATTCCTAAGTTAAAGCTCACTGCCATCGTACAAGCCGATGCCCGTGCGCTGATGACTGGGCGTATCACGGATGCTTATGCCAATATCATGACGGTTAAGCTGTTTAGTCATTCGCGCCGTGAGTTGAGCTATGCCAAAAACGCCATGGGTCAGTTTTTGGGTACTGTACACGCACAAATGCGCTGGGTCAGCTATTTAGAAGTGTCCACCCATATGATCAGTGTGATTTTGGTCAGTGGTACAGCGGGTATTGGTATTTATTTATGGCAACAAGGTGCCGTCGGTGTGGGTGCTATCGCAGCCGCGACCGCAATGGCACTACGCCTAAACGGTTTGACACGCTGGATTATGTGGCAAACTGCCAGCCTATTTGAGAGCATCGGTACGGTACAAGATGGCATGCGCACATTATCTGCGCCACAAACCATCGTCGATAAACCCAATGCGCCGACGGTCAAAGTCACCGAGGGTCGTATCGTATTCGATCATGTTGATTTCAGTTATGAGCATGATGATAACACTGATATAGAAGGTGAGCATATAGACGAAGTCAATGCCTCAGCGACCAAGACGACCAAACTTCTTGATAACTTTTATTTAGATATCAAACCGGGTGAAAAGATTGGCTTAGTTGGACGTTCAGGTGCGGGTAAATCTACGTTAGTGAATCTGTTACTGCGCTTCTTTGATGTGGATAAAGGCAAAATCTTAATCGATGGACAGGCTATCGATGACGTCACTCAAGAGTCACTGCGTCAACAGATCGGCATGGTTACTCAAGATACTTCACTGCTGCATCGTACGGTACGAGAAAACATCGCTTACGGTCGTCCTGATGCAACTGACGAAGAGATCATAACAGCTGCGAAGCAAGCGCAAGCATGGGACTTTATCAAAGACTTATATGATGATAAAGGCAACACGGGGCTGAATACGCAAGTGGGCGAGCGCGGTGTCAAACTCTCTGGCGGTCAGCGTCAGCGTATCGCTATCTCACGAGTCATGCTAAAAAATGCGCCCATTTTATTGTTAGATGAAGCAACAAGTGCGCTTGATTCTGAGATTGAGTTTGCCATTACTGAGAGTCTAAACGACATCATGACTGGCAAGACAGTGATTGCGATCGCGCATCGTCTCTCAACCATTGCAGCATTAGATCGACTAGTGGTGATGGACAAAGGTCAGATCATTGAGCAAGGTAGTCATGATGAGCTATTGGCGTTGCAAGGTGTGTATGCGCGCTTGTGGCATCGTCAAAGCGGCGGCTTCTTGGGCGAAGACAGCTAATCGCTATAATTTAAAAACTGTCACTAAAAATCTGACACAAGGACGTGTCGATTCTTATTTTAGACTCGCTATTTAATATGCACTCAACTTAGTAGTCACTTAGTTTAGTCATCGCCCAAAAACGTAGCATTTATTTAAAAACCAAGCACCTCTTACTGCCTGTCATTACTTTCCAGCTTCTCAATTTCTCATTAATCATTATCCCCACGATGAATAGGCATAACCATGACCGACCTCTTCGCGCCTGCGCCCACAGAAAATCTATTGCCCTATGACGGCCAAGTAAATGACTTGGGTATTGTCATTGACGATGCTGGTACGCTGTATGACACCTTATTAGCAGAGCTGCCTTGGCAGTCTGATATTGTAACGCTGTTTGGAAAAACCCATGTGACGACTCGTCAGATTGTTTGGATGGGTGCAGAAGATGTGATGTATCATTATTCAGGGCATGCACGGCGAGCCATTCCATGGTCAGATTCAGTGTTCCACGTGAAACAGCATATTGAACAACTATTAAGTGACATAGGCATTACGGCAGATTTTAACTCATGCCTACTCAATTATTATCCGTCGGGTACTGACGGTATGGGCTATCATGCTGACGACGAAAAAGAATTGGGTGATCAGCCAATCATCGCCTCATTGTCGTTAGGAGCCACGCGCAAATTTGTTTTTAAACATAAAAAAACTCAAGACAAAGTGGCGCTTGGTCTTGAGTCTGGTCAGCTCATCGTCATGCATGGTGACACCCAAACATTTTGGAAGCACACCATTACTAAAACGAAAACCGTCGCAACGGGGCGTATTAGTTTAACGTTTCGACGCATGCATAATGTCTAATCAACTTTCAGAACTATTTTACCAAACGCATCACCATTTTGAAGCGCATGATGGGCCGTAACGACTTCTGACAATGGATACACTTGCTGAATGATTAAGGTCAACTTGCCATCCGCGACCAGCTGTAAAACGCACGCCATGTCTTCTCCACTACGCTGTGCTTTATAACCCGCCACATCTAAGTTTTTCTGCTGACCCGCTTCTTTGAGTTTATCAACCCAAATAGTAGGTAATACGTTCACTCGTGCGCCAGATCTGAGCACACTCAGTGCGCGAACCCCTGCTTCACCGCCAACCAAGTCCAATAACATATCGGCTTGTAGATCAGGAAACGCTTCATCCTTGGTATAATCGATCCAGCCTGTTAACTTGCTGGTATCTATTAATTGTTCAAGTTTGGCGTATTTTTCTGGTGAGCAAATGACAGTGACTTTGATATTCTCTTTGGCAATTTTTTCTGCTAATAGTTGAATCAACAAGTGACCAACGCCGCCTGCGGGTGCATTGATGACCACATGCTCGCCTGCTTTTATATCGGCAAACTCTACAAATTGTAGTGCCGTTTGCCCGATACAAGGTAACGCGCCTGCTTGCTCTAGCGTGACAGAGGTTGGTACTTTGGCCAACAGGTTGGCATCGATGGCCACATACTCAGCATAACATCCGCCATTGAATGACAGTGCAGCGACTTGCTCACCTTCACTAAACTGACCGCTATTGCTTTTAACTACTTCCCCTGCCATATCAAAGCCTAAAATAGCGGGCTGATCATTATCAAATTTTTCTTTACGAATATTATCGGCGCCCCAGCCTTTTCCTTGACGGGTTTTGTAATCAACTGGATTGATACCAGCATAAGCAATTTTGACCAATACTTGATTGTCTGCTAATTCAGGAATGGCAACGCTGTCCTGATATTTCATGACTTCTGGTTCGCCAAATTCATGTATGAGCACGGCGTGTTGGGTGGTTGGTAATTGATTGTTAGACATCGTTTTATATCCTTATAAGTTGCTATTATTTTATTTTTGCACTACATCTCAGTTTTACCTGCTTTAGCACCCTATCACAATAATACCAGCTCTGCACTGATTGGCAGATGGTCTGACAATGTCGACCACGGTTTGCCAGTATGTACCCACGCATCTTTGACGCCCAGATTACGGGTGTAGATTCGATCCAAGCTGAGCACGGGTAGTTTGGCTGGGAAGGTCGCTGACAGTTTGCCATGACAATGTTTAAAAGCCTCAGTCATTCCTAAGCTGGTAGCAAGCTTATCACAAGACATTTTTTTCCAGTCATTGAAGTCGCCTGCCAAGATCAGCGGTTGGTCATGGGCGATCTCATTGCGCACATAATCGCTAATCGCCTGATACTGTTTGATACGATCTCGCTCAAGCAGATTTAAATGAGCACACAGTACCACTACAGGCGTCTCCCACCCAACTGGTTGTACTTCGCAATGAAGTACACCGCGTTGTTCAAGCTTGTTGACCGTGATATTGACGTTGTGTTTTGGGTCTAAAGGGAAGCGGCTAAGCACCGCGTTACCATGATGACCATTGTCATATTCAGAATTTTTACCATAACTATTTTGCAGCTGCAAATACTCACCAAACCATTCGTGCTGCGATTGGTCGGGGTATTCGTTATATTGCATATTACGCTTTAGGTTTTGGCCTTGCACTTCTTGTAGGCACAGCACGTCAGAGCCGATGATCTCAAGCGCTTTGGCAATGCCTTGTAATTTTACTTGGCGATTTAGCGGTGACATGCCTTTGTGAATATTGTAGCTGGTCAAAACAAAAGAGGGAGTAGTCATAAATTCAGTCGTCATAAAAGGTCGATAAGCAGATGAATACGCTATTGAGTATAACAGCAGTCTGATTCATCAACAGTAGTTAATCAGAGATAACGCGTTGTAGTATTGCTAAGCGAGCCTGACCTATAACGCATATTTATTATGACTCACTTTTTATAAACCATCGCGGCGATACACAACCGTTGCCTTGTGTGATTTATAACAATGGTGCAATCCCTATGCCAGCCAAAAACTCCTATCGTCATGCCATTTGACTACAGTACAGATACTTATTTAAGGCAATACCAATAAATTGCCGAGCGCACTATCGTAGTATATCGTGCACCACAGTGATAAATAGCGCCATATTCTGCACCACCTCGTCAACGGATAAAACCCAAATATATGTGGCAAAATAAGAATTAACCACAAAAAAGCACTGACCTTATATGCATCAGTGCTGCTGACACATATAATAAATGACACCGTTTTTGGGACAAAATAGATATGAGACCGTCCATAAAAAAGCATTGGCTTATGTTAAACCAATGCTTTTGAAAGATAGCAAAGTTGTATTACTGACTTATGCATTTGCCAGTAACATCAATCGATGTGTTTTACCAAACTAGTAACGGGTCACCAAAGCAATCGGTTGATCTTCGCTCATAATATCTTGTGGCATAAACACGGCTTTACCACCATTATGAATCACATGCTCAATCACTTCACCAATGGCATCATCGGTAACGCCTTCAGCAGCAGGATCATTTGTCACACTCAACGTCTGCGCTTTCTCGTCAATTTTAGCTGATTGTATATAACCACGACGCACATAAAGGGTCTCGCCTGCGCCTTGGAAAGCACTGCGATACACTTCTTGCAAGTCTGTTTGCAGCATATTGGCGCCACGTGCTTTATCAATTTCACCTAAGGCCGCTTGATGCAGCGAAGCACGATATTCTTCTACCGCTTCTTGTACACTATCGACAATATGCTGAGCGCTACCGTCATCTAGGTGAGTCGCGTTCGAGACTGTGGCGATAATATTGTCCGGACGATCACAGACCTCTTTATAGTAAGCAATATTTTTTGCATCACCAACAACGACCAATGGCATCTTATGCTCGCCCCACAGCTCTTGTACACTTTTATCCACTTGGTTAAAGAACTCTTTTAAATAACTGCTTTCATTGTTTGCTGAGCGATCCGAACCAGCGTCACCTGTAGTATATAGGCCATTATTTTCAACAGGGAATGGGATATTTTCCATATTGTTTTGCGCATTATCATCTTTATCGAATTCTTTAACGACGCGATCATTAGACGCTTCGATCAGACGTGCATGGTCACGCGTTAGCACGACCGTGTAATAATGAACCGCACTTGCCATATCGCGTACCAAGTCGCGAGTGGCAAAGCGGTTGGAGATAACCACGCGCTCTTGGGTATCAATTGGCATACGGATGATTTGTACATCATCTGTGCTGGCAAATATCGCTAAGGTATCGAGATTGTAGTTGTGGTTGAGCTCATCCGTCTTAGCATGGATATTTTCTAAAATAGTGGTAGCCGTGCGCTTGTCATACTCGTTGGTCAAGCGATCTTCGACTACTTTTAATTGATTTTTTAAGGCAATCGGGTCTTGATCATTGGCAGGATGCGCGCGATGCGTTTTCACAAAGATACTGACCGCAGGATTGGCTTTGGTCTGACGTAAGCTTTTAAGGGTGGCTTTCATGTATGACTCCTTGTTTTATTATCATTTATGTTCGACGGTTATTTTCATTTATTAAGCATTTTTTACTTATTATATAACCCTAATACGATCACTTTTCTTAGTATTAATATTAGGATTTAGACTTTTGAACGCTTCTGGTTTGTTTTAATAGTTATTTTTTATTCCATTACCCTGATGCTAACAGTTGGATATCAACCACTATAGGATGAATTTGCAAGCAAATGATGATGCTTTGTAAGTAGAACAATCAGTATTGTTAAAATTACCTTCTATCTATTTTGAATGGTTTTCTTTTGCCCGTTTTTAAAGTCAATCAACTATATAGGTAGATAGGTTATAGGTGGCTAGGTTGCATTTTTGGTAAATGAACCCATCTTTTGTATAACCTATATAAAAAATTAAAAAGATTCTATACCGTCCATGATGACGGCAGCATACGACTATTAATAACATCCATTTGATCCTTTTATACTTCACTCATTGATATCGGATACCTTTATGAACGCTACTTTTACAGACTTGCATCTCATTGATTTTGCCAATGTCGCACCAAATACATTACACGACGAAGTCATTAGCGCTATTGATAAGGCCAATACCTTTTTGGACGATATGACAGCGGCGTCAGAGACTAACCATGATGCCGATATCAGCGCCGAACAAGCATTGATGGATGTCATGGCATTTGACCATCTTAATTTGGCACTGGATCGCAGTTGGGGTGTTTTGTCGCACCTAAATAGCGTGACAAGTACTGATGACATTCGTCATGTCCATCATGAGCTACTGCCCACCCTCTCCGCCTACGGTACGCGCGTGGGACAGCATCAGCCTTTATTCAGTCGCTATCAAACGATCGTGAACGATACGGCGTTTTTTGCGACACTTGAACCTGCCCGTGCGCGTGCTATTGAGCTTGCGCTACAGAGCTTCGAGCTATCGGGGGTCGCTTTGCCAACAGACAAACAAGAGCAGTTCGCCGCTATTCAAAGCAAACTCTCAACGCTATCAGCGACTTTTTCTGATCATGTTTTGGATGCAACTCAAGCGTATGCTTTGGTGCTCAATGATGAGCAATTGGCAGGATTGACAGAAAGCGGTCTGGCGCTACTGGCTGATGCAGGCGAGCAGCACAAAGCAAAGCTGCTTGCCAGCGGTACATTGACGCAAGAAGCAGTGGCGGCTTTACCAACACCTTATTATGTTGCCAGTCTAAACATCCCTGTTTATCTGGCAGTGATGACTCATGCAGATGACCGTGGTCTATGTGAAAAGCTATATCGAGCCTATGTCACCCGCGCCTCTGAGTTTGACGAGCATACCAATGCAAAAGGTGACTCCCTCAATAATGCAGCTATCATGAGTGAAATTTTGCAATTGCGAGAACAAAAAGCCAAACTACTGGGTTTTGAGCATTATGCAGACGTGTCGCTATCGACCAAAATGGCTGATAGTGTGGCAGAAGTTGAAACGTTTTTAAGAGATTTGGCAGCACAAGCAACGCCAGCCGCCAAACAAGATTTGGCTCAATTGCAACAGTATGCCTATGACTATGGCATTGACGAGCTGCAACCTTGGGACAGCGCGTACATTGCCGAAAAAGTAAAACAAACCGAGTTTAGCTTATCGCAAGAAGAAATCCGTCCGTACTTCCCATTACCAAAAGTTATTAGTGGCCTGTTTGCCATTGTGGAACGTTTATACGGCATCACAGTCAAAGAACAACCTATTGAAAGTATAGAAAATACGACTGAACAATCAGTCTCTCGCTGGCATGGTGACGTACGTTTTTATCAATTATTCGATGCAGATAGTCAGCTGATCGGTGGCTTTTATTTTGATCTGTTTGCTCGTAGTGGCAAACGTGGCGGCGCATGGATGAATGGTTTCCAAGCGCGCTATCGCTACGAAGAACAAGGGCATCAACAGCTGGCTGTTTGCTTTATGGTTGGTAACTTTACGCCTGCACTGGATGGCAAGCCAAGCTTATTGACGCATGATGAAGTACTGACCTTATTCCATGAATTCGGTCATGGTTTGCATCATTTACTGACGCAAGTGACTGTAGGCGATGTCGCTGGGGTCAATGGCGTGGAATGGGACGCAGTCGAGCTACCCAGCCAGTTTATGGAAAACTGGGCATGGGATGCTGAAGGCATTGCGCTGATTAGTAGTCATGTCGAGACAGGCGACGCCTTACCTAAGGATAAGCTAGACGCGTTACTGGCGGTCAAGAATTTTCAAAGCGGACTACAAACATTGCGTCAAATCGAATTTGCGCTGTTTGATTTATTGATTCATGCACACACGCCAGCACTCGATTATGAGGGTATTCTCGCCACTTTGAACGCTGTTCGAAACGATATCGCTATTATGCAAACACCTGACTATAATCGTTTTGCCAATGGTTTTAGTCATATTTTTGCTGGAGGCTACGCCGCAGGTTATTATTCTTATAAATGGGCTGAGCTGCTCTCGGCAGATGCGTTCAGTAAGTTTGAAGAAGACGGTATTTTTAATCCAAACACTGGCAAAGCGTTCCGCGATACGATTTTGTCAGTTGGTGGCAGTTTTCCAGCCAAGACCAATTTTGAGAACTTCCGTGGTCGTAGTGCCAGTATCGACGCCTTGTTGCGTCATAGTGGGTTTGCCAACGCTACCGCTAATGCTGATAATACTCAAACGACGCGCGGGGTTATCTAAATGCGTTATCAGTCATCACGTCCAAAGCGTCAATTTTTGGCAGGGGTGCGCTGTCCCAAGTGCCAGACGATGGATGCTGTTGTACAAGTGAATATCGTCACGCCGACGCCTGATGAGTACATCGAATGCACCCAGTGTGGTCATACTGAGCATCGCCCTGACCCTGATGCCATTAGTGCCAAAAACAATCTTGAGGATCAGCTTGCTCGCGATGCAATGGTTACGGGAACCAGTGGTACAGTCAAGTTTAAACCTTGACTTGTTTCTGTCACCACTAAAGCTTTTTAAAAATATTGAGAGTACTGATATTTAATAGTGTTTTAAGCCTATCTAGCAATAGATAGGCTTTTTATTTTGAGTTTGTTATATTATACCTACCTATATTTCTAACCTAAATTTGACCATCGTATGAACCGTAAAAAAACCTCTTCTAAGTTCCCTCAAAAATGGTGGCTACTCGTTGTATTGGTAGCACTATTGATTGGTTATTTGGTTTGGAGAAGTGTTTCATCGGATACTGCGCCTGTTGACGCGACTGCGCCCTCAACAGTAGAACAAACTGATGCTAAACCAATCGCTTCTAGCTCAGTAACTGGGCAAATAAAGGATCCAGAGCTAAATGAACTTACGCCGTTAAATAATGAAATAGTAAGTGAGGACTCAGACCTTGATAACAATTCAATCAATCAACCCATTGATCCCAAACTTATATTAGATGCACCCCTACCAAAAACAAACAGTCTCGCCAAAGAAGAGATTGATCGCTTAGAAGATGAGCGTCAACGCATGGCTGAGCAGGAAAAGCTGGCAGCTGAGCAATTGGCCATGAACAAAAAACTGACTGAAATGAAAGCAGAACAAATCGCGTTACTAGAACAACAAATTGTTGAGCTTGAAGCGAATGAGACAGCTGTAGAATAGAATCACTGTATTTATCAAGGGGCTAAAGGTAAAAAATGGCGAACATACAATTAACGCATGCCCCTATTTTAAATAGCAGTGCACAGCTACTTATCTTGCCAGTGAATACAGCAGGCATTCTTTTAGATCCTGTGCTGGCACGAACCAAAACCTTATTTTCTGATAATTATCAGTCTTACTACCAAGCGTGTCGTGATGGTAATCTAAATGTTGGTAGCTGCTTGTTGATTAAGCGCGCACTTGAGCAAACAGGTCTAGGTGCCAGCAGTAGTGGTAATCAGCCCAGTTATATTGCCAACCTCGTCGTATCTGATCACCCTTATCATCCAGCACGCACAAGTTGGCTTGATGCGGCTTTACTGGATTTACAACAGCAGCTTTTACCGCTGATTCGTTACCAAGGCATCCGTAGAGTAGCTCTACTTGCCCGCCCACTGGTGTATGATAACCCGCGAGACTATAAGACTGATTCGTCCGGCTCAGTTAATATACTGCCTTTAGATTGGCACCACGATACGTTGCCGTTATTGACTCAGCATCTACAACCCTTACCCAAACTTCGTATTGATATTCATCTTCCTAAAAGCATTATTATATAAATCCATCACAGCCTTTGACTATAGTCGACCCGTCTTAAAAAGAGTACGGTTCTACTGGGGTCAATTTTACGAAGTATCTGTCACGCTTGCGAACAGCCAGTGAGTCGAATTTATACCAGTAGAACATGATGACCGTATTTACCACTTTTACTTTGGATTGACCATACCTCTAACACATAAAAAAAACCGCCTTGAGGACTCATAAAAAGTCTTTCAAAGCGGTTTTTAAATATCTAGACCAAACTAATGGTTAAAAATTAGTTTTGCTCGATACCTTTCATCGTTAACTTGATACGACCACGATTATCAACGTCTTGTACAAAGACTTTAACAACCTGACCTTCTTTTAGGTAGTCTGATACATTCTCTACGCGCTCTTCTGCGATTTGTGAGATATGAACCAAACCATCTGTATTTGGTAGAACATTCACAAAAGCACCAAAGTCGACGATACGAGCAACCGTACCTTCATACGTTTTGCCAACTTCAACTTCTGCCGTCAATGCTTCGATTCTACCGATAGCAGCTTTGGTTGCTGCTTTGTTTTCACCAAAGATACGAATCGTGCCACCATCATCGATGTCGATAACCGCACCGGTCTCTTCAGTTAGCTGACGAATCATTGCGCCGCCCTTACCGATGACGTCACGAATCTTATCTGGGTTGATTTCGATAACAGCATAGTTAGGCGCATGAGCATTGATTTCAGTACGGCTTTCTGGCAATACTTTGTTCATGGCGTCCAAGATATGAATACGACCAGCATGGGCTTGTTTAAGCGCCTGTTCCATGATATCAGGCGTGATGCCTTCAATCTTGATATCCATCTGTAGCGCAGTGATACCATTTTTAGACCCTGCCACTTTAAAATCCATATCGCCAAGATGATCTTCATCACCTAAGATATCTGATAAGACAGCAAAACGTTCGCCTTCTTTAACCAGACCCATTGCGATACCAGCAACAGGGGCTTTTAATGGTACACCCGCATCCATCAATGCCAAACTTGCGCCACAAACAGAAGCCATAGAAGATGAACCGTTTGATTCAGTAATCTCTGACACCACACGAATAACATATGGGAAGCGTTCGCTATCTGGTAGCATCGCTTCTACACCGCGGCGCGCTAGACGACCATGACCGATTTCACGACGTTTTGGAATACCTTCACGGCCTGTCTCACCAACAGAGAAATGTGGGAAGTTATAATGCAACATGAAATGATCACGAATCGTACCACCTAGTGAATCAATCATGTTAACGTCACGGCTGTTACCAAGCGTGGTCGTAACCAATGCTTGCGTCTCACCGCGAGTAAATAGTGCTGAACCATGCGTATAAGGGAGTACACCAACTTGTACATCAAGCGCACGAACGGTTTCAAGATCACGGCCATCGATACGTGGCTTACCTGACAAGATATTGTCACGAACCGTACGATATTTAAGGTCGTTATAGATTTCTTTTAGCTCAGATACGGTCTCAGCATAGTTTTCTGATTCAGCATCACCAGCAAGCGCATCAATAACTGACTGCTTAATGTCGTCAAGTTTGGTATAGCGCTCTTGTTTATCAGTAATGGTGTAAGCGTCAGCCACTTGCTCGCCAAACTGCTCTTTCATGCTGGTTTCTAAGGCCTTATCACGCTCAGGCGCAGAATACTGCTGCTTAGCCGTACCCACTTCTTCTGCTATTGAGGCAATATTGTCAATGACGATTTGCTGCTGCTCATGACCGTACAATACAGCGCCTAACATTTGATCTTCAGACAGCTCTGCCGCTTCAGATTCAACCATCAATACCGCAGATTTGGTACCAGCGACAACCAAGTCAAGATCACTTTCTTTAAGCTGTTCAAGGGTTGGGTTAAGAACGTATTCACCATTGATGAAACCAACACGCGCAGCAGCAACAGGGCCGTTGAATGGCGCATCAGAGATAGCCAATGCCGCTGAAGCACCAATCAATGCAGCGATATCTGCAGACTGAGTCTTATCTGATGATACAACGGTAGCTGTAATCTGGATTTCGTTTACATAACCTTCTGGAAATAGTGGACGAATCGGACGATCAATCAAGCGTGAGGTTAGCGTTTCAAATTCGCTAGCACGGCCTTCACGTTTGCCATAAGCACCTGGGATTTTACCTGCCGCATACATTTTTTCTTGATAGTTTACGGTAAGTGGAAAGAAGTTTTGTCCTTCTTTGGCTTCTGATTTTACAACCGCTGCGACTAGTACCGTCACACCGCCCATGTGTACCAAAATAGAATTGGCCTGACGTGCAACTCGACCAGTTTCGATAACAACCTGCTGGTTGCCATACTGGAATTCACGCTTAATGGTATTAAACATTGTCATATAATATTCCTAATGTTGACTGACAAAAATAATATCAGCATATTAACAAGCTGATATCTGTCATTAAAATGCGTTGTATATAACCGCTAATCGATATGCTTTTCATGAAAAGCCATATAAACTAGGATTCATACTGTGATTTAATTATCTGTATATCTACGATAGTCATTGCACTATCATATGTGTCTCATCATTTGATATCGATATTATTATAAATACTGTCAAATGGTAAAAATGAAACCCACAAGATATTTTTTAGTTTCGATAAGCCCTTGCAAGGATCATTTTCACTTTATCGTTTATTACTTTCTTTAATTGACCATCAACTATCACTACTTGCTGTATGAACAATGGTCATGGGTAAAACTCACAATACATTATTTTACAGTGATTTATAGGCATTGACCAATGAATTGCAAAACTGAGCATCTACTCATTTTTGATAGCTCTGATTACTGTAATCTTAGTCTGCTCATGCTACGGTGAATCTGGGTTTTTTACTATCTTCGCAAACTGATATCAGACCGTTATAGTAGCGTAAATAGTCTATACATCAAAACCCATTCCAATACGCATAAAAAAACGGCGTGAAACTATTCCACACCGTTTTTAGAAAAATCCATTGTATCAATATCAGCAAGTAAGTTCTAAGCGGTTTAGCAAAAATCTTAAAAAGATACCATATGATGGCGCTTTTTATTTCAGCAACCACTTGCACTTTTGTCGCTAAATTAACGACGTAGACCTAACTGGCTAATAAGGGTGGTATAGCGACCAAGATCTTTACCTTTTAGGTAATCAAGCAGTTTACGACGGGTGTTAACCATACGGATAAGACCGCGACGGCTGTGATGGTCAGCTTTGTGTGCTTTGAAATGGTTCTGCAAATCGTTGATACGAGCACTCAATAGAGCTACTTGAACTTCTGGTGAACCAGTGTCGTTTTCGCCGCGCTGGTATTGTGCAATGATTTGTTCACGATCGGTATTAGTTAGCATAAATATCTCCGGCAATGCTAAAAGTTCTCAGACAGACTCAAATTGAGTCTTCATAAAAACAGTAAAATAATAAATAAAGTAACTCATACGCCATTCAGGACAACCCTGCATTACTAGAGTTGACCTAGTGTACGATAAGCTCAATTATTGTAACCATCATTTAAAATAGAAGTAAATCAACGCGAAATAGTACAGAACTCAGCTCACTATCTAAAGCAGCAAGATTAAGAACAACGCGCTATCTAAAACTCAATTCAAATGTGCGGGCAATTATAACAAAAAACTGCTGAACTAGCAGCAGTTTTTCATAATAGTTTTATTAACACAATAAGCATGAAATCACTTGTCTTAAGTCAGTATACTTATTTTTTAGCCTCATCATTGGTCGCGTTATCGCCCAGCTCATTGTCTGCAAGAGGCGCAGTAGTCGCTTCTGCTAGACTATCAGGCGTAGTTTCTTCACTAGGGTTGATATCTGCTGCAAGTTCTTGAATCTCTTGCTCTTGTTCATCTAGTTCGTTGGATGCGTTATTCATTTTGGCTCCTAAATTATTATTAGTAAAGTATCCCTTTTACATGTTTAGCTACGATTTGTATAAACGTAATTTATTCAGTTATTGCTTTTCAAATATTAGGCATTAAAAAAAGCAAAAGCTTTCTTTCCCTTATGACTATCGATCACTATCAACTCAGTAATCATTGCCCCATAACTGTTGAAGTTATAGGGCAATTGATCAATTACTTGTCTTCTTTTGCACTGTTTAAATTATCAGCAATACGATCTGCTGCACCTTCAGAGTCTTCTGTGTGATTATTTTCAGTTTGGCTCTTAAGAGCAGCAGTTGCAGATTCAGAACGTTCTTGTTCAAGAGCGGTATCATTTGGATTAGGGTTTGACATGAGGATATCCTTAGTTTTAGTTATGATTGGTTTCTTACGTTATGTCATGCATTATAAAATATCGAATTAAGAAAGCGCTTTGTCAATTGCTTCGACAAAATTATCGATATCATCTGGATTACGTGAGGTAATGAGGTTGCCATCTACCTGTACTGTTTTGTCTACAAAATTGGCACCCGCATTTTCCAAATCTGTTTGAAGTGATTGGTAAGCGGTAAGCGTCTTACCTTTAGCAATGCCTGTATTAATAAGTGCCCAAGGTGCATGGCAAATAGCAGCTAGTGTTTTACCAGCATCATTAATCGCATTGATAATTTTGTGAGCTTCTTCGTTACCACGAATGGTGTCAGCGTTTACCGTACCGCCTGGTAGAACCAAGGCATCATAATCATCTACATTTGCTTCGCTTGCAAAGATATCGGCAGTAAAGGTATCGCCTTTATCCACATCTTGGTTCATTGCTTGAACTTCTTTTTCTTTATTAGTAGTAATGAGAACTGTCTTATAACCTTTGTCTTTTAACTGGTTATTGACATCTTCATACTCTGCTTGTTCAAAGTTGCTATGGAGTAAAAAGGCAATCGTTTTCATAATATCTCTTCTTTTTCTATTAGTGAATGGTTAGTCAACAAGTTGTCTGTCTGGCTATTTTATTATTTCTAGTTATTATATATAGGAAGCTTTACTTCTTCTTTTTATAAAAAAACGTCCTGTCTGTAGGTATCCATACTTTTTATTTTATATTTTCTTTTTTTCTACTTTGGTCATCTTCATAGTCGACAATCGTTTTAGTTATTTTTCATTGCTTAGTGACGTCTGATGATTCTTATTAGTCCATTCATTATCGTTACAGTTTTTCATTATTATTTTTTTGTCCGCTCTCCCTAGCTGGTGTAACTAATGTACAAAAAAAACAGGTTTCGCTATAGGCGAAACCTGCAATGAAATGTGACGATATGTGATTAGTGTAAACTGTTAGTAAATCGGTTTAATCTCAAGGTGCTGTCAAAAGCTACCATCAACGTTGAATCAGCTTTTTGGGTTGTAACCGACCATTTAGACTGATCGCTCCCAACCCAAGAAACTCGCCTTCTTCATTGACCAAACGGACATCGATGGGTATTTCGTGCTCAATCTGCTGCTCTTTATGAGCCTCATCTTTATCTCTCAAAAGCTGCTTATTGACTTTCTCTGATATGTATCCTTTAAGATCGTCTGTAAGCTGTTCAAACACGTTTAATCGTTGACCCATATGTATACGCGTACATTGCTCAGATGTTAGTAGCAAAGTGGCGTCGATATCGATGCAAGCATCAACTGGCATCAATCGCTCTTCTCGATTAGCCAGTGTCATGGCTTCTAACGCTGATAACGTAATCGCATCATCAATAGTAAATTTCCCAACCTGCGTACGTCGAAGCGTCGTCAGATGACCTAACGTCCCCATTGCTTTGGCAATATCCTCGCCCAATACACGTACATAAGTACCTTTGGTACAGGTTACCGTCAGTTGAATCTGCTCATTATCAATCTTTTTTATCTCAATGGCTTTGATAATGATGTCTCTTGGCGGTCGCTCTACCTCAATGCCCGCGCGAGCATACTCGTATAGCTTTTTGCCATCTTTTTTCAAAGCAGAATACATCGGTGGTATCTGCTGCTGAGCGCCCAAAAACTGCTGAGCAACTTTATTCAATGACACATCATCAAATGTTGGTACAGGTGATTGTTCAATGATTTGACCATCGGCGTCGCCAGTATCGGTCTGACGACCAAGTAAGATGGTGGCTTGATAAGACTTGTCAGCATCCAATTGATAATGACTAAACTTAGTCGCCTCGCCCATACAAATAGGCAATAGACCAGTTGCCATTGGATCAAGCGTGCCCGTATGTCCCGCTTTTTTACTGTCATGGCTTGGCGACTGAAACAGATACTTCACCTTTGACACGACTTGCTGAGAAGTCATCCCTTGAGGTTTATCTACTAAGACAACTCCAGAGACTCTTATTTTATCGGCTTGCTTGATCGGTATGGACATAATGGTTATTTACTCGTCATTTTCATTTTGTTCTGTCTTAGTGACGGCTTTGTTGATTAGATCCATCATGTAATTGCCACGAGCAGTGACTTCATCATAATGAAAACGTAAGCGCGGTGTGGTGCGTGTTTTTAGGCTATGGCTTAGCTCAGTACGCAAAAATCCTGCGGCTTTATTTAATACCTTGATGCTCTCTTCATGATTGGTCTTCGTCATGGCATCATTAAGCTCAGGCTCCATGATGGTGACGTAGATATCAGCGTAGCCTAAATCTGGGCTAACTTTAACGCTAGAAATAGTGACAAAACCCGTTAGACGAGGGTCATTGACTTCGTCACGGATAAGTACAGCAAGCTCACGCTGAATTTGATCGGCTAAGCGTTGTAAACGTTGGTTCATGTTTTTACCTTGTCTCTAATATGGCTCATTTTATTTGTGAATACATTTACTGATTGATAGTGTGATGCTGATTAATAATTTGATAATAACTATATTGCTAAAAAAGGCCTAGCAGGGTGTACCTGTTAGGCCTAAGTACAGCTAGAGGTTAAGAGGATATCTACCTACTTAGCCGATATGGCGTATCGTATGGCTAGATATCATACTATCAAGTCGTCGCTTTAAATCGTACGAGCGAACTCTTGGATTTCAAATACTTCGATCTTATCACCCGCTTCGACGTCATAGCCACGAACAGCCAGACCACATTCCATACCTGTACGTACTTCATTAACGTCTTCTTTATAGCGACGTAATGATTGCAATTGACCCGTAAAGATAACTTGGTCATCACGCAATACACGGATTGGTTTGTTGCGATAGATTGTACCTTCAACCACCATACAACCAGCAGCCGCACCAAACTTACTAGAACGGAAGACTTCACGAACGTCTGCAACGCCAAGAATCTTCTCACGATGTTCAGGAGCAAGCATACCACTCATTGCGGCTTTGACATCATCAATCAAGCCATAGATAACACTATAGTAGCGAATATCCATGTTAGCCGAATCTGCTTTACGCCGTGCAGTTGCGTCTGCGCGAACGTTGAAGCCCAATAGCACAGCTTCACTAGACTCTGCCAATGTAACATCAGACTCAGAAATAGGACCAACCCCTGAACTGATGACTCTGACCTTGACCTCATCAGTTGACAGCTCGTTCAATGCTGACAGTAATGCTTCGAGTGAGCCACGTACATCTGTTTTCAATACGATATTTAAGAAAGACACATCGCCTTGACCCATCTGGTCAAACATACTTTCTAAACGCATCGCATTCTGACGTTCAAGTTGACGCTCACGCTCACGATTGGTTCTAAAGTCAGCCACTTCACGTGCTTTTTTCTCATCTGTCACTACTAGGAATTCGCTACCAGCAGCTGGCGTTTCAGGCAAACCTAAGATCTCAACAGGAATAGAAGGACCCGCAGATTTGATACGTTGACCATTCTCATCCGTCATTGCACGGACTTTACCATAATGCTCACCCGCTAGCACCAAATCGCCTTGCTTCAGTGTACCTTTCTTAACAAGGACACTAACCACTGGACCACGACCTTTCTCAAGTCTTGACTCAATAACAACACCTTGAGCAGCACCATCTAGTGGGGCTTCTAGCTCCATAAGCTCAGCTTGCAAGCTAATGAATTCTAGCAACTCATCAATACCTTCACCAGTTTTGGCAGAGATACGAGCCATTGGTGTGTCACCGCCCCATTCTTCTGAAACCACTTCTTTTGTGGTCAACTCATTAAGAACACGGTCAGGATCGGCACTTGGCTTATCCATTTTGTTAATAGCGACAATGATTGGTGTACCAGCAGCACGTGCATGATCAATGGCTTCTGCGGTTTGCGGCATCATGCCATCGTCAGCTGCAACAACCAATACAACGATATCAGTCGCTTGAGCACCACGTGAACGCATCGCACTAAAAGCTGCGTGACCTGGAGTATCAAGGAAAGTAATGACGCCACGATCAGTTTTTACATGGTAAGCACCAATATGCTGGGTAATACCACCTGCTTCGCCCGTTGCCACTTTCGTTTCGCGGATTTTGTCTAGCAATGATGTTTTACCATGATCAACGTGACCCATAATAGTCACGACTGGCGGACGTGTTTGTACATTACTGCTACGCTCATCAACTGCGTCTTGCAGATCGTCTTCCACCTTCGTATCACTGACAGGTACTGGATTGTGACCCATTTCTTCAACAAGCAAGCTTGCTGTGGCTTGGTCAATCATATCTGATTCACGAGCCATTTCACCCATTTTCATGAGCAATTTGGTGACTTCACGAGCTTTCACTGCCATACGTTGAGCAAGATCGGCAACGGTAATGTGCTCGCTAATCTCAACATCATAGACAATTTTTTCGACTGGTTTTTCAAACTTATGCTGTGATGCTTGTGTTGAACGTAAACCATTTTTGCGGTTTTTGATCTCGCGCTCGTCTTGATTCTTACGACGACCACGACCACGTGCACTAGTACTACTGGTGCCACGCTTGATTTCGCGGCGTTCTTTTTCAAACGATTCTTCTAAAGCATCGCCTACCAAACCTTCTGCTAATGGTTCGTCTTTACGAACTTCAGAAGCTGGTTGATCTGTATATTTGCCAGCCATTTTACGCATCTGCTCAAGCGTACGTTTTTGTGCTTCTTCGGCTTGAACGCGGCGTGTTTCAGTCTCGATTTCACGCAGACGAGCTTCTTCTTTCTCACGTGCTTCGCGCGCTTTACGCTCAGTCGCTGTTTCAACTTTTGGTTTTGTGGCAGCAACTTTTTTCTTCGGTTGCTCTTTTGGCTTAACTTCTACCGTAGCCTTACCGCCTTTTTTCACGACCACTGATGTCGAGATATCGTCATTCTTATCGTCTGACTTTTTGCTAGAACCCAAACTTGCACGCATTGCTGCTAAGGTTGCTGCTTGACGTTCTTCAGCTTTTTTCTTAGTAGCTGCACGTTCTTCGGCTTCTTTAGCGGCACGTTCTTGCGACTCAATCATCGCTTGCTCACGCGCAGCCAATTCTTCAGCCATTTTTTCTGGATCAGGCTTTTCGAAAACTTTCTTTTTACGCACTTCAACATTGACGCTCTTAGATTTTCCTGAAGAGCCGGTCACACGCGCAGTGCTAGTCGTCTTAGATTTCAGACTGATACGACGCTTTTCTTGCTGACCATGACTTTGCTTTAAATACGTCACCAACTTCTCTTGCTCAAGCTCAGTGACTAGGTCACTTTCTGCACGAGCAGGCAGTCCAGCATCTACCAATTGCTGTTTTACAGCGCTTGGCGTTTTGCCTACCATATCTGCCAGTTCTTTGACGGTCTTATCTGCCATTTATTATCACCTACTGTCTATTATTTGCTATATGTTCAATTCAGTTGTTGGCTACAAATGATTGGGGTAAGGCCAGTATTTATATTACATACCAGCGCTTTATTTCGATAGCATATCACTAAAAGACAGCGATATGCAGTTACCGCTTATTCATTGAACCAAGATTCCCGAGCCTTCATAATGAGTTTTCCTGCGGTTTCAGAATCTAAACCTTCGATATCTTCTAGATCGAAGACGGCTTGTTCTGCCAAGTCATCAACGGTAAGAATGTCTTTTTGTGCCATTTTATAGGCCAAGCTGACAGTCATACCTTCAAGATCTTGAAGTTCTTGACTTGGCTCTTTCATGTTTTGTTGTTTGACCAGCTCGTCAGCGATGACCACTTCTTTCGCACGCTCTTGAATCATCTCAATCGCTTCATCGTCTAGGCCTTCTATATCATAGAAAGTCTCAACAGGTACGTAAGCCACTTCTTCGATACTGGTAAAACCAATATCCACAAGCGCTTGTGCCAAGTCTTTATCGACCTCTAAACGTTCATAGAACAATTCGATAAAGGCTTTTGATTCATTTTCTTGACGCTGCTGATACTCTTCTTCTAGCATCATATTTAGCTTATAGCCTGTCAACTCAGAAGCCAAACGTACGTTCTGGCCTTGTGAGCCAATCGCACGCGCCAACTGATCATTGGTGCTAAAGATAATGTCAGCTGTTTGAGTGTCTTCATCCAGGATGATACTGCTAACGTCAGCTGGCTCTAAAGCGCTGATGATAAACTGGGCAGGATCATCTGACCAAACGACCACATCAATGCGCTCACCATCAAGCTCTTGCTGTACTGCTTGGATACGCGTACCACGCATACCAATACAGGCACCCACTGGATCAATACGATGATCGTTTGTTTTTACTGCGATCTTGGCACGTGTACCTGGCAAGCGCGCAACATGACGAATTTCGATAATTTGTTCTGCAATCTCAGGTACTTCTTTTTGCATCAATGCTGAAAGCATTTCTGGATGTGTACGAGAAAGCAATAGCTGTGCACCGCGGTTTTCGCGGTTTACATGGTACAAAATCGCATTGATACGAGATTTTGCACGTAGTTGTTCGCGTGGCAACATCTGATCACGTGACAAATAGCCTTCTGCATTGTCACCCAAATCAATGATATAACCATCGCGTGTCTGTTTTTTGACCTCGCCATACATCATTTCACCCACACGTGGTTCGAAAGCATCGGCTACTAATGCACGCTCAGCTTCACGAATTTTTTGGATGATGACCTGTTTGGCTTGAGTCGCAGCAATACGACCAAATTCAATGGATTCAATCTGCTCCTCTTTAACATCACCGATTGACCATTCATTTTCATCAAGGTCACTGATAGCTAACTGGCAGGCAGGCATTTCATGGTCTTCATCTGCAACCACTGTCCAGTAACGATACGTATCATAGTCACCTGTTGCACGGTCAATAGCAACGCGTACAGCCACTTCTGGCTGTTCGGTGTAGACTTTTTTCTTAGTCGATACCACCAAAGCGTCTTCTATGGCTTCGAAGATATCTTCAGGATTTAAGCCCTTTTCATTACTGACAGTTTCTACTACCGTTAAGATTTCACGACTCATGCTATACCTGTCCTATCATTTTTTAATTGACTTAAATTTTATAATTTGTGTATCAATAGTATGGTTTTACCGCAAGCTATTATTTAATTAAAGATATGTGTTTGGAGAATAATCTTCTTATTTCTCGTAACCTATATAGCCTATTGTATTCATTTAAGAATGTCCTTAAATGCAACCTCTCAATAGATTATGCATCTTCATAGATCAAATTGGCTTTATCTATGTTACTTAGGGCAATTTCGAACTGCTCACCATCATTTGATGTGAGTGTCAAAACGTTCGCATCGATACTATCTAAAGTACCTGTTGCTTTACGGCGTTTTTGATCGCCTTCACCAATAGCCTGAATCAGACGTAAGCTCACTTTTTGACCAACATACGCATGCATTTGTTCGTCTGAGAAAAACGCACGGTCAAACCCTGGCGATGATACTTCTAAAATATATTCACCAGCAATAGGATCATGAACCTCAAGAATACCGCTCACTTGGTGGTTTACCGCAGCACAATCTTCAATCGTGACATGCTTATCTTGAGCTTGCTCTTCGGGCAATGCCTCAATATAAATACGCAACAAAGAACGACGGCCTTGTGGCGCGAATTCTATACCCCATAGTGCCACATCACAAGCGGCTACTGCTGGAGCAATAATATTGGTCAGTTCTGCAACTTTGGTCGAAAGCTTCATAATCTCTTTGTATTTTCCTATTCACTCATCTATCGTACTTGATAAACCGTCTCAAAATTTTAATGTATTTCTTACTCGTCAGCACCATAGTTGATACTGTATTTTAAACCATAATCTTCGTATGCTATGCATTTATATAGGGACGAGCACAGAAAACATCAAGCTCAGTCAGACAATGCTTTTATGATTCATAAAGCAATACTATCGATAAAAGAGTAAGGAATAGCAGATAGTGTCGCTTAAGAAAAATCGCGTTAGTAGCGGTAAGTGACGAAGAGTATTTTACTCTATAGACCTAGAGCTTAGCACAAGTAGGATAGATACCGCGATAACACTGACCATCAGATACAAAAAAACCCACAAACATAATGGTGGGCTAATCGTTACTGACAAATTTAGTGTACAAAACATCAGTATAAAAAGTGGTAGCGGGGGCTGGATTTGAACCAACGACCTTCGGGTTATGAGCCCGACGAGCTACCAGACTGCTCCACCCCGCATCAATCTAGAACGCACATTATAGGGAGGTTTTATAGAAGTGTCAATGTTTATTTTAAAATAAATTTAAATGAACCAAATGACTATTTATAAAAACAACCTTACGCTGTGCTGCGTAATAAAAACTTGGTGCGATTGGGGGGACTTGAACCCCCACAGCTTGCGCCACCACCCCCTCAAGATGGCGTGTCTACCAATTCCACCACAATCGCATCTTTCTCATTACTCTGTCTTTTAGTCTCAAACCTATCCTGAATAACGCTTAAGGTAGGCGTTGATAGAAAAGGACCTGTAAAAACAGAAAAGCATTGTAAATCTAACGTAGCAAAATAGCAAGGGCTGCTTGTTTAAAATCCTTTTATTGCGGATTTTGTGTCAACGGGCGCGGTGTTTGTGGCGCTGAAACTGGTGCATCTAAACGAAACTGATCTTCCGCCTGTTTACGAGCATGGACAGCTAAGGTCATACTGGTGATGAAAAAGATGACGGTAAGCACGGCGGTTGCACGAGTCAAAAAGTTGGCCGTTCCCGCTGCACCAAATACGGTACCCGATGAGCCAGCACCAAAAGAAGCTCCAGCATCTGCCCCTTTACCATGCTGTATCAAAATCAAGCCGATCATGGCAATGGCCACGATGATGTGCAGGGCTAATATAAACGTAAACATGGTGTCCTCTTTTGCCGTGTGATGACGACTAATAACGGAAAATAAATCTTAACTTTAATAGGGATAGCGATCAATATATGTTGATGCCAAATCATTTTTATAAATAAGGCGCATTGTACACGATTGCAAGGGCACTGTTAAACCTACTTTTTTCAACTGAAAAAGATACTTTTTGGGCAAGTTAGCAATGCCTGCGCCAAGCTTTGTTCAGAGTATTATGTGTGGGTATAGCTAAAAGCATTAGCAATAGCTAAAAAACTCTCAGCTTTTAAAGAAGCACCACCAACCAATGCGCCATCAATCATAGCGTCAGCAGCGAAACTATCAGCGTTACTGGCATTTACGCTACCGCCATACAACACGGTCATGTTGTCTACTGTTTTGGCAAAACTGGCAATCGTTTGTTTTATATACTGATGCGTTTTGCTGACTTCTTCTACCGTTGGCACTTTTCCAGTACCAATTGCCCATACTGGCTCATAAGCGACAATTAAGCGCTCAGACAACGATGAGAGAAGTTCTGGCTGCTGGGTAAGTAAATCTTTGAGCACTGACAACTGCTCACTGATGACGTTTAAGGTTTGCTGATCATCATACTGAGTTTGAGTCTCACCAATACAGAAAACCACGCCTAGGTTTTTTGCAAAGGCATGAGTCAGCTTTTTGATTAAGGTATCGTGAGATTCTTTATGGTATTGACGGCGCTCAGAGTGACCCAGTATTGTCCAAGTTGCCCCAGCATCTGCCACTTGTTGCGCTGAACAATCGCCTGTGTATGCGCCTGTACTCGCACTATGTTGGCTAATATCTTGCGCAGCACATTGTATGGTAGTGCCTTTCAAACGCGCACTAACGGCCGCCAAATGAATACAGCTTGGTGCCACCATCAATTGGCAACGACTTGTCACTGGCGTCGTATCAGCTTGTGCATCGGTCACAGCCAGTAAGTCGTTCAACAGTGCATTCACGTCGTGGTTCGTTGCTGGATTTTGTTTCCAGTTGCCAATTACCCAAGCTTGCATACTCATCTACCTTGTCTCATGTATTCATGCCAATTCGGCTAATATGCGCGCCAGTATAACAAATAATTAACAAGTGCTATAGTATGCCATCGCCAGAAATGGAAAGACACTTGAAGTACCGATTCAACCAACCTGATACCCGTAAGGATTCTTTTCGTGCGACAGGTTATATAGTGTATATAAAGCCTTTAAACTGAAGCAAATCTTTAATAGTATAACATTCATAAATAACGCAATATTATCAAAAACTTAATTCATTGAAATGCTTATAGCGTGCACGACCAAAAATATAGACTATTAATAAAAGGTAAGGATAGCGAGATCTTTTGCGAAAGTAACGTTTTGCTGACTCATAAAATATACCTAAAGGCACTACAAATAGTCTGTGAATTTTGGATAAGTATGCTGAGTACTTGGTATCAAGGAGAAGTCGTAATGTCTGTCACAACGAGTAAATATGGCGGGTTGGCGCAGCAGCTAATCAGTGAAGGTGTCGTTAGCGAAGCGAATATGAAAACGGCGCAAACCGAATCTCAGCAGCAGCAAATAGGATTAGTGCCGTATCTGGTAGACAACAAACTGGCCGACGCGTCCCACCTTGCTCAGATGCTGTCACAGGCCTTTGGCGATCCTTTATTCGATTTAGATGCGCTCAATCTTGATGTCATTCCAAGAGATTTGGTGGACGAAAAAATCGTTCGTAAATTTAATGCCTTGCCACTCTTTAAGCGAGGACAGCGTTTATTTATTGCATTAAGTGACCCAACCCGTGTCGATGCGATTGATGCCATCGCCTTTAACTCTCGACTTTCTATTGAAACCATTGTCGTCGAAGAAGACAAGCTCAAAAGGCATATCGAAAAAATTTATGCTGATACCATGCAAAGCTTCGATAGCTTCTCTGACAGTGACTTAAATGTTGACTTTGAAGAAGATAAAGAAGAAGGTGAAGTCAAACTTACAGACAGCGTGGATGAGGCCCCTGTGGTAAAGTTTGTTAATAAAATGCTGGTGGATGCCATTCGTATGGGCGCCTCTGATTTGCATTTTGAGCCTTATGAAAAAACGTATCGTGTTCGCTTTCGTGTCGATGGCGTGATGCAGAAAATGTCTAATCCGCCCGTACAGCTAGCAGGAAAAATCGCAGCACGCTTAAAGGTCATGTCACAAATGGACATCTCAGAGCGCCGTGTGCCACAAGATGGACGTATCAAACTTAAAATATCTAAAAGTAAAGCCATTGATTTTCGTGTGAACTCTTTACCAACGCTGTTCGGTGAAAAAATCGTTCTGCGTATTTTGGATCCTTCTTCAGCCATGCTAGGTATTGAAGCCTTAGGTTATGAGCCTGATCAAAAAGAGATGTTCTTAGAAGCGCTGCATAAGCCGCAAGGCATGCTATTGATTACTGGTCCTACGGGTTCCGGTAAAACTGTTTCACTATATACCGGTATCAATATCTTAAATACAGGCGCGACCAATATCTCAACTGCTGAAGATCCTGTCGAGATCAATTTAGAGGGTATCAATCAGGTTAACGTCAATCCCAAAGTGGGGTTAACCTTTGCTAACGCCCTTAAGTCCTTTTTGCGCCAAGATCCTGATATTGTGATGGTTGGGGAGATTCGTGACCTTGAAACGGCAGAGATTGCCATTAAAGCCGCTCAGACGGGTCACATGGTACTCTCAACCTTGCACACCAATTCCGCTCCTGAAACCTTGACCCGTCTGCGTAACATGGGTGTGGCTTCTTTTAATATCGCTACTTCCGTCAACTTGGTTATCGCTCAGCGCTTAGCACGACGTCTATGCAAAAGCTGTAAAAAGCCTATCAATATCCCTCGCCAAAGCCTACTTGAGCTTGGATTTAAGGATGTCGATTTAGACAATCCAGACAATGTTATTTATGAGCCGGTAGGTTGTAACGATTGCCGTGAAGGCTATAAAGGACGTGTCGGTATTTATGAAGTCATGAAAGTCACGCCTGATATTTCACGCATTATTATGGAAGATGGGAATGCGATAGATATCAAAGATGCGGCACTCAAAAATGGTTTCCGAGATCTGCGCCGCTCAGGTGTTTTAAAGGTTTTACAAGGGGTCACCAGTATCCAAGAAATGATGAGAGTAACCTCGGAATAAGGGTAAAGTTTCACACAATTTATGAGTAGCTTCTTTTATATTTTGGGTTTGTTGCTTATATAACAGCTATTAGCAAGCAACAATGACTTTAAGCGCTTAAAAATAAAACAGATAAGGTCTGGTTTTTTACGCTAAAATGAAGTACATAAAATTGAAAGTGTGAGCTAAGCATTATTTTACTTCTTGACACTTCATCAGACAATTTTTAAGGATAATAATATGGCAAAAGCTAAGACCGATATGCTGTTAGACTTTGTCTATGATGGAGTGAACCGGCGCGGACAAAAAGTAAAAGGCGAAACCACCAGTCGTAGTTTAGAGCTAGCAAAAGCCACATTACGTAAACAAGGCATTACCGTCAAAGGAATTAAGAAAAAACCCAAACCCCTATATACCTTTAAAAAGTCTATCAAAGCCATTGATATTGCTATTTTTGCAAGGCAGTTGGCAACCATGATGAAAGCAGGTGTACCACTGACCCAGTCTTTTGAAATTGTGGCTGACTCACTAGACAATCCGAGCATGAAAGAATTGGTATTACAGATAAAGGCGGATATTGAGGCAGGGGGCACCTTTGCTTCTGCCTTACGTAAACATCCGCGCTATTTTGACGACCTTTTTTGTTCGCTCGTTGAGTCTGGTGAGCAATCAGGTGCGCTTGAGACCATGCTGGAGCGGGTTGCTACTTATAAAGAAAAGAGCGAATTACTGAAGGCCAAGATTAAGAAGGCCATGAAGTACCCGATTGCGGTTATTATTGTAGCCATTATTGTTACCATGATTTTGCTCATCAAAGTAGTACCTGTGTTTTCAGATCTATTTGAATCTTTTGGTGCTGAGCTCCCTGCATTTACGCAGATGGTAGTAAGCATGTCTGAATGGATGCAGGCTCGGTGGTTTATCCTAATTATCCTTATTGGTGGTGCTATTATTGGTTTTTCAGAGGCTAAAAAACGCTCCAAAAAATTCCGTGATTTTTTAGATCGCGCCGCCTTAAAAGCGCCCATATTCGGCAACATCGCTTATCAAGCGGTTATTGCCCGTTTCGCTCGTACGCTATCGACGACTTTTGCGGCTGGTGTACCACTTATTGATGCATTAGATTCTACGGCAGGCGCAGCAAACAATGTCGTTTTTTATAATGCCATCCAGCAGATCAAAAATGATGTATCAACTGGGCAACAGCTACAGTTTTCAATACGCTCGACCAATCTGTTTCCAAGTATGGCCATTCAAATGGTCGGCATTGGAGAAGAGTCAGGCAGTCTAGAAGAGATGCTTGATAAAGTGGCTGTCTATTACGAGAACGAAGTCGACAATGCCGTGGATGGCTTAACCAGTCTGATGGAGCCACTCATTATGGCAGTGTTAGGGGTTTTAGTAGGAGGGTTGGTCATTGCAATGTACTTGCCAATCTTCCAAATGGGTTCAGTGGTAGGATAACGATTTGATGCAATTTATGCAGTTACTACAAGACAATATGACCCTAGCTTTACTCGTATTTGGTTTACTGGGTCTTTGTGTTGGCAGTTTTTTGAATGTGGTTATTCATCGTACCCCGCTAATAATGATCTATGACTGGCGACAAGAGTGCAGTCAGTTCATCTCTGATCAGGTCGATATGCCACGTGAACATACGCAACCTTTAACCAACATTGTCGCAAATGATCAACCCATTACCTTGAGTCGACCAGCCTCACGCTGCCCTCATTGTGCTCATAAAATTAAATGGTATGAAAACATCCCTTTAATCAGTTGGTTGGTGTTGCGCGGTCGTTGTTCAGACTGCAAAGCTTCGATTAATCTGCGCTATCCTTTGGTTGAGTTGGTTACTGCCCTACTATCGGTATTAGTAATTTACAAATTTGGGGTCAATGCTACTGGGTTGTCCGCATTAGTCTTGGTATGGACGCTTATTGCCTTAACAGGCATTGATTTTGATACCCAGCTATTGCCCGACCGTCTAACCTTTCCATTGGCAGGTTTGGGATTGGCCGTCAACTCACAAGGTTGGTTTGTCTCCCCTACTCAGTCCATCTGGGGCTTATTGCTTGGATTTTTGTCATTGTGGATAGTGGTTAAGATTTTTTATCTTATTACCAAAAAGCACGGCATGGGCCAAGGAGACTTTAAATTACTGGCCGTACTGGGTGCTTGGCTTGGGCCACTGATGTTACCGCTCATTATATTGTTGTCTTCCTTATTGGGATCTATCGTTGGATTGATCTTGATGAAAAAACAGGGTGAGAGCCGGCCGTTCGCTTTTGGGCCTTATATCGCTATTGCGGGAATCGTTGCATTATTATACGGTTCAGATATCGTCAGCTGGTATCTTGGCATGTATACTTAACAAACTCTTTTAGCCAATTGGCGGTAGTCATTTTTAATTATTATCAACCTTTAAAGGCCATTTGGCCTTGAGGTGTGATTATTAATAAGTCACTGCCATCCTCATTATATCAGTCAGATAAGTCACCATTATGTCAAAACAGACGACCCTTTATTCGCATCAATCACAAAACCTGCAAACCAAAAACAAGACGCTAGTAGTCGGTTTGACGGGTGGCATCGGTAGTGGCAAGTCTGCTGCCAGTGCTTGGTTTGCTGAGCAAGGTATCGATATCATTGATGCAGATATCATTGCTCATGAAGTAGCCGCTAAAGGCAGCCCAACCTTACGCAAGATTCAGAAAAAATTTGGTGATTGGGTATTGAACAGTGACGGCACAATGGACAGAGCGGCGGTCAGAACACACGTATTTACGTACCCTGAAGCACTTATTGAGCTAGAGGCGATCACGCATCCAGCGATACGTGAGGCCGCAAAGCTGCAACTGGCCGCCAGTACATCGCCCTATATGGTGTTGTCAGCACCCCTGCTTATTGAAGGCGCAGAGGCTGGACTGGCCAATTTGTGTCAGCGCATCTTAGTGATGGATGCGACTGAAGAGACTCAGCTAGCACGCGCAAGCCGACGTGATGAGCAAAGTGTACAAAAGATTAAAGCCATTATGACCAATCAGCTTAGCCGAGAAGAGCGCAATCGCCATGCAGATCATGTCATTCTCAATGAAAGTGATTTGGCTTCTCTTTACGTCAAGCTTGAGCCCTTACATCAACAATATCTTACGCTTGCCCAGCAGCTAAAGTACGCTGCCGATTGACCTCATACAGTGCCATACCAGTGGCAACACTGACATTCAAGCTTTGCAAGTTGCCATGCTCATTGCCTGACATCGGGATGTAAACCAGCTCATCACAGCTTTCTGTGGTTAAACGGCGCATCCCTTCCCCCTCTGAGCCCATAATGATTGCTGTCTTACCTGTCAAATCAGCAGCATGTAAGGGTTTGGCATTCGCATTAAGAGCGGTACCAAAAACAAATACCCCTGCATTTTTAATCTGTGACAACGCACGCGCCAAATTGGTCACACTGATAATAGGCATCATCTCGGCCGCGCCAACTGAGACTTTGGCAACGGTTGGTGTTAGGCTTGCGGCATGATGTTTAGGACAAACAACGGCGTCCACGCCCATCGCCACAGCGGTACGCAAACAAGCACCAAAATTATGGGCATCCGTGATTTGATCGAGCACCAATAACAAGCACTGATCACGTCCAGCAATCTTGTCCAGTAAGCCTTCATCAGCGAAGCCCAATGGACGGGCATGCAATACAATGCCTTGATGTTGCGGGCTATCACACAATTGCGTTAGCTTGTCTTTTTGTGCGGTTTGGATACTAATACCATTGTCGCGCGCTTGCGCCATGATCGCTTGTACATGACTGTCGCTCTCACGTCCCTGCTGTACGAACAGGCTAAGTCCATCAAGTGGACGGTGTTCAAGTAAGGCATCAATCGCGTGAATACCATAAAAATAAATGGGTTTTGCCATAATAGGCCTACTATAAATATAAGTGGGTATCGCATATTGCGACAAGATAAAAAAGGAGATGTGGCCCAATTGTACCAGTCAATCAATGGTTGGCTATCAGTAATACTGGCCAAAAAAAGAAATAAACAATACCAATCCGATATTGTTTATTTTTTGAATCCTATCTGCACAGCGTGATAGGTCACCTTATCGTGACATTCATCTGGCTGTCGATTAGCCTTCTAAGTGGCAAACATACTGAACAATCTCTTCGGTACGCAGATTAAAACCGCTGTTGCCTTCAACCACGAATGATTGACCTGCACGGTAGTAGCTGAATTCTTCATCACCGTTTATTTTGACTTCACACTCACCGCTAGTGATTTCGATACGCTCAGAGGTATTGGTACTAAAGTGATAGTGGTCAACCAAGTTGTCACAAGGCAAGATCACGCCTAGCGTTTTATGGCGCCCATCTTCAAACATAATGGTATGGCTTGAACAGCGACCATCATAAGAGACGGTTGCGTGAGCATTGACGGTTACATTAGTAAATTGCGCCGCTGTCATAGTGGCTTCCTTATCAAATAATTATTATAAAACTAAAAAATAAGTAACTGAGTTGAGTCAGCTAGTGTGGGCGTTTTTGAAGAAGCGCTCAATCTTAAATGCTGGATTGTATTACGGTAAAGACCTGCCCGCTAACTGTAGGAGCAGATTCTATAAAAATATTTTGACATCATCACTGAGTTCTCTGTTCTTTTACTATAAGCCTCTAATTTTACGAAACCATGACTTGCAACATGATAAAGAGTGGATGGAACCCATAGTCAGAGTTTATCATTATGTGAGATTATGCTACCACATTATCTCTATAAAGTTTGTTACAGCGGCAGGTAAATTCTCTTGGCTAGGCAGATCATGATGCTGTCACACTTCCTTATTCCTCGCTACTTTCGTGACTACAGTTAGCCACTTTCACTGGTTTGAGACTTTTACTTTGATAGGTTCTATTTGGCCAAAGGGCTCACCTTTATCATCAGTATTATAAGAAAAAGAAAGACCACACATAGTCAACCTCCACCGATTTTGTGGTAGTCTTGCCAGACCCATTTATTAGATTTGCTGCCTTTAATATTTGTATTTAAAGACATTTAACACCATAATATTTGCCAATCACATTTATCTATTCGCGCTGTTAGCTGAACCTATTTATTCTTTTTTTATCCTATTTTAGACATGATTTTTGAGCCTATATAAAGCTTTCAATCTGTCATGAGAGGCGTTGATGCTAGTATCATTAACTTTACATCAGTTTGCGTTGATCGCTCAACATGAGCTAAACGTGGCTTGTGGCTTTAATGTCATCACCGGTGAGACGGGCGCTGGCAAGTCGCTATTACTTGATGCTTTGTCATTATGTATCGGCGAGCGCGCAGACAGTGCCATGGTCAGACATGGCGCAGCGCACGCAGATATCTATGCGCAGTTTGATGTAGAAAACAATCCTATCGTTGCCGAGTGGTTTGTAAAAAACGAGCGGCTACTAGAAGAACCTGAAGTATTGATTCGTCGTCAACTAAGCAATACAGGGCGCTCAAAAGCCTGGTTAAACGGTACACCAGTCAGTCTCGCTGAATTAAAAAGCTTGGGTGCATTACTGGTCAATATTCATAGCCAACATGCTCAGCAGGCCTTATTAAAGCCGCAATTTGTGGTGCAATGGTTAGATGAGATGGCGCAAACCACGCCTCTTGCCATACAAACAGCCAATAGCTATCAGCAGTACCAGCAGCTCAAACGCCGTGCCGATGATATCGCTAGCCGCGAATCCCAGCGTCAAGATCGTATTCAGCTTTTGCAAAACCAGCTGGCAGACATAGCGCCCTTGCTGGCGGTCGACTATGCAGATGTCGAGGCGGAGCATGAAGAGCTATCTAATATCGAAGCGCTAATGACCGAGGCCAGTCATGGTTTATATTTATTAGACAATGATACCGATGAGCCAGATGTCATGACCTTACTGGGTCAAGCAATCAAAATCTGTGACCACCAAGTGGGTGTCAGCCAAACGTTTGAGCAAGCCTCTGAGCAATTGCATTTGGCACAGCAGCAAATTACGGAAGTGACTGCGTTACTGTCGGATTATGCAGAACAACAATTGCCTGACCCTGAGCGCCTGCAAACGCTAGACAGTTTAATAAGCTTAGGTCACCGCTTATCACGCAAGCACAATTTGCCCGCTGGTGAATTGGTTCATGAAGCAAAAGGCTGGCAAGAACAATTAGATCAATTGGAAAATGAGCCAAGCAGTGATGCCATGGCGTCGCAAATCGAACAAGCATGGCAAGCATATTTGGCATTTGCCACACAATTGAATAAAGCGCGAACGAAAGCTGCACCCATGGTGAGTAAACAGCTGATTGAGCAACTACAGCCTCTTGCCTTGCCCAATGCTCGCTGCGAGTTTGTGTTTACCAAAAAAGCAGAAACCAGCCAATATAATGCACAAGGTTGCTTTGATATTGACTTGTTGTTTAGTGCCAATGTGGGTATGCCCATGCAGCCACTACATAAAATCGCCTCAGGCGGTGAGCTGTCGCGTATGGCGCTTGTGATGCAAGTATTGCAAGCAACGAGTGCTGATAACAATGCCGCCAAGCCGATGCTGGTATTCGATGAGGTCGATGTCGGTATCAGTGGTGGCACCGCACAAGTGGTCGGTGAGCTATTACGCGCACTTGGACAAACGCAGCAATTGCTCGCCATCACTCACCAAGCCCAAGTCGCCGCACAAGCCCATCAGCATATCTTGGTACAAAAACATCATCAAGAACAGACAGAAAGCGAGCTGCTCATCGTAACAGGCCATGCGCAAGTGGATGAGTTGGCACGTATGTCGGGCGGCGTGACCATCACTGATGTGACACGCGAACATGCGCGTAGTTTGTTGACCGATGTTAAGTAAAAATAACCGACTCTCAATTCTTGACTAGGCGTTGATAAACAACAACTTTGGTTGATTTTTACCTCATTATCGCCATATAGTGGTCTCTCACCTTTATTTAGGTTACGTGTTTTTTTATGTCTAAAGCCAATTTGACCCATCATTTCTTAATTGCGGCGCCAGAGCTATCAGATCCAAGGTTTGCACAGGCTTTAATCTATATTTGTCGTCATGATAAATATGGCGCACTTGGTCTTATGGTCAATCGTCCATTAGAGCAAGCGCGCGTTGGTAAACTCTTGGAAGACTTGGATATTGAAGTGACCAACCGCCAAGTGATGGAAGACTTGGCATTAGAAGGTGGTCCCATGTATCCAGAGGTGGGGTTTGTATTGCATACAGGACAACCGGAGTGGGCGTCTTCTTTTGCCATTTCAGAAAACGTCTGTATTACCACCAGTCAGGACATTCTCAAACGTATTGCAGCCGGTCAAGGCGTGGGTCATTATCAGTTGTGCTTGGGACATGCCAGTTGGGGCAAAAAACAGCTGGAAAAAGAGCTGGGTAATGGCGATTGGTTGGTCTGTCCCGCTGATTTGAACTTATTGTTTGATACGCCCTTTGAAGAACGTTGGCAAATCGCCGCTGACAAAATTGGTGTGAATTTTGATTATTTGAGCAGTGATATTGGTCATGCTTAATCTTCCAAGCTTAATAGCACACTCAACGATAGGAAACTTCTCTTATTATGGTAGATAGCACGCTTATAGAAGATGCCGTAGAAGCGATTGATGACAGCATTTCTGAATCAACCGTCAAACCACATCTGATCTTGGCGCTAGATTATGGCGTCAAAAAGATGGGTATGGCTTTAGGCAACACAGTCACCGAGACTGCGCGTGCCTTTGATATTTTGGCCATGGATAATGGTCAGCCAGACTGGGATAATTTACTGGGTATTATCAAAGTGTGGGGCGTGGCAAGAGTGGTGGTTGGTTTGCCACTGAACATGGATGGCAGCAGTTCCATGCTGTCGAAGCGGGCGCACAAGTTTGCCCGTCGCTTGGCACATAGAATCATGGAGCAGCATTTGCCTGTGACGGTGTCTCTATGTGATGAGCGCTTGACGTCTGTCGCCGCCAGAGAAATAGCATGGGAGAATGGCTGGATCAAACATGAGCGCGACCCCATTGATGATATCTCTGCCTGTATTTTGATGTCGACTTATTTTGCTGACCCTAATAGCAGTATCGCTATTGATGCTATCAAACCAGAATGAAGATACAGCAGCGTCAAAAGTGACAGACATAAATGGCAGGCATTGTAGCTTTGTTGTTTTTTACCCTATTGCCCCTCCAAACGAATGCGTGATTGATGACTATGACCTCTGTTTCAGACCAAGCCTTGCAAAATAAGTCGCAACATGGTTTTGCTCCGCTTGCGATCGCACGTATCAAGGGTGCTCAGCGCGTAAATCAGATAGCAATTTATCTTATTTATGCCGCGATTTTGGCATTTGTGATTTTTGGTACCATTGCCAGTATCAAGGCTTTCCATGACAATCAGTTGCTGTATCAATTGTTTTACAATTTGCCTTATGCGTTGGTGGCACTGACCATTCCTATTACCATTTATGATGCTTTAGTGATTTACCGTTATCGACTCAACCAGCCCTCAATGATTGCCATGAGTATCGGTGTGTCTACCCTTATTCTGATCGGTGAGTTACTGTTTTCTAATACGGCGTGGTTGGGATTGTCCTGCTGGCTGGGCGTGGCGTTTTTATTCAAAGTGACGTTTAAACGCTTTTTTAACTTTTTAGAAATACAAGAAGACGCTGATATCATGGAAGAGACGTAAGTGGTACGAATGAAATCACTGTAATGAATGCATCGTTTATTTAAAAAGCATACCGTACTACTGGGATAGATTTTTTGAAGCCTCTGTCTGCAACGGCACAGCAAGTAAAAAAATTATCTAAGCCGCGCACTTTTTATGCGTCACTTTTATACTATAAACTCACCTAATTGATTCAAATAATACATTATGACGACCTCAACGATGCAAACGACTATTCACCATCATTTAGACACGCAAGGCCTGATCTGTCCTGAGCCTGTGATGATGCTACACCGAGTGATCCGTAAAGCAGATAGCGGTGAGGTGATTGAGATACTCGCCACTGACCCCGCCACTACACGCGACATTCCTAATTTTTGTCGTCATTTGGGTCATGAGTTGCTCGGTCAAGAAACGTTGGCTGACCATGTAAGTTTGGATATTGATCCTGATGAAATCACTGTCGCTGGCGATAATGAGACGCCTGTAAATAGTACGCTATATCGTTATTTGGTGAAGAAAAAAAGCGCATGATCGCTCTAACCTATTCTTTATCTTTCGTCATTCACTGAGAATCGTCTTATGAGCCGTGACCGCGCCGTACAACAAAGGCAGCCCAAGTCCTTGGCCGTCGATGATGAGCCATCTTATATGACAGAGTTTCGTCAAGCCATGCTGGCTCGTGGTTTAGCGACGCGTACCCGTAACGCTTATGTGCGCGACTTGCGTTCTTGTGAGTTGAACAACCCTATCGCGCTGACACGCTGGCAGCCTGATGATGTGCTGCACTGTCTCTCCCTACTCACTCAAGACGGGAAAACCCCTCGTACCCAAGCGCGTATGCTCTCAAGCTTGCGTCAGTTCTACTTGTGGATGATTGCAAGCAACCTGCGTGAGGACAATCCCTGCGAGCGTATCAAAAGCCCCAAACTTGGTCGTCCCCTACCAAAAGATTTGAGCGAAGCAGATGTCGATAACCTTCTTGCCGCGCCCGATACCAGTACGGCGCTGGGACTGCGTGATAAAGCCATGTTAGAGGTGCTCTACGCTTGCGGTCTACGCGTCAGTGAGCTGATTAATCTGTCATTAGAACAAGTCAATCTCAATTCAGGCTGGTTGCAGATTACAGGTAAAGGCAATAAAACGCGATTGGTGCCACTCGGCGAATATGCAGCAGACGCGCTAGAAGATTATCTGTCGCATGGACGTGGGGATTTGATTGCGTATCTAAAATCAGGCAACTGCCAAGCGGTATTTTTGACGGCGCAAGGTGGTTATATGACTCGGCAAAACTTTTGGTATTTGCTCAAAAAATACGCGAAAGTCGCCAGTATCGATAAAGAGTTGTCACCGCACACCTTACGTCACGCTTTTGCCACGCATCTGCTCAATCATGGCGCAGACTTACGTAGCGTGCAGTTGTTGCTTGGGCATAGTGACTTGTCTACCACGCAGATCTATACGCACGTGGCGACAGCGAGATTGCAGCAGTTGCATGCAGAGCATCATCCGAGAGGTTAGCCTTTTGAAGGAAAGAACATATGATAGGACATAACGATCATAATATTATTAAAAAAATTACTGAGCATTTTAAAAATATGGACTTTGATGCAGGCTACAAGATGCTCAAAAGTTCAAATTTGTTACATGCAGCTACTCTAGAATGTGAGGGCAATGCTGAGTTTTATAAAAAAAATTATCAGAATGCTTTTGAAATTTATGGTCAAGTGACTGATATAGATAATGAGTACAGAATATCAAGATACTATTATCTATGGGCTTCTGATTTCTTTGCTAAAGGTGATTTAGTTCAGGCATTTGAATACTATCAGGAATCTATCGATTTAGACCCAGAGTTTGTTGATGCCTATATTGATTTAGGAGCTTTGATGGCAAGTATAGGAGAGTTTGCCTCTGCAAGGAAGTGCTATGAGGATGCTATGGCTATAGATCCAGAAGACATTAATATAAGGAAAAGCTTAAATTCTCTAAGAAAAATGTAAGCATGGAAACATTGGATAATAAGTTACTCTCGAACCAACCAAGCTACATAGCTGGTTAGTTACGATAATTTCTAGGAAAATAAGTATTAATCTTATCATTATCAAGCATTCTATCTTTGGTAAAATCTAGAGTATCTGAAACGGCTATACCGTGCCATAACTCTTGCGGAAAATCCTCAATTGACGCGTAGACTGTAGGTACAAGATAACGGTAATAATCACCTATTTTGGTCGCGCCCTTATAGCCTACTGGATAATCATCACCTTCGTTATACCCGTCTACTGCAAAGTATAAAAAGTAACCTTTGTTTACTGAAAAATTCGCGTCACTATAATTTTTTATTCGTTTAAGCTCAGCAGTTAATTCTTTAGCAATCTTACGACGACTCATTGTTTTATTTTCGAAAAAGCAGTAGAAGTCGATAATGTATCTATGCCACCTCCCAATTCTACCCACTGTTCTTATCGAAACTTTTTTGCGGTACCTATCCTTATTACTCCAATAAGAATATAGATCCACTATTAGCTCTCCTGCTTTATCTTGAGGGTAGTCCGTGTACTTATTCGACTCTTCCCATATATAATCATTTAAATCATCCAATAACGGTTCAGCATTATGAATATTTAAAACTGATTGCGGTAGGTCACCCCAGCAGTTATTTACCATAACAGCAATTCGCCCTTCTTTATCCATGGCAAACCATGTATAAACGGTACCAAATGTTGGTGTCCAGTCTTTATTAAGATCACTTGTCACATTGTTTTCCTTTAAGTCACCGCTGTAGAATTATGCACTTGCCTATCTTGATAAAAGTATAATTTTTCTTTCAGTCATAGCAACATTTTTCTATTTAAAAGAGTAATCTGAGAAACGACTATAATCCATAGCTGCAAACCTGCCCTTTTCTCGTTACAATACTCGTCATACTGCGTGAGCTGTCTAGTTGCACCACGCACCCCCTCTTACTTATCTATTATTTGAGAATATCATGAGCCATAGACCGCCTGCTGACCTGCTAAAGAACGCCCAACACTGGCGCGAAGACATCAATTTTCGCCAAGACGTGCTGGGCAAGCCGTTTGATTTTGCGACCACGTGGGGTATTTTTTCACCGCAAAAGCTCGATGACGGTAGCCTAATGCTACTTGATTACGTCGATTTTCAAGCAGATGATGATTCGATCGATTTGGGCTGTGGCTATGGCGTGCTTGGTATGACGGCCGCGCGTGAATGTCCAAACGGTCAGCACACCTTGATTGATAAAGATTTTATGGCAGTAGAATATGCGCGCTTAAATTGCGAGAAAAACGGTCTAAAGAATGTCGACGTGCATTTATCCAATGGCTTTAATCATGTGGCAAAGGACAAAGACTTTAGCCTTGTAATGTCAAACCTACCCGCCAAAGTCGGCAAAGAGCAGCACTATCTGTATTTCCTCGATGCCTATACACGCATGCGTCAAGGTGGCCGTTTTTATGTCGTGACCATCAATGGTTTGCGCCAGTTTATGAAGCGCTCGTTTACCGAAGTGTTTGGCAATAGTGAAAAGGTCAAACAAGGCAAAACGTATACGATTACCATGGCAACCAAAGACTAATTTTTTAGAAAAAATAGGTGGTTAAAACTTAGCTGATTGAAAGCTCAAGATTTTTAAAATTGAATCTTTTAAAGTTGAGTAAATAAGAAGCCCGTCGAAACTTATCGTTTTGACGGGCTTTTTTATGGTGAACTGGCTAGTTGATGAGCTTTGATAATGTACAGAGCGACTGGGATAAAGTTTTTGCAGCCTCTGTGTTACAGCAAGCAAGGAAGTTTTATACCAGTCGCTTATCACTATAAATACTTGTCACTATGTACAGGGCGATTTGGTTTTGCATTGTCCGTTGTTACCTACATTTGCCGTTTGAGTAAATAGCCACCCAAGATCGCACTGCCAATAATCGGCAGTATCACCATCAGCATGGGCGAAAACCCAGTAGCCAGCGAGACAAAACCGACCAAATCCTGCACATAACTGAACAGCAAGCCAAATAGTAACGCCACGACGATACGCAAGCCCAAACTGTGCGTCCGTAGCGAGCCAAAAACGAATGAGCAGGCCACAATGACCAAAGACAAGATAGACAACGGCGACAGTAGTTTTTGCCAAAATGCCAGCTCATGACTCAAGGAGCGTTGATCTTGTTGGCGCATGAACTGCCGATGCTCATACAATTGCGTCAATGACAAATCCTCTGCTTTACGGGTCAGCAAATACACGGACTCAGGCGCAAATGGCAAGCTTAACGTATCAGATGTCGAGATGGCCTGACTGCTTTCAAACCCTTGATTGATACTTAGCTCAGTCATATTGTTCAGTTGCCACTCATAACGATACTGCTCGCTCAGTTTGTCAGTGGTGGTGTTTAAAGATTCACGACCAATATACTTCCCACCCTCAGCATGCACTGCGGTTTGTAAGTTACCACTATTGTCCAAATGCCAACGCTTGACCTCACCGATATTGCCGTTAACATCGGCGTAATCGATATAAAGAATGTCGCTACCATCCGGTTTGGCACCGCCATCTTCTGATTTTTCAAACCGTGGCTGCACGGTCCAATAGCCTCGTACCGACGTCACTAGCGATTTGCTGTCAGCATCGTTGATCTCTTTTGCCAGTTGATTGGAGGTCGGCAAAACAAACTGATTGATTGCCAAAGCCAAAATCACAAAAATCAAGGCAGGTTGTAGCACCCAGCTGACGATACGATACACACTGACCCCAGCCGCGCGCATCACGACCAGCTCACTTTTGTTTGCCAGTAATCCCAAACCAACCACCGCACCAAGCAAGGCGCCCGTCGGAATAAACTGCTCTAAAAAGTAAGGCGAGCGGTAAAAAATGTATTTGATGGCTTCACCCATCGTATAGCTGTCATCCAACGAATCTAGCTCAGATAAATAAGAAAATACCAGTTGCAGCGCCCACAGACCAAGTACAGCACCAATGATGGCGAGCAAGGCATTGAGCTTGACATAACGGCTCAGCACCTTGAGGTTGCTCGGCAGTCTTGCCAGCTGATCGGTCGCTGAGGATTTTGAAAATAAGGAGCGCATTATGGTTGCCCTCCTTGTGAGCCACTATGTTGGCTATCAGCTGTCATCAACGGCTCATTCTCTTGCTTGCGAAAGCGTAATCGATGCTGCACACGGCTACCCCAATTCATATAAAGTGCCAACGCCATAAATCCTAAAATAAACCACGCGTATGCCCAAACGCTGACACTGCCTTTACTCACGGCATTTTTAAGTGAAATAATACCGAGTGCACAGCTGACAAATAATAAGATGGAGGGAAACAGACGTAACCAGCGCCCTTGACGTGGGCGTACTTGCGCAAGTGGTACGGCCAGCATTGGTGCGATAATCATCAACCACGGCAGCGCCAAGCGATAACCAAGCTCACCTTGTGCGGCTCGCAACGCATTATCACTGCCCACTTGCCCACCTGTGGCAGCTTGCCATAGCGGCCCAATCGCTTGAGTTTCGATATTGTCTTCGGTAACGACTTCTTTTGAGGATTCCGTCAACGTGATGCGATAGCGATCAAAGCCGACTTGGTTATACTTTAGATTGCCTGCGCCAACCTCATAGCGACGTCCTTGGAATAAGTCCAATTGCGTCACACCACTCGCCTCTGTATCTACTTGCTCAGCCCGTTTGGCTAACGTGATGGTGTCTTTGCTAATATCGTTCTTGCTCATCAGTGCGTTCGGCAGCTCTGGAATGTCCAACTGCTCAGCAGTTTCTGCATCGATGCGGTTATCCATATCAACAGACGTACTGTCATCCATATCAACAGATTTACTGCCTTTGGCTTTGGGCTTCGACTGGATAAGTATCACGTCTTGCAGTTGTTTCTTATCATCGCTCAAACTGCCCACGTACAAATGATAATTGCCACTACTAATAAATTGGTTTGGGCGAATCAAATCAAAAGCACTGGTCAATGCTTGCTGCTGCCAAACGCTCTCGGATGATCGCACGCCCCACGGTTTTCCAACCACCGAGAGCGCCGCCTCGCCCACAAACAAGGCTAATATCAATGGCGTCATCAGACGCGCAAGCTTACCACGCGAGATGCCACTGGCATTGATTACTGCCACTTCTTGGTCAACATACAAGCGTCCGAAAACCAGCATCAATGCAATAAAAAATGCCAGCGGCAAGATCAACTCTAAGAAGTACGGCAGGTTATAACCGATAATAGTGAATAACAAACTGATATCCAGATTGCCTTCTGCTGCGATACCAAAGTAACGGATCAAACGACCGCCCAGCATTATTACCACTAAAAACCCCAACACCAAAGCGGTCGTTGAGGCAACTTGCTGAGTCATATAGCGGCGTAATATCACAATAGGTACTCTTCATGGGTTGGTAATGGATTGGCAGTCGCGTGAGTCATCACATGCTTATCGATAAATTATAGGGAATTTCAAGCACAGTTATCGGCACTATGTTAACGCTGTATCGGCTCTATCCTGATCAATCGACTATATACATAATGACCATAATATCGTGACCGTAATAACGGCATCATTTTTGCGCCATACTCTACAAATATCAGCGATAAAGATAGCCGCTAATCCTAGCATATTTTGGTTAAAAATGGCTGTGAAATGTGTTTGAAAGAGATTGCGCTCACCTTGCTGGTGGCTTGTTATATCTGCCTAATATAAAGGCAATAATCAAAAATTAAAGGGCGCACAAAACATACAATTGTTTGAAATTGAGTATATTTCTACTTAGACGTTTTTGGTTTATGTACTTTAGAAAGGTTTGTTTGTCATTCGTATCATGACGCTCGTATATTTGACAATAATTGCTAGACTAATCTCTCCATATTTTTAAAGCGTTCGCTTCTGTGATTTTATACGACTCTTCAAATATCACAAATCATATTGATTAAGGACTTTACCATGTCTACGCCCTCTACCTTACTTGAACTTGCTGGCGGTGCCTTTGCGCCCCCTGATTGGTCTAACTGCGCTCTCGTATTGATTGACTTTCAAAACGAATACGTCAATGGTGCCATGCCGCTAGGGCAAGCCGGTGCAAAAGCGACTGAAAATGCACGCCTACTGCTAAAAAAAGCTCGTGAACAAGACGTACCTATTTTCCATATCACGCATCATGGTGCAGAAAACGGTCAAGTGTTCGACCCTTTATCGGCCAATGTCGATATTGTTAGCGACTTACAGCCTCAAGACAATGAAACCATTATCATCAAAAAACACCCCAATGCCTTTTATGAGACGCAGCTTGACGCCCTGCTTAAAAAAGCGCAAAAGCAGCAAATCATCTTTGCTGGGTTTATGAGTCACATGTGTGTCAGCTCAAGTGTCAGAGCCGCGTTTGACTTAGGGTTTGATAATGTCGTCTGTCACGACGCCTGTGCCACTCGCGATTTGCCAAGCGCTCAAAGAGAAACCATCAGTGCTGAGATAATGCACGATACCGCGATGGCAGCGCTACAAGACAGGTTTGCCGCTTTGGTGACGACAAATGATTTAATCAATGGCTAGCATCAATCCATCCATTATTTTTTGACACAATGTACTACATCATCAACTTTATAATAAAAATTTACCTTTAATAATACTGATAAACGTAAACTAGATTAGCAAACTTGTTCTAACATATTACCTAAGCCTTGCTCACTGCGCACTGGTCTTGCAATATGCTACACTAGAGCGGTGGCTCAATAGGCCAAAGGATCTAATAAGTAAAACCAATTAAATAAACGCGATCATTTTTATGAATCTGATTTTATAACTCTAATAAGGATAATTATATGAATATCAAATTAACCCAAAGTTTACCAAAGACGCACACGCAAAAAATTCTCAAAAAAGAAGCCAAGAGCAAAGATGCCGCTTGTCTTGTGGTCTTGGTCGATGATAAGAAAAACATCATTGCTGAATCAGCCTTGAGCGACTATCAAACACGCATTGAACAATTGATTGAAGTCTCACACTTCAGTGGTAGTGCTTGTGAAACAGTAGAAGATTATGCGCTGGCAGGCGATAAAAAGACCACCAAGCAAAACCCTGTACAATTATTATTGGTAGGTGTTGGTAAGCTTGAGAAGCTTAACCAGAGCGCCTTGCAAAAAATTGCCAATACCATTCATCAAAGCACACAAAAACGTGTGGATTCTATTACTGTCGCCCTAGGCGATGCGTTGGAAGAAAATCAATTTGGTCAGTTTGCGCTGAATTTATTGGCCGCAAGCTATCGTTTTGATAAATATAAGTCTGAACAAAAAACGCCTGTATTGACCGATATTTATTTGTTGGCTGATAAGTCATTGCAAGATTCACTCGTATTTGCTGAAGCTGTCTTTAAAGGTCAAAGCCTGACTCGTGACGTTGCTAATGAACCGGGTAACATCTGCTTCCCAGCTTATATGGCAGAACAAGCACAAGCATTGGCCAAAACCTATCCTGATCTATTAAAAGTCACCGTATTGGGTGAAGATGAGATGTCAGCATTGGGTATGAATTGCTTCTTAGCAGTGGCGCAAGGCTCTACCAAAGAAGGCAAGCTGGTATTGATGGAATATCAAGGTAAGTCAGCATTTAGTGCCAACGCGGGCAAAGCGTCTGTTAATAGTGCAAAAGTAACAGGCGGCCTAAAAGCCCTAACTGATAAATTGCCAACCAAGCTTCCAAGTAAGAAAGCGTCTAAAAAGACAGACAAAAATAACGAGACCTCTGCTCCAGTGACTAATGATGATGCTCCTATCGTCTTAGTAGGTAAAGGCGTAACCTTTGACTCAGGTGGTATTTCAATCAAACCTGGTGCGGCAATGGATGAGATGAAGTTTGACATGGGCGGCTCGGCCTCAGTACTCGGCACGATTAAAGCCTTGTGTGAAGCGCGCCTACCGATCAATGTCGTTGGTGCTCTTGCTTGTGCTGAAAACATGCCTTCAGGGGATGCGACTCGTCCAGGTGACATCGTCAAAGCCATGAACGGCAAGTCTGTTGAAATCTTGAACACAGACGCCGAAGGTCGTTTGGTATTGGCAGACACACTATGCTATGTACAACGCTATCAACCAAAAGCCATTATCGATGTGGCAACTTTGACTGGTGCTTGTGTGGTGGCGTTAGGTCATGTCCGTTCAGCGGTCTTTAGTAATGATGAAGACGTTTTGTTTGATCTTGAAAACGCCAGTAATCTATCAGGCGATCTTATCTGGCATATGCCGATGGATGACGAGTATCAAGCGCAGCTCGACTCGCCTATCGCTGACATGCAAAACATTGGTGGTAAAGGTGCAGGCGCTGTGACTGCAGCTTGCTTCTTATCGCGTTTTGTTGAAGAAGGTCAAGCATGGGCGCATTTAGACATCGCTGGCACGGCATGGAACTCAGGTGCCAATAAAGCCGCCACTGGTCGTCCTGTACCGCTGTTTATGCAATACTTAAAAAACAGCGCCGCTATGGTTTAATCCATTGATGAACACCACTTTATGAATATTAGCTTTTATGTTTTAAGCGAAAATAAGGCCCAAGATTTCTTGGGCTTTATTTGTCAGCTCACTCAAACAGCCCTTAACAAGAGCACCCAATCGGTACTGATACTGATTGAGGACGAAGCATTGCTGGCGTCACTTGATGCGTCTTTATGGGCACAAGAGGCAACCAGCTTTATACCGCATCAGCTTATCGATGACTCTGATACAGTTACTCGTCCTGACGCTACTTCTTCTATGAATGATAAAACATCTACTCCCGTTTTGCTGGGTAACCACATGCCAGCTGATTTTAAAGGGATTGTACTGAATACCACCGCACATCCTGTGAATCAATTTATGACGGCTACTCATAACGCGCATCCTACGCGGGTTCTTGAGCTAATCAAACCAGATTCTAGCAGCGTGGACGCAGGTCGTCATAAGTACAAAAGTTATCAGCAATTGGGCTATGAGTTGACCCACTTTAAAGTCTAATGCATAAAGGTACTGTATTATTCAGTGTTGTAACCCTAAAAAACGCTCTATCCTTTGTGATACGGGCGTTTTTTTTATGATATATCAGTCCGTATAGAGAAGGGTTAAAGGTAGGCGCTCATGTTGAAAAATGTTACTATCTTGCGCCTACTTTTACTTTTTATCATTATTTGTTTGTTTACTGACTAATTCGAGGGTGTATAGATGCGTTCATTGATTGCGATGTATCAGCGTATAGGACTGGTACCGCTGATTATTATCGGTTTAGTATTGGGAGTATTGATTGGTTGGTTAGCGCCAAGCGTTGGTGTCGCATTGGGATTGTTAGGGACACTATTTGTTGGTGCCTTAAAAGCAGTTGCTCCCGTGTTGGTCTTTGTTCTGGTCATGGCCGCCATTAGTCAACATCGCAGTGGCAATGAAGTGTATGTCAAGCCAGTGCTGATTATGTATATGTTCGGCACTTTTTTGGCAGCCCTCACCGCAGTCATGGCAAGTTTTTTATTCCCAACCGAGTTGGTGTTGGTAAATGCTACGATTGAGCAAGTACCACCAGCAGGTCTAAAAGAAGTGTTGACCAACTTACTGATGAATCTGGTCGCAAACCCTGTCAATGCAATCGCTGAAGCCAACTATATTGGTATTTTGGCTTGGGCAATTATCATCGGTTTTGCCTTACGTCAGGCCAGCGACACTGCGCGTGCGGTGGTCAGCGACTTTTCTGATGCGATCTCACAAGTAGTAAAATGGGTCATTGCCTTAGCACCTTTTGGTATATTGGGTTTGGTCGCCAATACGGTAGCTGAGACAGGCTTTGAGGCTTTAGCTGGTTATGCACGTATTTTGATGGTACTGATCGGTTGTATGCTATTTATCGCTCTCGTCGCCAACCCTATTATTGTCCTTGTCAAAACGGGCAAAAACCCTTACCCATTGGTATTTAGATGTTTGCGTGAGTCAGGGATTACAGCATTCTTTACCCGTAGTTCAGCGGCCAACATTCCTGTCAACATGAATTTGGCGCGCAAACTGGGTCTACATGAAGACACTTATTCGGTGACGATTCCCTTAGGCGCCACTATCAACATGGCAGGCGCGGCAATCACTATTAACGTGTTGACGCTTGCCGCTGCACATACGCTTGGTATCGAAGTGACTTTCGCGTCAGCGCTTTTATTAAGCTTGGTTGCAACGATTAGTGCATGCGGCGCCTCTGGGGTTGCTGGTGGTTCATTGCTGCTAATCCCTCTTGCCGCTAGTCTGTTTAATATTCCAAACGACATCGCCATGCAAGTGGTTGCCATTGGCTTTATCATCGGTGTGATTCAAGACTCAGCAGAAACGGCCCTGAACTCATCAACCGATGTGTTGTTTACAGCGGCGGCTGATCCTACCTATTCACGTTAATAGTTAAAAACACGCTCACAAATAAAAAAGGGCCATTTGGCTCTTTTTTATTGCTAAAAAATTTGGTCCTATGAACTAGGATGTTTTCTCAATCTGAAAACGATACATAGCACCATACGTCTGTTTTAAAAACCCAGTTATACTTCACATCTACTTTAGACTCTAGGACGTGTCCTTATTTTAAAAAGGGTCGTAAAATGAGATAGATGGCAGTCAAACGAGGAAAGTAGTGCAAATAATATCAAGCTATCAATCAACTATTTGATAGTATTTTGCAAAATCTAGCCTATTTAGATACAACCGTTTGAATTGAGGACACACCCTAGTTGTACAATTCAATCTATTCCACAGTCACCCTTGTAGCCTTGTCTACATCAGTTTTGGTGCTTAATCGCATCGATCGATAGATACTCAAAATACACGAATACCCTAGCCATTTATGGACAGGGGTTTTACCTATTATTAAAAGAAATTAACATGAACATTAACAGCATCATTTTCCCTATATCCTATATTAATTTTGTTTTCTGTACGGTAACGGAGGCAAAAGCGATATGAATATCGACGAACCTAAAACCTCTGAGCTTAACGCCCCAAGTTTACCTATCTGGAAGCTACTGGCATTCACATTAGCAGGCTTTCTCACTATCATGACCGAAACCATGCCAGCTGGTTTGTTACCACAAATTAGTGAGTCATTAGGGGTCTCTAAAGCGCTAGCAGGCCAGTTGATAACGTTTTATGCACTAGGTTCTGTGCTAGCCGCCATCCCAGTGATTGCCGCCACTCGTAGTTGGAATCGCCGCCGGTTATTCTTATTGGCAATTGGTAGCCTATTGGTATTCAATATTGTTACTGCCTTGTCAAGCAGCTATGCAATCATTATAGCGGCACGCTTTGCTGCGGGTATGGCAGCTGGAGTCATATGGGGATTACTACCTGGCTATGTATTGCGTATGGTGGCAGACAATATGCGGGGACGTGCGTTAGCAATAACAGGAGTGGGTCAGCCAATTGCGCTGGCCTTTGGCGTACCTTTAGGAACATGGCTCGGTCTACTATTAGACTGGCGCGGCGTGTTTTGGATCATGTCAGCGTTAACATTGCTATCGTTGATCTGGGTACGTCTGGCATTACCTGACTTCGCCGGTCAGTCAGCCAAACAGCGCCTATCAATCCGGCACGTTTTTTCGATGCCAGGTATTCGCCCTGTATTGCTAACGTTGTTTGTATGGATCGCGGCTCACAACATTCTCTATACTTACATCGAGCCATTTTTAGCATCGGTTGGGCTGGCACAGCGAGTGGATGCTATATTGCTGTTATTCGGTATTGCTGCCATAGTAGGAATTTGGCTTACTGGACTGCTAGTAGATAACTGGCTACGGTTGATGGCTTTGATAAGTCTGAGTGTGTTTGCGATAGGAGCATTAGTATTGGGTTTCTCTGGTGGTTCTACAGCTATTGTTCTGGTGGGTATAGCCATATGGGGACTGACCTTTGGCGGCGCACCAATATTACTACAGACTGCGCTTGCAGGAGCCGCAGGCGATAACGCTGATGTTGCACAGTCCATGCTTGTGACCGTATTTAACCTAGCGATAGCCTGCGGCGGGGTAGCGGGGGCGATACTATTACAACGCATTGGGGCGGTATCGTTTCCGTGGGCAGTCCTTGCGCTTGCCTTATTAGGACTATCAGTAGTATGGTCTGCTAGAAGAAATGGGTTTGTTTCGAGCTAAAACTCAAAATACTACGACCCAAAAGAGAATACGCTTGATGAAATATCAACGTATATCTGCTATTTTCGGTTATTTATAAACATAAAAAAGAGCCACTTGGCTCTTTTTTATCGTCTATTCTGTATGATTATCTCACTACTTCAAATGGTCGATATCCACTTCAATTACTGGCGTTTGTGTGTCTAGCTGACGTTTTAGTTGGCGTAACTGCTCAAGCTCGTCCAACAGCTCAAGTATCAGACCAATCGCTGGCACACTGGCGTCAAAATCGCGACTCAAACGTGACGCGCGGCGCACAGTCGTTAGCTGGTAACCCGTGAACTGCTCACGCTCTGGCACATCATATTCAATAATATTTTCTTCAATCAATTCGATGACCCATTGGCGCTCTTGACCACAGGTAGATACCAGCTCATCTAGGCTCATGATAATATCGGTAAATTCAGGCGAGTGTTTCATAGTTATTATCCTCGTTTACGCTTTATGTCGTCGTTCTCGTATGGTTTTATCTCTCTTACAATGGTTTTTAGCGATGATGAATCACTGTCATTAACGGTCAATATTGGTATCGGCAAAGGCTTGTTTTAACTGCTCATAAGCTTGGGTGGCTGCGTCAGTCGTGATATCAGGATTGACGATATTTAAGGTCAAGTACAAATCACCTGCTTGCTTGGCCGGAATGCCTTTGCCTTTTAGACGTAAATTGCTACCCGACTTGCTATTTTTGGGAATACTGACTGCCAGCGTACCTGCTGGTGTTGTGACGTTTATTTTTTCACCCAATGCTGCTTCCCATGGTGCGATGTTCACGGTTTGATAGACATCCGCACCTTCGATACGAATATTGTCTGCATGGCGAATTTTTACTTTTAAGAATAAGTCACCGTTTTTACCACCACCACTACCAGCAGCACCTTGTCCTGCTAAGCGGATTTGTTTACCATCAGTGATGCCTTTAGGAATTTTAATTTTGAGCGTTTTGTTGTCATAATCGACGCTACCATTAGGCTGGCGAACGGGTACATTTAACTTAATACTATAGTCGTCCCCATTATAAACAGAGGCTAGGTCAACCATAATCTCGGCATGCTGATCTTGACCTTTGCTGTCTTGCGGACCAAATCCGCCACCGAATTGATCAAAACCTCCGCGTTGAGACTGCCCGCTTGCTTGATCATTGGTTGAGCCACGTGCGCCGCGGCCAAACGCTGAAAATATATCGTCGAAACGGAAGCCACCATCGCCATACGCTTCGCCGTCACCGAACTGTCCCTTAATATCTTCCCAGCGAAACCCACCTTGCCCACCAGCGGATTGACCATTAAAGCCCCTCCCTTGACCAGCAAAAGGATTGTCTAGCATGGCATCATATTCAGCGCGCTTGTCTTTATCTCTAATGGTTTCATAGGCGTTATTAATCTCTGCAATCTTATTATCAGCATCTGGATCATCGCTAACATCTGGATGGTATTGACGCACAAGCTTACGGTATTTTTTTTTGATATCAGCGTCTGAAGCGTCTTTTTTGACCCCTAAAATGTCATAGTAATTTTTCTCTGCCATGTTGTTTTCCTCAAAATAAAAGCAGGTAAATGATACTGATATGCCAATTTAAAACGTTATAATGTGGAAGTTTGTTTGACTGCGACATAACAGATGATGACTATCTTCTATAAACGATGATATCAATAAAACAAACAAATACCGTTATATAAATATTACCAGTAGTGATACCAAGCTGTCGTTCTTTCTCAGTAAAGCAGCGATATAGATAAGAAAATATAAGATCCATAAATGGTTAACTATAACTACGTCACAAATATATTCTCCTACAAATGTTACTGCCAACTTCAAATGTTACTCGTAGCTTTTTGGGTACACACGCTGTCATGAGAATAAAAAATATTTTTTCTAACTGGTTTTGGTGAGAGTTTTTATAGTCTCGCTTATAAGAATCAATGCTTCACAGACTATTATGCAGATTTATAACGTACCCATTTATGCTTAAAAACACTTTTTTCTCTTAAAAAACAGACATTTGCCTTTGAAAGTTCTCCTACATCACGGTAAGAATATAACAAGTTCTTGCTTGTAGAATACCCCCATTATTTATACTCATAGGGGGTATGGATAACATAGGCAGATATTTCTGTCTATTTCGTTCATAGAAAAAAGGTATTAAATGTCTTATTTAATTAAGTCTCTGGTTGTGACGTTGTCAATATTGCTGAGTACCACGGTGTTTGCTGGTAACACGAGTTATTACGGTAGTAAGTTTCATGGTAAACGTACCGCAAGTGGTAGTATCTTCAATATGAACTCTCTCACGGCGGCGCACAAAACCCTGCCGTTTGGTACAAAAGTACAAGTAACCAACCAAAAGACGAAAGAAAGTGTTGTGGTCAAAATCACAGATCGAGGCCCCTATATTAGAGGCCGTATTCTTGATTTATCAAAAGCTGCTGCCAGTCAAATAGATTGTCAGCTATGTACCACTACGATGAAAATCCTCTCGTATGGAGATGGTAAATACCGTAAAGAATAAAGAATGATGTAATAAAAAAGGGAAGGCCTATGCCTTCCCTTTTTTACGACTGTTTTTCAGACAGAATACTGTCTAATAAATAGTTAAAAACCTCTACATTTAACTATTTACTCAAAATTTGCTTCCATCTCTTCTAACGTCGTCATTGACTGCAATAGCTGCTCTTCATTGTCACTGTGCTGCTGTTGTAATGCTGTCTGCTCATTCAATAACACCATCAAATCAGATTTGCGACTGTCTTCATAGAGACTGGTGTCAGCCAGCTTGTCTTCAAGCGCATTCAGTTTTTCATTGATTTTAGCCAATGTTTTTTCTGTATTCTCAATATCACGGCGTACAGGTGCAGTCAGTTTGCGTTGTTCTGCGGCCAATTTACGCTGTTCTTCTTTGCTTAGCGTCGGTTGAGTAGAAACTTTCTTGTGCGCTGCTGTGCTACTCGAAGCTGAACCTGATTTGGTCTCTGAACCAGACGCCGCTTGATGAACAGATTTTGCATTTGTTGTTTCACGTGAAACAAACTTTTTACTGTCTTTTTTGTTCTTTTTCTTGCTGGCAGTTTTGTCTTGCGCGTTTTCTTGCTTACGCTTTTCAGCAAGCCATTTACCATAGTCACTGATGTCACCCTCAAACTCATCAATTTGACCATCATGGACTAAAAACAACTCGTCACAGACATTGGCGATCAGCTCACGGTCATGCGACACCAGTACCACTGCTCCTTGGAAGCCTTGCAATGCAATGGTCAAGGCTTGACGCATTTGTAAATCTAAATGGTTGGTTGGCTCATCGAGAACAAGGACATTTGGACGTTGCCAGACAATCAAAGCCAAAGTCAGGCGCGCGCGTTCGCCACCAGAAAATAACTCACTTGGGGTATCAATGCGATCACCGCGAAAATCAAAACTGCCTAAGAAAGAACGCAGTTCGGCATCCGAGGTCTTGCCTGCCAAGCGGCGCATCATTTGTAGCGGCGTTGCGGCAGCATCAAGCACGTCCATTTGATGCTGGTTAAAGTAACCAAGTTTGAGAGTGTCAGATGCACGGTATGTGCCTGATAACACCCCAAGCTCACCCACCAAGGCTTTGATTAAGGTGGATTTACCCGCGCCATTCATCCCAAGCAAACCAAGACGCGTGTCGGGCGTGACTTGCACATTGGCGTTGTGCAATAGCGGCGTGTCGCTATAACCGATGTCTGCCTGTGTCAGCTCAATCAGTGGCGAGCTCATGTTGGCAGGCTCATAAAATCGGAAAGAAAAAGGATTGTCTGCCATCATGGGTGACAACTCTGCCATACGCTCAAGCTGTTTAATACGACTTTGGGCTTGTTTGGCTTTACTGGCCTTAGCACGGAAGCGACGAATAAAATCATCCAAATGTGCTTTGGTCGCTTGCTGCTTTTCAAACGCTTGCTGCTGCTGCGCCATACGCTCATGACGCGTACGAATAAACTGCTGATAATTACCCGTATAAAGGGTGATTTTTTGTTGTTCGACATGCAAGATATGACCAACGGTCGCATCCAAGAATGCTTGATCATGCGAGATGACAATGACCAGCCCTGTGTACGCGTTAATCCACGTTTCAAGCCACAAGATCGCATCCAAATCCAAATGGTTGGTTGGCTCATCGAGCAACATCAAATCAGCACGGCTCATCAGGGTTTTGGCAAGGTTTAAGCGCATGCGCCAGCCTCCCGAAAACCCTTCTACGGGTAGCTCATGCTGGCTGGTATTAAAACCAAGACCTGCCATGATTTGCGCCGCCTTAGTTGGTGTGCGATAGCCATCAATCTCATCAAATTGCTGATGCAATACACCAATCTGCTCATCGCTCACGCTACTCAAATCATTCAAAGCGGCATTAATCTCATACCACTGCTCATCACCACTGAGTACATAATCAATCGCGGTCTGAGCGCTGGCACCCACTTCTTGCGCCATGTGTGCCACATGCCAGCTATCAGGAATGCTGACCTCCCCCCTATCCAGTGTGACTTCGGTATCGCCCTTACCCATCTGCGTCAACAATAAAGCAAACAACGTAGATTTGCCTGTGCCGTTATTGCCCGTTAAGCCAACTTTGTGGCCCGGATGTAGCTGGAAGCTTGCACCTGCAAACAATTCTCGACCATCACGGCGAACACCAACGTCTTTAAATTCGATCATATAATTTCTTCATCTCAACAGTAATATAAAATATGGGGCAAGCAGAAAAACACACATCTGGCATGTTAATGGCGGCTATTATTTCAAACGCTTGGCGCATAGGCAAATGATTAAATAACTATTTCAAAACTAAGTATTTATTTGATGAATAATTGATGTGATTTATTGCAAATAATGGCGCGATAAGTGATTTGTACCAGAGCATTAAATTTGGTTGGCAGTCACACGCTTGACAAACGAATCCTTATCCCCATTATGATATACTGCTACCAGATGAGTGTCAGCACGCCACAAAATGGTGGCGATGGCATTCGATAGAATAGAAAAAATGCACCCATAGCACCGCCCTAATGACAGCACCCAATCGAATCAAACGCCGTACGTATCTTTATTTGCAACCTATATATAGCAAACCCAAACAGGATGACGAAAGCATTTGATCCTAGCAACTGAGGTAGATATGAACGAATCAGCCAACCAATTTAATCCAAGCGCAAGCCAGCCTGTAGACCCAACGGTATTAAGACTCACCGATAGTGCCGCGCAAAAAGTACGTCGCCTACGTGAAGAAGAAGGTGACAGTGACCTTATGCTACGTGTTTACGTGACAGGCGGTGGGTGTTCAGGTTTTTCTTATGGCTTTAATTTCGCCAATGACTTAAACGAAGACGATGCCAATTTTGATAATGGTGATGTGACGCTGGTCGTAGACTCGCTCAGTTATCAGTACTTACAAGGTTCTACCGTAGATTATACGGAAGGATTAGAAGGGGCGCGCTTTATAGTGACCAACCCCAATGCCACCACCACTTGTGGCTGTGGCTCGTCATTCTCGATTTAAGGTATCGGTATATTATCAGGATGCCTTATATGGTGAGCTGACGCTATGGTACATCGCCTAGTGCAGTACATTCATAGCATCTATCTATTTGGTAGATGCTTTTTTTATCGATTTTTATATCGTCTAGCAGAAATGTTATGGAAGCCAAACAGCTGCCAAAAGATAGGCGGGTGTGCCTTTGCAAAGCTTATTGTATTTGTAATCGCTCGTGGTTTTCAAAGCAGCTTTGAGCTAAACTGACGGAATTCTAAATCCAATATTTACTTCTTTTATGGTCAAACGTCAGTCGTGTTTTGATTCGCCATAATAAATAACAATAGATGACTATTATGAGTAATTCAGCGAGTAGCTTTGTCAGCTTTGACATTCCCAACTGGTTTGACAGCAAACATTTAACAGGTATGCTGCGTGGTATCGAAAAAGAAGGCCTGCGCGTTAAGCCTGATGGTTTTTTGTCTCAAACGCCGCATCCTACCAAACTTGGGTCAAAACTTACCCATCCTTTTATCACCACAGATTATTCAGAAAGCCTACTTGAGCTCATCACTGATCCCAAAACCTCTCCAAAAGAGACACTAAACATGCTCCGTCAGCTGCATGTATTGGTCTATCAGGGCATACCTGAAGGCGAGCTCATGTGGCCACTCTCAATGCCATGTATGCTGTCATCTGACGATGAAGACATTCCTTTGGCGGATTATGGCAGCTCTAACACAGGCAAGCTTAAAACCTTGTATCGTAGTGGTCTTGGTATTCGTTATGGTCGCCGCATGCAGACGATTGCAGGTTTGCATTACAACTTGTCTTTTGGTGACGAGTTGTTTGAAGCTTGGCAAGCCCAAACCCCTGCTACGCAAAGCCAAACGCTGACAGAATTTAAAAATGAGAAATACCTAGGTCTTATCCGTAACTTTAAGCGTCTGACCAGCCTTGTTCTTTACTTATTGGGTGCCAGCCCAAGCGTCTGTCCTTGTTTTATAGCGGGCCGCGAGCATGACTTAGAGCTGCTCAATGAGTCAACTTACTACAAGCCTACGGCAACTAGCCTGCGCATGGGCAAGCTTGGCTATACCAACAGCGTGCAAGAGCATCTTGATATTCGCTATAATTATTTGCCAGAATATGTCGAAGGACTGCGCCGTGCCATTCAAACACCGCATGAAAGCTTTGAGAAGCTGGGTCTAGAAGATGCGGATGGCAACCCCATTCAGATCAATAATCATATTCTACAGATAGAAAATGAATACTATAGCCCTATTCGTCCAAAACAAGTCACCTTGACTGGCGAGACGCCAACCGAGGCGCTTGAGCGTCGCGGTATTGCCTATGTTGAGTTTCGTGCCATCGACCTCGATCCGTATAGCGATGTTGGTATTCGTCTTTCAAGCGCTTGCTTTCTAGAAGTCATGGCACTGTATTGCCTACTCAGTGACTCACCGGATCTGCTACCAGAAGAAGAAGAGACGTTGGCTATCAACCTTGAGCGCGTGGTCAATGAAGGTCGCCGCGAAGGTCTGCATATCTTAGACAATGGTGAAGAGCAGTTGCTTGAGAGCTGGATGTTGACCCATCTAGAGCGTATGCAACCACTGGCAGCTTTGTTAGATGCTCATTATGGTGGCAATGATTACCGTGCTGCTGTGGCTTTAATGCAAGGCAAAGCAGGACATCCTGAGTCAACCATCTCAGCACAAGTCAACTCTGATAGTAAGCGCTTAGGTAGCTTATGGCAGCTTGGTTTTACATTGGCTGAGCAGCATCGTGAGTCTTTATTGCAGCAAACACTTAGCCCAAATACTCAGGCAAAGTATGAAGTACTGGCAGAAAAATCCATACTACAGCAAGCTGAGATTGAAGCCGCCGAAACACAAGACTTTATGGAATTTTTGCAGCAATATCGCTAAGTCTTAATGGCTATTTACCCTTTATAGATGACTAACTTTACAAGAGTAACCACCTGATGCTACAGCTGACCACTTACCGCAATTTACAAGTATTTCTCGTGATAATGGCCGTGATAGGTATGAGTTTTGCGCTGTTCTTTTTACAGCGTCATTTAGGTCTCACACCTTGCCCGCTTTGTATTTTCCAACGTATTGGTCTGATTATAATGGGTGGATTCGCTTTAATATCGGCACTATTCAACCCAAAATCGATGGTGGTAAGATTGATACTATGGATTGGTAGCTTAGCAGGTATTGGCTGGGCAACGCTAGTTGCAGCTCGTCATGTTTGGCTCCAGCATTTACCTGCCGACCAAGTACCTTCATGCGGACCTGGTTTGGACTATTGGATGGATACCTTACCTATTTTACAGGTGTTCAAAGAAGTATTTGCAGGCTCTGGTGAATGTGCCACGGTTGACTGGACATTTATGGGATTGAGTATTCCTGAGCAATCTTTGATTTTATTTGCTGTGCTATTGATCGTACATGTGCTGATACTATGGCGTATCGTACGACCTGCTAGCCACAACCGTCTTGCCTAAAAGAGGGTTAGAATTCAACTTATTTTTCCGATATAATCCTTCATCTAAACAGGCATAAGTATATGATTATTTGTCCCTGTTTGGATGAGGCGACTGTTAAGTCTCTTTGACAACCTTTATAAGTTACCTTGGTGACTCCTTAAACGGCTACTTTTATCTCCTTAATTTTTGTTTATAACAAAAAGTCCACAGAGATATACTTAACCTTTGATATCTTGATTCATTCTATTGCATTTTTAATTGCCTGATATCATTAGATATTTATCGTTTTTTCGTAGATTGTTAGTGATAAATCCTTGATTGTAGCTTTAAAACATCAAATAATTTGCTGACACTTTTTATTCGTTATTTTTAACATACTTATATTTTTTATAATCATATCGCGTTGTTAGTAATGCTGGTGATCTATAGAAGCATTGCTTGATAAAAAACCTTGTGTGACAAGAAATACTGTTTGATAAACCGTTCTTTGGGGTGACCATGATATATTCTGCGCCTACCTGCGCGACCATGCTTACTGTAGCCAAATGCTTTGGCCGCTCTCTACTTGTGCTGCCACTTTGTGTCGCGTTGATTGGTTGCGATAGCGCCTCTTCTAATGATGACAAAAATTTAGCAAATACGCTTTCCCCTTCTGACAACGTAGCACATGACTCGGAAAATCTGACCCAAAATTTGCAAGATGATAGCCTTCAGCTGTCAAATGAGTCGATGGACCAAGCAGAGCAAGGACAGTCCTTAATCGCAGCTGCGCAATCAAGTAACGATGCCAATACCAGCCAGTCTCTTATGGGAGTAGAATCAAGTAATCGTAATAACACATTGCAGGCCACACTAATGGGAGATTACGGTGGCATGGTGCCCTGTGATGTTTGTAGTAGTATCGATGTTACCTTAAATCTGTTCGCTGACGGCTCAGTATCAAAGACCAGTATCTATAACAATCCTGACAGCCCGCGTGCACCATTACTTGAATCGGGTGTGTATCGCCAAGACAACAATACCATTACGATTGTTTATGAAGATAAGAAAATCGAAAGTTATGATATCCAAGACAATCATCTTATCTTGATGCATGCGGACAAAACCCCGAATAATGACTATATTTTGTCGCGTCAATAATCACATCATATAACGTTTTAAAAAGATACTTATTTACAGGATATAATTTTAGAGAACCATTTTTTAGATAAGCATATCTTTATATAGATGCCGTTAGAGACACAAAAATAACCTTTTCAGTTTTTAAATGCCATACGTAATATGATGAAATGAGTCGAATGTGTGGACCAAACAACGCCTACTTGTTAGGCGTTTTTTATTGGTCATCTCATGGTGTTTACTTTACAATGAATGGCTATTTAGCGCGCTGATATCTTGATCGTGACTTGCTCTTTTATAACAAGATATCATCACTACTTATAATCGTTAGGCCGAGTATATCCGATAATAAGTCCCTGTTGAAATTACGGATCACTCTATTCTTTTATTCTCTTAATTAAGCTTGTACGGAACGTCTATGCATATTCATATTCTTGGTATTTGTGGTACTTTTATGGGTTCGCTGGCGCTGCTCGCGCGTGCACTTGGGCATACAGTCACAGGATCAGATGCCAATGTTTACCCGCCCATGTCGACCCAACTTGAGAATGCAGGCGTCACGATTGAGTCAGGCTATCTGATTGAGCATTTGCAACCTGCGCCAGATTTGGTCGTCGTCGGCAATGCCATGAAGCGTGGTATGGATGTCATCGAGTATATGCTGGACACAGGGCTTCGCTATACATCAGGACCACAGTTTTTATCTGAGCAAGTCCTACAATCGCGTCATGTGATCGCCGTTGCTGGTACTCATGGCAAAACCACAACCACTACGATGTTGGCTTGGATACTGCATTATGCTGGTATTGATACGGGGTTTTTGATTGGGGGAGTTCCCTTGGTCAATACGCCTGATGTCCATCTACAGCAGGTCTTCGCACACAGCAGTTATCTGGGTGCAGAAAAAGACAGCAATGGCACGTCACAGACTGGGTATTTTGTTATTGAAGCAGATGAGTACGACTCAGCCTTTTTTGATAAGCGCTCAAAATTCGTTCATTACCGACCGCGTACGGCCATTTTAAATAACCTTGAATTTGATCATGCTGATATCTTTGCGGATCTCAATGCCATTCAAACGCAGTTCCATCACATGGTACGCATGATTCCAAGCACAGGCAAAATCATCATGCCAGCTGCGACCATCAGCTTAGAAGACACCTTAACAAAAGGCGTATGGACGCCAATTTGGCGTACCTCAGTGCTCAATGCTACGGATGAACAAGCAAAAGATATTGATCTAAAAAATAGTAGCGACTGGCAAGCTGAGCTAATCAGTAAAGACGGCGGTCAATTTAAAGTTATTTTTACGGACAATAATGAAACAGCCATTGTCGATTGGTCAATGAGCGGTATTCATAACGTGAATAATGCCTTGGTTGCGGTAGCCGCCGCCTATAACGTTGGCGTCAGCGTTGCTACCGCTTGTGCTGCATTATCTGCCTTTGCTGGTATCAAACGCCGTATGGAGCTTATCGGTGATGCGCATGATATTTTGGTGTTTGATGATTTTGCTCACCATCCAACGGCCATTGCGACCACACTAGACGGCGCCAAAAAGAAACTGGCAGGTCGACAAATTTGGGCCATTATCGAACCGCGTAGCAACACCATGAAGATGGGTATCCATCAAGACAGCTTGGCTGAATCTGCTGCCCTCGCTGACCATACCCTATGGTACGAGCCGACAGGTTTGGAATGGGGATTAAAAGAAGTGATTGAAAAAGCCAATGCTGCGCACAATAACATCGGCGATCAACAAGTCCTTGCTAGTATCGATGCCATTATTGAGCACATTGTCGTCCATGCACAGGCAGGTGACGCGATTGTGATTATGTCGAACGGCGGCTTTGAAGGGATACATCAGCGTCTACTGACATCATTGCGTCAGCGCTAGTAAAAAATTCAGTGTAACTAAGGGATTTCTTATTCCCTTCATGTATCTGTTTCTCCGATGCATAAATGAAGCGTCGCGTCGTAGTAGACAAGCGACGCTTTTTTATTGTCAAAATTTAGCGAATGGTTACTAGTGATTTTAAGGATTCGGTACGAACGCTATTCGCGTCTTAATTACCTTTGTAACCTTTCATTTACTTATCCTCCCTCCATCTTAGCAAATCCCTTGTTTTTCTCACATAGCTCATACACTGGTAACATTTCGCGCTTACCTTTATTTTTCTGCAGTCATTACAATGAGCTTATCAAAACTCGCAAACTATTATAAATGACAATAAATTAGGAGAATAACATGAGCTTTATTTGGATGATTATCGTAGGTTTGGTTGCAGGTCTGTTGGCACGTGCTATCAAACCAGGCAGTGACCCTATGGGCTGGATTATGACGATTGTACTGGGTATCGTAGGTGCCATGTTGGGTGGTTTCCTTGCAGGACTTATCGGTATTGACGCAGATGGTGGCTTTACTGGTCTAATTTTCTCTGTAATCGGTGCTATTATTCTCCTATTCTTGTATGAAATGATTGTCAGTAAACGCCGCATATAAATTTATATGATAAATAAGATGTGAATAAGAATCCTAAACTCACGATAAAAAAGCCTTGCAAATTGCAGGGCTTTTTGTTGAATTCGCGAAAGTCATAATATGGCGTCTATAAAAATCTAAAAGAGGATATACGCGCGCAAGTATTAATAAGCAAAGTATTGATAAGCATTACTTTTGTCCCCATTTATCTTATAATACCAACCCTATTTTATCCTTATCATTGAGGTGAGCGTTATGGCATTACTCCCTATTTTAAATTACCCAGACCCGCGCTTGCGCACCATTGCAAAGCCTGTCAAGGAAGTGACTGCTGAAATCAAAACCTTAATCGCTGATATGATTGAGACCATGTATGATGCACAAGGCATTGGTCTGGCTGCCAGTCAAGTGGATCAACATATTCAACTGATCGTCATGGATTTGTCTGAAGATAAAAACAGCCCTCGGGTTTTCATCAATCCAAAGGTGACCCCATTGGTAGAAGACAAACAAGCTTACGAAGAAGGTTGTTTGTCTGTACCTGACGTCTATGACAAGGTTGAACGTCCTAATAAAGTGCGTATCGAAGCTTTGAACGAAAATGGTGAAAAAATCGATGAAGAAGTTGATGGGTTACTCGCCGTCTGTATCCAACATGAAATGGATCATCTAAACGGTGTCATCTTCGTTGATTATTTATCGCGTTTAAAACAAACGCGTGCTCGTGATAAGGTACGTAAAGTCATCAAAATTCGCGAAAAACAAGGCGAGCAATCCGTTGATAAGCAGCCACAACCGACCAACTCTTGATGTATTTATTTTTTAGGCCAAATGTTGCATGAGTACCATTCTCGTCGCTTTATGACACATTATGATAATAATGTGACGTTACACTAGCGATGTGGCCTAGGCCTTCATTTTTTAACGTATGTTTTTTCATTAAAGGTTTCCTACCATGACCATGATCAAAATTGACCAATATTTTGACCCTGCCGGCTGGCAGAAATTCACCAAAGCAGCTGAAGGTCGCGAGACGCCTCTTTTGGTAGTGGATTTAAGCCGCATCAAAACGAAATTTCATGAAATGGTGGGATTTTTCCCGAATGCCAAAATCCATTATGCAATGAAAGCAAGCCCTGCTGTCGAAGTCATTGACTTACTCGCCAAGCTTGGTTCAAATTTTGATTGTGCGTCTATCTATGAGTTAGATCGAGTACTTGATTGCGGCGTGGACGCGTCACGTATCTCTTATGGTAATACCATTAAAAAAGCAGAACATGTCAAATATGCGTTTGAAAAAGGCATCGACTTGTATGCGACCGACTCAGAAGCGGATTTAAAAAACATCGCTAAGTACGCGCCTGGTTCAAAAATATTTGTGCGTATCTTGGTGCAAGGGTCAGAAACTGCTGAATGGCCATTGTCTCGTAAATTTGGCTGCCATCCTGATATGGCGATTGAGCTTTTGATTCAAGCTCGCGAATTGGGTTTGGTGCCTTATGGTATCTCGTTCCATGTAGGCAGTCAGCAAAAAGATGTCGCTGCGTGGGATGATGCGCTTGCCAAGGTCAAATACATGTTTGACTGGATGAAAAATGAAGAAGGCATCAAGTTGCAAATGATTAACTTGGGTGGCGGTTTTCCAGCGAATTACATCAGTGAAGTAAATCCTATTAAAGTTTATGCTGAAGAAATCAATCGTTATTTGACCGATGACTATGATGCGGAAGATATGCCTGAAATCATTCTTGAGCCAGGACGTTCATTGGTTGGTGGTTCAGGCGTACTAGTCAGTGATGTGGTATTGATTTCTCGTAAATCAAACACAGATTTGACGCGTTGGGTATATACGGATGTGGGCTTGTTCCAAGGTTTGATTGAGACGCTTGGTGAATCTATCAAATATCCTGTCTATACGCCAAAGATGGAAACCTCGACCAGTGAAGGTACGGTCGTATTGGCAGGCCCGACTTGTGATTCGACCGATATTATGTATGAAGAGGCAGGCTACCAATTACCAGAAGAGCTTGAAATTGGTGATAAAATCTTTTGGTTGACCACAGGTGCGTATACCAATTCGTACTCATCGGTTGAGTTTAATGGGTTTCCGCCATTAGAAGTGGTCTATGTTGACTAGTAATCGCTAAGAAATCATTGAGTAAAAAGCGCGGCACTGTAAATCACAGTGCCGCGCTTTTTTGTGGGTTGTTATTGCCATTCTCAACTACTGCACCAATAGCGAAATCGGTACGCTATTATAACTATTGGTCGCTCCGTAGCCTCTACCCCCTACTTGTTGATTTTGACTATTTTGAACGATTTGACCTATCGTTACCCATTGTCCACGTGGCACGATGATAGTGCTGTTGAGGCTTTGACCCTGAATGCTGTTACTGCTCATGCCGTATCGATTGTAAGATGAGTTAGATCGCGCCAGTCGCTCTTCAACTTGTGATAGCTTTATTTCGACTTGACCACTCGGTAGTAGCCGCGGTGTCACGCTAATGCCTTGGATCGTTGGTAGCAAGACTTGCTGCTGAATAACGATTTGCCCTAGCGAACGAGAATACACTGGCGCCGTTGGATAGTAGCTTTGAGCCAATGACCACAACGTGCTTGTCCCAATACTTGCCGCACTGCCAGATAAGGTTTGAACTTGATACAAACTACTGCCTTGCCGCTGGTTATTACGCTGATTGATAATTCCTGTGCCTTGGATACCTCGGCTCGTAATCACGACCTGACCTTGCTGATTATCGTATTGAGTACGGCTGTCATTGCCGACACGTACAGAAACCGTCAAGGCTTGCGGCTGACTGTCGATTTGTGCCAATAACTGCTGTACCGCTTGATAATTGGCGGGCGTCGTTTGTAGTACCAGCTTGCCTTGGTAAGTGGCCACCGTACCACCGTCACGACTATTGCTTAACTGCTGACGCACTGCTGGCAGTAAAGCATCACCGCCATAAGTTGGGATAACGTAGGTTTGATAGCGGCTTTGATTGGTCGCCGTATGCCCTACGATAGGCATCACCGCTACACTAAGAACAAACGCAGTTTGGCAAACATAACCAGCATTTTTCATAGCAACAAACGTATAGCTAAGCCTCGCCAATAAATTGACTCTCGACTTATCCATGTTTCACTCCTAGCGATGATTAAACCCTGATGATTAAGTAGTAACTACTCGTTTAACCCCAGCACATCTTGCATGTTGTATTGCCCAACTTTTTGCTGAATTACCCAAGTCGCCGCGCGTACTGCACCAGCCGCAAACGTCATGCGCGCCCGTGCTCTATGCGTAATTTCAACCACTTCGCCATCAGCGATGAACATCACCGTATGGTCACCGATGATTTCGCCACCGCGAATGGCATGAATACCAATCGTACCGGCTTCGCGCTCGCCCGTTTGGCCTTCACGTCCATAGACAGCAACGTCTTTGAGGTTCTGTCCACGAGCATCTGCGACGGCTTCTGCCATCATATAAGCTGTGCCAGATGGCGCATCGATTTTGTGCTTGTGATGGGCTTCGATCACTTCTACATCGGCCTCTGTTCCAAACGCTTTGGCAGCCATTTCTAATAGTTTTAAGGACAGATTGACGCCTGTGGAATAGTTGCCTGCGTAGACGATAGCGATCTTTTCACTGGCCTTTTCCAATACTTGCTCTTGCTGCTCGTTAAATCCTGTCGTACCAATAACCATAGCCACGTTGTGCTCAGCACAAACTTGCATATTTTTTTCAGTGGCATCAGGCAGGCTAAAATCAATCAGCACATCGATATCGTCAACCACGGCTTGCAAGTCATCGACAATCTGCACATTCAAGTGTCCAATAGCGGCGACTTCACCTGCATCTGCCCCAACAAGGCTTGAGCCTTGACGCTCAATCGCCGCATTGAGGGTGGTTTGTGGATTGTCATTGACCGCTTCAATGAGCATGCGACCCATACGTCCGCCTGCACCGATGACACCAACCTTGATGGCTTGTTCTTTTGTTTGTTGACTCATATCTCTACCTTAAATACTTTATATTTGGCGGGGTTATTTTTGGATATCATTTATCGTCAGTTTAACAAATATCGCTACCTGAGTGGTTTTTTATCGGTACAAGAAAAAGCCCAAAGGTTTCATGTGAAACCTTTGGGCTTACTTTCAGTATAGCTACCTAAAGACAGCCTGTCTTAATTAAATAATCAGTCAAACAAGTCGCCGATTTTTTTGAAGAATGATTTTTTATGAGGCGATTGCTGATGCTTACTATCGCCATCCAAAGTATCTTGGAACTGACGTAGCAGGTCTTTTTGTTCACGGGTTAGGTTGACTGGAGTCTCAATAACGACGCGGCAGATCAAATCGCCTTTCATGGTGGTACGCACTGGCGTCACGCCTTTACCGCGTACTCGTAGCAACTTGCCACTTTGCGTGCCTTCTGCAACTTTGATTTTTACTTTGCCATCTAAAGTTGGGATCTCAACTTCTTTACCTAGTGCGGCATCAGTGATGCTCACGGGCACATCCATATAAAGGTCCGCCCCTTGACGCGTAAAGACGTTGTGCGCTTTGACGCGTACTTCGACATACAAGTCACCATTTTGCACGCCTGCGCCGCCCGCTTCCCCTTCACCTGCTAGGCGAACGCGATCGCCATCATCGACACCTGCTGGGATAGAGACTTCGAGGGTACGCGACTTATCTTTGACGCCATTACCATGACAGTCAGGGCAAGGGTTTTTGATTTGCTTACCAGTGCCGCCACATTGCGGGCAAGCTTGCTGAACCGCAAAGAAACCTTGCTGCATACGTACTTGACCTTGGCCATGACACATCTGACAGGTCACGACATCAGAGGCATCTTTTGCGCCTTTGCCGTCACAGGTATCACATGGTGCAGGGGCGGTAAAGCTGATTTCTTTTTTGCAGCCGCGTACCGCTTCTTCTAATGTCAACTCGATCACATAACGCAAGTCTGAGCCACGGCGCGAACGTCCACCGCCACCGCGCGACTGACCGAAAATATCGCCAAAGTTACCGAAGATATCGCCAAAGATATCTTGGAAGTTGCCGCCGCCTGCACCGCCAAAGCCGCCACCGCCCATGCCATTTTCGAATGCAGAGTGACCCATACGGTCATACGCTGAACGCTTTTCTTCATCGCTCAGTACTTCATAAGCCATAGACGCTTCTTTAAATTTATCTTCAGAATCAGGATCATCAGAGTTGCGGTCTGGATGGTATTTCATCGCCAGCTTGCGGTAGGCTCGCTTAATCTCTTTACTGTCAGCCGTCTTACTGACACCTAATACTTCATAAAAATCGCGCTTACTCATGGGCTCTCCTATCGTCTTTACAGTCCACCGGCCAGTCGATTCATAGATTTTACGCTTCACTACTTTATCTATGACCCTTCATCGTCTACAAAGGTTTCACATGAAACATAGGGGATAAAAAAGTCAAAAATAAGAAGAATATGAATCTTACAAGCAAATACGGCAGGATGCTGCTTAGCCAAATCAGTTATTAAAAGTTTGCGCTATTTATGGAGATGGTATGGCCATTTATCAAGCGCTTAGATAGGGAAAGTGCGCGCTAAAATCATTTGTACCAGTTAAAAAGGTTCTATTAAGGAACGGATAAAGGTTTTCATACCTTAATTTGTATAGGCCATGCTAGTATTTAGCACTATTCAAACGGTTTGATTGAATCTCTTGTTTATATTTGACTCTGTTAATTTTGCGATAAGGTATCCATTTTTATGAAGAAGCTGATTGTGTTATTAATCGTGATTGCGATAGCTGTATATGCAGGCTCGCCTTATTACAGTGCTTATCAGCTCAAAAATGCTTATGAAGATAAAGATGGCGCTACCATTGCCGCCGCCATCGATTACGACCAAGTAAAGCCTAGTATTCAAAATCAGCTGACCACGCAATTTACTACGACCATGGGCAAATATCCTTTGGTCGCAGAGCTGGGCGGTGAACCCTTAACGCAAGCGGCAAATCGTTTCATTACTGAAGCCGTGGATGGTGCCATTACGCCACAAAACGTTGAAAAGATCATTGATACTCAAGGTCAAGCCAATACCGCCACTAAAGAGCTGGCTGCTGCTTGGGCCATCGCGAGCAACCAAGTGGATTTAAAGAACCTGATTCAAAATTTGATCCTCCAGCGCGGTGATGTGAATGCCGTGGTGCAAAGCCAGATGCAGCAAATCATGAAAAAACAAGCAGCAGAGCTTGAGCAGCAGGCTGCCCAAGGCACAGACAGCGATAAACCATCCCTGAGCTATTGCGGTATCAATTGTTTCAATATCAGTGGTCAAGTTAAAGGTTATCCGCTTACTATAGAAATGCAGCGCCAAGGGCTTATTGAATGGAAGATCGTCGATATTGTCTTGCCATAGACAAGTTGAGACCGCTTTTAATATTCAACATATTGATAAGTTAAACGATAAAACCGCTTTATGACTTAATTCATAAAGCGGTTTTTTTTGCGTCAATTGAAGTAATTAGTGGTGAAAAACTTAAGTGGCACTAATATGGTTATTCTATGCCTAAAAACTCTAAAAACTCAGGACTCTCAAAACTTGCTTGATATAGCACGCCATCTTCACGATAAATAGCAGGTGTCGCCATTACAGCTAAGCCTGCCGCTTTGTCACGATTTGGCGTCACGTGATCGACCTCACAACTGGCAGAGGCGGGCGTCATCTCACCTTGCAACATGGCTTTATCAAATGCTTGCCGACGACTGTTTGCATCAGTTTGGCACCAGATGCCGCGCATTTGCGCAGGCGACTGCTCATAGATCGGATAGCCGATAATATTTACCGTGACCCCTTTTGCATTAAGCATGGGTATTTGCTGATGCAATCGGCGGCAATACGGGCAGTTGACGTCGTCAGCCACATATATCACGGCTTTCTCGGTACTGGTAGCTGGGTAGCGAATCAGCTGTTTGTCATCCAATGTCGCCAGTACCGACTGATTTTTGCGTTGTTCAAATGCTGTGTCCAGACCCACGAACTGACCATTCTCGATGACAGATATCTCGCCATCGGTGATATATTGCGCATCATCTGAGAGTAAAAAAGGCACGCCTTCTAAAGTTGCACCCCAAATCACGCCCGGTACAGCGGTGTAAAAAAACGGCGTTTTGGTGCTCATGTTTTTGAGCGCACGCGTATTGGCAAGCATCGCTGATTTGACGGTTGCACTGACTGGCTGCCCTATTTGCTCACTATGACTGCGCGGCAACGTTTTGGTCACTACCCGCTTGCTTGGGTTCTTTTGTAGCTCGCCTTGAATGACGTATTTGCCGTCTTTGGTGATATGTAGTGGCGCTTGTCCTGCAAGAGTCACCTGATACATATTGGGCAAGTTTGAGGGCGCAATAGAGGTGATCTGCGCCTTGATGCCTGCTTGCGTGAGCACTTGGCGCAAATGGCTGTCGATGGATTGATTCATCGTGCCAGCTGCTTGGCTACTTGCGACATTTTGGCTGGTGTTTTTATTCATGACATCTTTGGCGCTAGGCTGAGCGCAAGCAGTGGTTGCCAAAGACATGACGCCAATCAAACTGGCAAATGTTACGAAAGAGAGTTTCACGAAGACCGTCCTATCTGTTTTTAACAATGAGTATGCTTTACTGATAATGACCCAACTGCTTAGAAAATAAAAAGCAGATAAGCCTTATATTATGCAAAAACATATATTGAAAAGAAAAATAGACTGTAGCACGAGGAGGATTTTTGCAAAGGCTTAAAAACGCATTATTGCAAAATTGCTACCCAGCTTTAAGAGGCAGGCAATATAGTCAGGATAGAGACATAGTTAACAAAAAAAGCAGCACACGATACAGTCAATTTCATTTAAAAAGAGTACCCTGCTTCTAGGATAAATTTCGCTTGCTGTATGCTTCGCAAAATTTATCCTAACAGAATGTTATTTTGAACGTATTTCTTTTATATTGAACTGACGATACGTATGCTGCTAATTATTTTGAGGCAATGTCTAAAGCCACTAAGGTTTAAAAGCCACTTTTGACACTACAAACTCAAAGATAGGACACACTTAGAATAAGACGAATTTAGAATTTGGCCACTTCTTCTGCGGTTAAGAGACGACTGTCACCTTTGTCTAGACCGTCTAAGTTGATATGGCCAATGCTGGCGCGATGCAGCTCGACGACCTTGTTGCCAAAGTAACCCATCATACGTTTGACTTGATGATATTTGCCTTGCTCTAGCGTCAGGCGCGCATGTGTCTCATCAATGAATTCAAGAATCGCAGGCTTAGTGGGTTCATGATCGCCTTCTAACAAAATCCCTTCGGCAACCTTTTTGACCGCTTTTTCTTGGGCATCACTGTCCATCGCATCTGCTAAAGTTAGCTCGTAGACTTTGGCATGCTCATGCTTCGGACTGGTTACACGGTGTAGCCAACCACCATCATCACTGATAAGCAGCGCACCCGTGGTATCGACATCGAGTCGACCAGCGATACGTAAGCTGCCCAGCTCTGGTACAGCAATCAGTTCGGTGACGATTGGGTATTCTTTGGCTTTTAGGGTACATTCAAACCCTTCAGGCTTATGCAATAAGATATAACGGTTGCCAGTCGCCACCGATAACGGCTCGCCTGCCCACATCACATCATCATTAGCGATATCGACATGCAATCCTGGATCTTTGACGATTTGATCGTTCACAGTGATTTCGCCTGCGTGCATAATCTTTTTTGATTCTTTGCGCGACAGCTCAGTGGCTTTACTAATAAATTTATCTAGACGCATACGCTTAACTACCATCCGTTTTGGGATACCCATTCTGCCTAAAAGCCAACCTCACAAGCCTTCACATCACTCTTGTTCGCTATCTTAACGGGTCAGAAGTGGTACTATAATAAAAAATAAAATGAACACTGCGCCAAATACGGCGGGCAGTGAAAGTTAGACCAGTTTACCATATCCAACCTAGACCTGATGAAATATGAGCTATCAAACGCTAAAACATGCTGTCACCACACGCTTAGAAATCAAAAAATCTGAGTTTATTGCTTACGCCTATCCAGTCACTTCACGAGAAGACGCTATGTTTCACGTGGAACAACTGCGCGTACAATACGCCGATGCGCGCCATCACTGCTGGGCTTATATCATTGGTGACCCCAATAATACCACCAGCGCAGGTTTCGATGATGATGGCGAGCCAAACGGCACCGCAGGCAAACCGATATTGAATGTCTTGCAGCATAAGTCGATTGGCAACGTGATTATCATTGTGGTGCGCTATTTTGGCGGGATTAAACTGGGTGCCGGTGGTTTGACGCGCGCGTATGCCGGATCAGCACAAGCAGCTGTGGATATGATGACCCTGCTTGCGCATGTGCCAATGATTCAAGTACAGATACTGGCAGAGTTTGCGACCGAAGCGCAGTGCCGTTATGTGGTGGATAGCTTGAATGGTCGTATTGATGAGGTGACGTATAGCAAGCAAGTGCTATTGACCGCGACGCTGGCTGAGGCGAATATAGACTCGCTAAAAGAGCGCCTTGCCATGGATGGGCGAGTGTTAGATCCGTCGTAAACTTTTTAACCAGTGAGCTGTTGATTGGCTATGGTTTGAATAATTGGCTTTAACTGATTAACCTTGAATGACTGATGTTAAGTAATAAATGACCAGTCTTGATTAACTGCTTTTGAGTAACCAGTCTTTAGTAACCAATCGTTCACTGAAAAGCGTTGGTTTTGATACTGGCGGGCGCTATGATAACGCATTACTTTTTAACCCAATAAAATAAGAAACTCTCTATGTCACAGTCAACACCAACCACGCCTTTTTCGCCAGCACCTTTTAAACCGCCGTTTTGGCTCACCAATCCACATTTGCAAAGCATTTTGCCCAAGTTTTTTGCGCCCAAAACACCAACTTATCGCCGTGTGGTCGAAAAGGATTCTTTGGATGAAAGCGATATTGCCTACGATTTTTATGATGCGCATCCTGTAGAGGCAGCGACAGATGGTGAACTTGAACAAACGCCATTGATCGTTTTGTTTCATGGGATGGAAGGCAGCAGCGACAGTCATTATGCACGGGCATTGGCGTATCAAATGCACGCTCAGGGCTGGCATTTTGTCGTGGCACACTTTCGTAGCTGTGGCGGTATTCCTGCTAGTGGTACGGTCTTTTACAACGCGGGTGACACGGACGAGGTACATCATGCGCTACAAAACTTACGTCAGCAGTATGCCAATATCTATGCCGTTGGCGTCTCGCTAGGGGGCAATGCGCTGGCCAAATACATGGGCGAATACGCGGATAAGGCGCTGTGTCGTGGTGCGGTGGTGATCTCTGCGCCAGTCGATATGTCCTCAGCGGCGCTTAGTATGCACAGCTTTCTGAGTCATCGCATTTATACGCCCTATTTGCTCAACCCAATCATCAAAAAAGCTTTAGCCAATGACATCACTCAAGAAGAGATTGACTCGATCAAATCGGTCAACCGTATCAGCGACTTTGATGATATCTTTACCGCGCCGCGTCACGGCTACCGATCTAACAATCACTACTATCAAGCCTCATCAGCCCTTCCCTATTTGATAAAAGTGACCAAGCCTTTATTACTCATTAGCGCCAAGGACGATCCGTTTATCGGTTTTACCGCTACGCCAAATGATGTCTCTGACAGTGTCACTATTCTCGATACGGCTCATGGTGGACATATTGGGTATTTGCGTTATCGCTCTCACAACGAACAAGCCGAAGATAAAAATTATGATCAAGCATCGACTGTTTATAATAAAAAAGGCAAAAAATCAAAGTTTGATATCAATTGGATACCCGAAACCGTGAGTGCGTACTTTAATTGGATTGGCGTCGAATCATGTAAAAAATAGGTATAAGTAGCCCTGACCATACACTCTGATGTGAAGACTATCCACTCTATCCTTTAACCCTTTAAGGCTGCTTTATGTACCCATTTATCCGTTATGCCAGCACCATCGCCCACGCGGCTCTACAAGCAAAAAAGGGCAATACGTTAACGCTCAAAGAAACCAGCGAGATTCAGTTTCGCTGTCGTCTGACCGACATCGATAATTTCTTGGAGATGAATAATGGTCGCGTGTTCACCCTCTATGATTTGGGGCGTATGGACTTTGCAGTGCGTAGCGGACTTGGTAAGCAGCTACTAAAACAGCGCTGGGGTTTGGTCATCGCTGGCAGCACCATTCAATATCGCAAGCGTATTCGTGCGTTTGAAAAAGTCACGCTAAAAACCAAAATCGTCGGTATCGATGCACGCTGGCTCTATATCGAGCAGTCGATGTGGGTTAAGGGTAAGCCTTGCTCGTCTGGGTTGCTGCGTACGGGCGTGACCAAAGGCGGTAGAGTCATTGATACATCAAAAGTGCTGGCGGCTTTGGGTCAGTCTGATTGGGATCTACCGCCAACAGGCTACGTGGCTGAATGGATTGAGAGTGATGCCGATCGTCCGTGGCCTCCTGTCGATTAGAATAGTTTTAGGGTTAGATGAATAGGTTGGTTTTTTTAGCTTCTTTATAATAATTTTTCGTATTAACTCTTTTATTATATAAACTAAATAATCTATTAGAATTCTAAAAAATCGGTATGTATAATAGCTGTTCAAAATTTATGGTAGAGTTTCTTATTAGATTTAAGTACTTAGTATTAGATACTACTCGTAAAAATCTGAATGATCTAATAAAAAATTTATTAATACACTGAATTTTATTTCACTTAAATTATTTTTGTTTAGAGAATCTGTAAGATACAATATACCTCTACTAAAAATATGCCCTAAAAATATCAACTGCCATGACAAGAAGCATATAAAAAATATTAAGAAAATAACAAGAAATGTCAGTTCTGTTAGAATATGTTTGAAACCAAAAAAGGCAACTAATACTGTAAAAGGATCGATTTCAAATGTATTTATTATGATAATTGTACATAGGGATACAAGAGCAATAAATAAAGCTAAAATTCTAGGTTTTGACTGAGGATCATAGATATAGTTGAGCCAATCAATTCTACTTCTTTTATTATATTTCTCTTTCAACTGCCTCCATTCAGATAGTTTTTTTGCAAACTCATAAAAGTCGCTTTCCCAACCAATTTTTTCTTTAAGCCAAAAAAATCTTACTTCATCAATTGTAGTAAAGCTTCTATTATAGATTCCTGACTGTTTTTCTATTATTAGATTTTTATTTTTTTCACGACATATATTAAAAATAAATGAACTTGTTATAGCTAATATAAATGGGAAAACGTGACTAGAATATTTTGAGACAGGATTTAAGGAAAGATATACTGCTATCATCGATATAAGAGGAACAACTATTACTATCAATAACAAATAATGAATAGTTAGATTTTTAAGAGAATACAGTTCAGAGTAGAATTCATTTGAAAGATTCTTTATCTGATTATTACTAATAACTATTTTTCTATATTTATCTTTTTCAATAGGACGGTTAGCTATCTTGAGAGATTGATAGTGAATATTATAATTCTCAACTATCGAATACTTATTTTTTTTCTTTCGTATTTTTCTAGCTATGTTTTTGAACATATTAGTAATGAGAATATTAATAAGTTTGTACCAACATTGGTTTGATTAAAATGTATTATAGCTTTTTTAGTTTATATAATGCTATTACTTAACTACAAATCCATAGTCAACCACCTTAACTACAACTTCGTAGTCAAAACTCACTACCCTATTCAGCAACTAAATAAACACTATCCAACACGCGCACCGCCTTCCTCTGCTACAGTAAGTCATGCAAATATCCTAATAATACGGAGCCAGTCATGAGCTTACTCAATACGCTTAACCTAACCTACCCAATCATCCAAGCGCCAATGGCAGGCGGTGCGACCACGTCTGAGTTGATCGCCTGCGTCAGTAACTTTGGAGGTCTAGGTTCATTGGGGGCTGGCATGACTGCACCAGACGTTTTGGATAGTCAAATCAATACGATTAAAACCCTGACCGAACGACCCTTTATGGTCAATCTAATGGTGTTATCTGAGTACGAGTCGAGCATCTTCGATACCGATATGCCTACTTGGCTGAGTAATTACTATCAAGAGCATAATATCGAATTTACGTTACCCGAGCGTCCTGCACACAGCTTTGCTGAACAGTTGCAAGCGCTCTATGACAACCCTGTACCTGTCGCCAGCTTTACCTTTGATATTATCAGTGCCGAGCAAGTTCAGCGTCTACAAAGTGTGGGCACGCGTGTTATCGGTACGGCCAATCATCCACTTGAAGCTAAAGCATGGAGCGATATTGGTGCAGATGCGGTCTGTGTACAAGGAAACGAGGCAGGCGGGCATCACGGTGGTTGGTTGGCTCAAAGCGAAACCGATCCATTGGGATTATTGACACTGATTAGCCAAACACGCGCCCTCACCGACATTCCATTGATTGCCGCAGGTGGCATTATGACGGCGCAAGATATAAAGGCAGTGCAGGTAGCAGGAGCTGAGCTTGCACAAATGGGCACGGCGTTTTTGACCACAGATCAGTGCGGTATCAATGATACGTATAAGCAAGCGCTACTTGATGCCAGTCAAGGAGTACGCAGTAGCGAGACACGCTTAACGCGACTGTTTTCAGGCAAGCTTGCGCGTGGTTTATTAAACGATTATCTGCGGGACTTTGCTCAATTTGAAAGCAAGCATAACTTACCGCCCTACCCGCAACTCAATGCCATGACTAAATTTATGCGGGCGGATGCGACCAAGCATTTGGACGCCGAGCATTTGTCGTTATGGGCAGGACAAGGCGTCACGTTGGTCAGAAACGAAAGTACAGACGCCTTGCTGACGCGATTAACAAAGAACTTGTGAGTTACTTGTCCATAAGCGTTGCACGAAAGTCTTTATAATCATGGGCCGTCTTTTTTACCGCTTCGACCATCGGTACATGCCCAACCTCAGGCATCATCATCACCTGTGCTTGCGGCATGATTTGTTTCATTATGACGGCGGTTTCAGGCTTGATGATTTTGTCCTCAGCACCCCAAACGATGAGCGTGGGTATGTCGTACTGCGCAATCACTTTGGCACGTGCTTCCACATTGTCTGCTGTGATTTGTTCAAGGATGTTGCCGTGTAGTTCGCGGTTGGCAATATTGGTCTGAGCAAAGACCGCTTGCACGGTTTTGGGAATGTAAGGCGGCTTGTACATGACCAAATCATATAAGGCAAAATAATCCTCTTTGGTTTCGATCAATAGCGGGCTGCTTGTTATACCGCCATCGCCAAATCGATCTTGAGCGAATCCTGCTGACCAAAAACCTGCGCTGTCGAGTAGCCACAAGCTTTTGACGCTATCCGGATACATGGCCGCATAAGCAACACTGATCGCACCGCCCATTGAGTTACCACCGATATGGATATTGGATGCCATGCCCTTGGCTTGCAGCAGCTCATGTAAACGCTGCGCCTGAGCATCGGCGCGATAGTCAGCTTGCGGCGGTTTACTGGATTCACCAAAGCCCAGTAAGTCTGGCAGGATCAGATGATAATCGCTCAGCTCCTTGGCGATACGGGTAAAATTGTCTTTGTTTGCCCCAAATCCATGAACGAGCAATAAAGGCTCGCCGTTAATATTGCCACCTTCTAGATAGGTCAAAGTATCGCCAGAGGCCAGCGTCAATACCTTTTTTTCAAGGTTGGCTTTATTGCGCTCAAACTGTATCAATTTTTGGGTCGCATTGACGGCAAGCGTATTAGGCGCGGTGGTACAGCCGACGACTGACAGACTAAATAGTGCGACAAGGCTTAAACGTTTTAGTGTCATCGAAACATCCTTGTTAGAAATATAGTCAATCCACTATAAAAGCGTTACAGCGTTAACCTCGCTTGAAGCATGACCTATACCTCTGCGCTCGGTTGCCTTGTACCACTCTTAAATTGCATCAACTATAGTATAAAAAGTATTTACGCTATGATTCTAACGATAAATGCTTCTTCGTATTTATAAATCTATTACTTTGTAGTCAAATCAGCGTCATACTTTTTAGGATTTTTATAACCATCAGGATTTTATCATCAGTAGAAACCGGACTGGCCTCCTAACCGTATATAAGACACAACATCAAAAGGAAAGTAACAAAGTTAGTACTAGGGCTTATGTCAGCACTTGATTTGTTTACCGTTCTAATCAAGATGGCATAGGCATTGTCATTTATAATGAGCGTTTTTATTCCATCAATCCTAAGTCTGTTATCTAACACCTTTCTTAGGACGCATTCTTATAATAAACCGAGGCCCAATTGAACGGTGCAAAAGGAAAGACATTGAGCGACACCAGTATTGCCACTGATAAACGGCGTGACCTCACTGAAGGGTCAATTGCCAAAACGATGCTCCTATTTGCTTTGCCAACACTTGGATCATCAGCGCTACAGTCGTTAAACGGCTCAATCAATGCTGTCTGGGTGGGGCGGTTTTTAGGGGAAGAGGCGCTCGCCGCGACAGCGAACGGCAACATTTTGATGTTTATACTCATCTCCTTTGTTTTTGGTTTTGGTATGGCGTCTACTATTTTGATTGGTCAAGCCATGGGTCGCCGTGACGAGACTATGGTTAAAAGAACCATGGGAACGGCACTCGGCAGCATTATTCCGATCAGTATAGTGGTGTCGGCAGTAGGGTGGCTATTTGCGCCAATGCTACTGGATTTGCTTGGCACGCCAGCCAGTGCAGTAGATCTTGCTCTGACCTATCTACGCATGATTTTCGTTGCAATGCCTGTCACACTCACGTTTACGCTGATCATGATGGCACTGCGTGGGACAGGCGATTCTACGACGCCGCTTTGGTTTATCATTATATCGGTGATTTTTGATGTAATTTTGACACCGACATTGATTTTGGGTCTAGGCCCCTTTCCCGAGTGGGGTATATTTGGCGCAGCCTTCGCAACCGCCACCGCAAACACGCTAGCACTTATTGGCATGGTGATCACCATGTACCTGCGTGGCTCTGTGCTGACACTTAAGATGCCAGAGCTGCGCTTTTTACGTGCAGACCGAGAAATCTTAAAGTCAATGTTTTCAAAAGGGTTGCCGATGGGTCTGCAAATGATCGTTATCTCTTCGGCAGCGTTGACCATGCTGTCACTGATCAACCGCGAAGGGGTACAGACGACCGCCGCTTACAGTGCCACCCAGCAGCTGTGGACATACGTGCAGATGCCAGCGATGGCGCTCAGTGCCGCCGCCAGTGCGATGGTTGCACAAAATATCGGTGCTAATAAATGGAGTAGAGTCTCAGACATCACGCGATGGGGACTCATTTTTAACGTGATATTGACCGGTGCAATTATCGCGGTGCTGACGATTTTTGATGGCACTATTTTGGGCTTTTTCCTCGGTAGTGATAGCGAGGCGTTGCCAATTGGAGAACACATTCAGTTAATGGCAACATGGGGTTTCGTCTTTTTTGGGATAGCGCAAGTGCTGTTTGGCACCATGCGGGCGAACGGCTATGTGATTTGGCCATTGATCGTTATGGCGATTTCGATGTACCCCGTGCGCCTTGGATTTGCGTTCGGGCTTTACCCACTCCTTGGGGACGACGCACTGTGGCTGTCGTTCCCAGCAGGCATGGTAGCCACCGCGCTGATGGGGGCAGGACTATATGTACATGGCGGATGGCGCAAGGGTAAAAAACTGGTCGCAGAAGAGGCTGCTCAAGGCAGTGAAGGCTATCGCGTGCATGGTGGCACCTCTGCGTCGTGCCGAGATATCGCACCAACGACTGTGTGGAAGCTGCTCCCGTTACGCCGTATCACAAGGTTACATCGACGACTTCGCAGACGACTTTATAGACACCGTATGATAAAGAATAATAAATGACAATGGCGCGATATATACATGCTTAGCTTGAAGGCTCTGGTTCATTGGTATAAGGAGTAAGCTGTATATAATCTCGACTTATTGCTGCATATACTAAAGCCCTGTATCAGACAATAAAAAATCTACCGCAGCGGTGGCATGAATGGCGGTGGTATCAAACACTGAGATTGGGCTGTCTGCTTGAGTGATGAGTAGACCAATCTCAGTACAGCCTAATATCACACCTTCTGCTCCTTGCGCCGCTAAAGCTTCAACCACTTGACGATAATATACCCGTGAGCTGGCTTTGAACTCACCGACGCACAGCTCTTCTTTTATAACACGATGTACTTCGGCACGTTCGTCCTCGGCAGGTATCAATACTTGCAGGCCTGCATCAATCAGACGCTGCTTATAAAAATCTTGGGTCATCGTAAACTGCGTGCCGAGTAGCGCTATTTTGGTGAGATTTTGTGCTTTGATGGCATCGATAGTGGCGTCTGCGATATGAATCAATGGCAGGTCTGTGGCTGATTGCACATCGTCGAATAATTTGTGCATGGTGTTAGAAGCGATCATGATTCCTTGCGCGCCAGCCGCTTGCAAGCGTTTACCACTACTCGCCATCATCGTGCCCAGTGCTTCCCAATCTCCCGTTTCTTGCAACGTATTGATAGGGCCAAAATCGACACTGTGTATGAGCAAATCTGCTGAATGCAATCCACCCAGCTTGGCTTTGACGCCTTCATTAATCAGACGATAGTAGCTCTCGGTACTCTCCCAGCTCATGCCACCGATAATGCCAAGCGCTCTTTGAGTACTGTATTGAGGCATAATTTGCTGGGAGGATGAGTGTTGCGGATTCTGGTTAGGCATTTTTCTTCCTTATTAAGAGGTGTCCTCAATTCAATCAATGGTCATCTAAACGGACTAGAGACAAACGCGTAAGCGTAAAAAGTCATTCAATCGTAGCAAAAATCGTTATATGATATAAATCATTTTTAAGACAATTTTTATAACCGCTATAGCAAAGATCACTTCGGACTTATCTATTTTTTTGTTCATCGATAGCTTATATCCTACTATTAGGAAGTACTATGAAGACTCGTCAGTCAACGCTGTATTCAAAGATTCGTTCATCCATGCTATTGCCTATTGGATTACTTGCATCCGTAGTGATTGTATTGCCTGCTTGCGGTGGTGGCGACTCAGATACAGACTCAAACGCTTCAACGCCTCCTGCTACTTCTGAACCAGCCACGCCCGCAATACCAAATATCCCGACACCGCCTGAAACAGTACCACCGACATCTAATAGCCAAGCATTTTATGATCGCAGCTCAGCCCTTGATGATGTAACGCTCGATGACAGTACGCGTAAACATATCTACGTGGCGACAACGGGTAGCGATACGGCAACAGGTAGTGCTAACTCGCCAGTACTGACATTACAAAGAGCCGCAGATCTCGCTACCGCTGGTACGACGGTTCACATTGCCGCCGGTACTTATAAAGGGCCTGTCTATATTGAAAACTCTGGCACACTGGCGCAGCCTATTATTTTTGAGCCAATGCCATCCGCAAAAGTAGTCATCACAGACACACCAAGCACTGATGATGAGCATCTGTTTCATGTCGAAAACCAAGCTTATGTGATCATTCGCGGTTTAGAATTTACTAACTTCTGGACAACCAGCGATCAGGTTACGCCCACTGCTATTTATGTGACAGGTAGTAGCCATAATATCCTCATCGAAAACAACTATATTCATAATCTAGGCACACGCGTTAAGAATGAGAACGGCAATGCGCATGGCATTGCGGTGTACGGTACTCAGCCTATTAGAGATATTCAAATAAATAACAATCGAGTCGAAAACCTCACCTTAGGTCGTAGTGAAGCGATCGTACTCAATGGGGATGTGACTAACTTTGAAGTGAACCATAACCAAGTCAATAACAACGATAATATTGGTATCGACATCATTGGTTTTGAAGGAACAGCAGAGACCGATAACGACTATGCCAGACGAGGCGATATCATCGGCAATACGGTCACGCGCAATAGCATCGTTGGCAATCCCGGTTACAAAGGTGATGATCCTTCAGCGGGTGGTATCTATGTCGATGGTGGCAAACAAGTATTTATTCAAAACAATACCGTGACTGGCAATGATATTGGTATCGAAGTCGCCAGTGAACACTTCCAAAAGATAACAGAAGAGGTCTGGGTAGAGGGCAATACTGTCACCGATAGCAGCTATGCTGGTCTCGCAGTCGGTGGCTATGATGAGCAACGTGGCGGCGTCAGACAAATCACCCTTATTAATAATACCGTCACTAACAATGATCTTGGTAAGCAACAAGGTGGGCAACTGCTACTGCAATTTAATATTCAAAAGTTAGATATTAAGGATAATACATTTACCAGTTCGCCCTCGCGCTATATGATCGTTGCCAATCAGCTTGATCGCGGCGAAGTCAGCTTTGACAATAACCGTTACCTCCCACAAAGCAGCAATTTATCCTTAATATGGGTACTAGGCAGCAAAGAGTTTACTAGTAGTACAGCTTTTGAAAACTGTGCAGTATTGCTACAATGCAAGTAGAGTATAAATACTGACTATGCCCTAGGCTCAAATGAATATTTGAGTCTGGTTGTAATTTAGCTGGTTTCTATTACTGACCTGTTATTACCGAGTTAAGCCAATCTATGACTAAAATACCTACCATCAGAATACGCACACGCCGCAAATACTATCGCTTGATTTTTACCTTTTTAATGGCGCTACTGATGTCGGCTATTATCTCAACCGCATTGCTGCTCATTAATGTTGGGTTTGTCGATCACTTCTTTGTCACGCTGTTTCATGCTTGGAAATACGCCTTTTTAGTCGCTTGGCCGAGCGCCTATATCTGCGCCTACATGATTCAAGAACATGTGCTCAGTCGTATTGAGTTTTATTAAAAAACTGTTTTTTAAGCCTATAACGAAAAAAATACCAAAGATGATTTTATTCACCTTTGGTATTGTTAAAAATCCTTGTCTATTTTTACCCCAGTAGAACTGCACTTTTTTTGAAATAAATAGACTATAAACGGCTCCTAATCCTTCTATTTTTAAACGCCTACTAGCTTACGATACCACCTCAACCTTGTTTTTCAGACAAGCCACACGATGATTGATATGACCTTCTAGCACAGGTTTGATCTGGGCACATTCTTCATCGGCTAATGGGCAGCGGGTTCGAAACACGCAACCTGAAGGCGGATTTATCGGACTTGGTAGATCGCCTTCTAATAGCTGAATGGTTTTATTACGCTCAGCAATAGGGTCTGGTAGTGGCACAGCCGACATCAAGGCTTGGGTATAAGGATGAGTCGGCTTACCGTACACAGCTTTATTGACCCCAAGCTCGACGGCATTGCCCAAATACATGACCAGTACTCGATCCGCGATATGCTTAATCACCGACAGATCGTGGGCAATAAAGATAAGCGCGAGTCCCATCTCCTCTTGGATATCTTGCAACAAATTGATGACCTGCGCCTGAATAGAGACATCAAGAGCCGAGACTGGCTCATCACAGATAATGATTTTGGGTTTTAAAATCAAGGCGCGGGCAATGCCAATGCGCTGACACTGTCCGCCTGAAAACTCGTGCGGGTATCGGTTGATCTGATTAGGCAGCAGTCCCACCTTTTTCATGATCTCGCGTACTTCGCTTTGTACATCACCTTTTTTCATTTTGGGATAATAAGTACGTAGCGGTTCGGCAATGATATCGCCCACTGTCATGCGCGGATTCAATGAGGCGAGCGGATCTTGAAAAATCATTTGAATGTCTTTGCGCTTCATTCTCATGGTTTTTTTGGACGCCCCTACTAGCTCTTCTTCATTGAACAAGATGCTACCAGAGTTGGCTTCGATCAAACCCACGATAGTACGAGCAAGGGTCGATTTGCCGCAGCCTGACTCGCCTACCACGCCCAAGGTTTCACCAGCAAATATCTCAAACGAGACACCATTGACGGCTTTTAACGTCGCAGGCTTTTGCCAAAAGTAAGTGCCTTTTTGTTTGATATTAAACGTGGTATGGACATCCCGTACTTTGAGTAACGGTGTTTTAGGCTGGCTTGCGCTGCTATTAGTAATCTGTGTCATCATCGTCTACCCCTCTATCTCTGATGGATGATTGGCATCGATATCCGTCAAGGTATCTAATTTCATTTCAGGGTGCCAATGACAAGCGCGCTGACGGTCGTGCGGCAAAAACTCAAGTGGCGGCGGCGTATCACGGCAGATATCCATCGCATGAGGGCAGCGCTCGTAAAAAGGACAGCCTGCAGGCAAGTCCAGTAAGTTTGGCGGACTGCCAGGAATCGTCTCAAGCTTGCCCATCTCGTTATCCAGACGCGGAATGGCTTTTAATAACCCGATGGTATATGGATGGGTCGGGGTATAAAAAATCTCCTCCGTCTCGCCATAAGCCATCGTGCGACCGGCATACATCACAAGGACACGATCACAGATACCCGCTACTACGCCCAAATCATGGGTAATCATAATAATAGTCGTACCGAAGTCGCGTTTTAGCTCGTTCAATAACACCATGATTTGCGCTTGAACCGTCACATCAAGTGCGGTGGTCGGCTCATCAGCAATTAATAATTTAGGGCGACAGAGCAATGCCATCGCAATCATCACCCGCTGACGCATACCGCCTGAGAACTCATGCGGATACATGCCAATGCGTTTTTTGGCCTCGGGGATTTTGACCGCATCTAGCATACGTATCGACTCTGCCCATGCCTCCTTTTTATTCATCCCTTTATGCAGGGTCAGTACTTCAGCGAGCTGATCGCCTATCTTCATATAGGGATTGAGTGAGGTCATGGGGTCTTGAAAAATCATCGCCACTTGCTCAGCACGGATTTTGTTCAACGCCTTTTGCGACAAGCTGAGTAACTCATTACCTTGAAAGCGCACTGACCCTTTAGCAAGACCATTTTTCGCTAATAGTCCCATAATGGCAAAAGCGGTCTGCGACTTACCAGAGCCTGATTCGCCAACGATGCCTAAAGTTTCGCCCTCATGTAAATCAAAGTTTAACCCATTTACCGCGGTCACCAGACCATCTTCGGTCTTAAACTGAACGGCTAAGTCTTTCACTTCCAATAGGGTATTAGAAGGCATAATGAGACTGTCATTAGTAGTGTTACTGAATTCTTTAGTTACCACGATGTCACTCTCCTAGCGGTCTTTAGGGTCAAACGCATCACGTAGACCGTCGCCAATAAAGTTAAAGCAAAATAAAGTCACGACCAAAAAAGCCGACGGAATCAAAATCTGCCAAGGCGCCACTTGCATGGTGCGAGAGCCTTCTTGCAGCAGGGCACCCCAGCTGGTCATCGGTTCTTGTACGCCCAGTCCCAAAAAGCTCAAAAACGACTCGAATAAAATCATCGTCGGTACCAGTAATGAGGCATAAATCACCACCACACCAAGTACGTTAGGCACGATATGGCGCTTGATAATATTAAAGCCTGAGACGCCGCCCACGTGAGCCGCTTCAATAAACTCTTTGCTTTTAAGGCTGAGTGTCTGACCACGGACAATTCGAGCGACATCCAACCAAGACACCAGTCCGATAGCGACAAAAATCAAGATTAAGTTACGTCCAAAGATCGTGACCAATAAAATCACAAAAAACATAAACGGAAAGGCGCTTAAAATTTCCAAAAACCGCATCATCACCATGTCAACTTTGCCGCCAAGATACCCTGACGTTGCGCCATAGACCGTACCGAAAAGTACAGCAACTGTCGCTCCAGCAATGCCGACCATCAAGGAGATGCGGCCACCAACAGCGGTACGAACCAATAAATCGCGACCAAGTGAATCGGTACCAAAGTAATGCTTATTTTCGATAGAAGGCGCCGCTTGCATAAAGTTCCAGTCGGTTTCCGCATAGCCAAAAGGAGCAAACAAAGGGACAAATAGGACAAAAGCACCAATCAGTAATAAGATAAAGAAACTGGCAACAGCCGCCTTGTTTTGATAAAAACGTCGCCACGCATCTTGCCAAAGACTCCGACCTTTAATCTCTTTAGCTGGCGACAGGATAACGTCGGTGGGCTGGTCTACAATAAGGCTCATAGTGGTCCTTGTAATATCTACTTAAGTAATGATTAATACTGAATTTTTGGATCAATCACGGCGTATAAAATATCGACAATGGCATTGAACGTAATGGTCAGTACACCCACCAAAATCGTCAAGCTAAGCACCACGCCATAATCACGGTTAAGTGCGCCATTCACGAATAGCTGCCCGATACCTGGCAAACCAAAAATGGTCTCAATCACAATAGAACCAGTAATAATACCGACGAAGGCGGGGCCTAGATAGGAAATCACAGGTAACATAGCGGGCCTCAGCGCATGCTTCATAATGATCTGGCGCATCGGTAAGCCCTTGGCTCTCGCTGTTCGAATATACTGGCTGTTCATCACCTCAATCATCGACCCGCGCATGATACGCGCGATACTGGCGGTATATGCCAGTGCCAAGGCTGTGACGGGTAAGATAAGGTTTTGTAACGCGCCATCATTCCAACCACCAGCTGGTAGCCAGTGTAAAATGATTGCAAAAATGAGCACCAATAATGGGGCTTTAACAAAGCTTGGAATCACAACCCCCGTCATCGCAAATGCCATGAGCACATAATCTATCCATGAGTTTTGCTTAAGCGCTGCGATTACTCCAAAAATCAACCCTAAGACCAATGCTAAGATAAACGCATAAACCCCAAGCTCCATCGACACTGGAAATGACTGTGACAATAGCTCATTGACCGTATAGTCTTTATATTTAAAGGAAGGTCCAAAGTCGCCAACAGCAAGTTGTCCCAGATAATGGATATACTGTAACCAAAGAGGATCATTAAGATTGTATTTGGCTTCAATATTGGCCAGTACGGCCGGGGATAAGGTACGCTCGCCTGAGAAAGGATTGCCTGGTGCTAAGCGCATCATAAAAAAGGAGACGGTTATCAAAACAAATAAGGTCGGGATGGCCTCTAGAATACGCCGAAAAATCAGTTTTAACATAATACCTCTTCTATGGAAATGCTGGCTTCTAGGCTCAATAAAAGCTAGAAAGATACAGCAGATTTAACACGCCATGATGGCTTACTGGCAATAGCAGTGAGTGCGATGAGTCAGCCGAGGTCTCAATCATCGCACTCACTTTTAAACTCTTGATCTATCAGTGTTTAGCAATGGATAAATCTTTTGCTTGCCAGTTATTTAGGGCATCTTTCATTGGGAAACCAATAACATAAGGCTTAACCAAACGAGGGCTAACATAGTGATAAACATTCAATAAAGGCATGTCTTTGTCCAGCTGAGCCTCGGCTTTGTTGTATAAATCAACGCGCTGCTCGGGCGTCACACCTGGTTTTAGCGTTTGTGCCATCAGGCTATCAAAGTTGGCATTGGAGTATTTGCCGTGGTTGTTACTATTACCTGTTTTTACGATGTTCAAGAAAGTTGAGGCCTCGTTGTAATCACCACACCAACCCGCGCGCGCGATTTGATAGTTACCATTACGGCGAGTATCGAGGTAGGTTTTCCATTCTTTATTGATCAAGTTGACATCCACGAAGCCAAGCGATTGTTTCCATAGCGAGGCGACGGCAAGGGCCGTTTTCTTATGAAGATCATTGGTGTTGTACAGCAGCTCAAATGTCAGTGGATTGCTTTCGCTATAGCCTGCTTCATTCAGCAGTTTTTTGGCTTCTGCCAGACGCTTCTCTTTATCCCATGTTGCCCACTCTGGCATGTTTTTTACACCGCCATTAGTCGCGGTCGGTGTGAGCTGATACGCCGCTGTTTGCCCTTGGCCGATGACCTTATCGACCACCGTGTCACGATCTAATGCCAAGGCGAGCGCACGGCGCACTTTGACATCATCAAATGGCGGTTTGACATTGTTAAATTCATAATAGTAAGTACACAGATAAGGAGAGACGGTTAGCTCATCACCAAGCTGCTCTTTGAGAGACGCAAATTGCTCAGTTGGGATTTCGTTGTAGGTCATATCGACCTCGCCTGCCTGATAGCGCGCCACATCGGTGGTACTAGAAGGAATCGCGAGCATCGTGACAGTATCAATTTTGGTATTGGCGTCATCGTAATAAGCAGGGTTACGCGTTAGGACGATTTGATCATTGACCTGCCATTTGCTGACTTTATAAGGACCATTGACCACGATATTGGCAGGGTCTGTCCATTTATCACCAAACGCTTCGATCGTTTTTTGGTGGACGGGCTTGACCGAGTTGTGAATCATCATGTCTGGGAAATAAGGCACAGGCTCTGATAAAGTCACTTGCAGAGTTTTGTCATCTAGTGCTTCTACGCCAAGGGTGTCTATACCCGCTTTACCCTCAACGATTTGCTCAGCGCCCACAATCTTGGCATCGACCAAATAGCTCGAATAAGGAGAAGCGGTATTTGGATCGACCAGACGGCGCAGGCTATAAACAAAATCCTCTGCGGTCACAGGATCACCATTTGACCACTTGGCATCACGCAGCTTAAACGTCCACACTTTGTTGTCTGAACTCTCCCAACTTGTCGCCATACCCGGAATGGTTTTGCCATCCGCATCCGTATTGGTCAGCCCTTCAAACATCTGACGGTCGATACCTGCTTCAGGGACGCCAGAGACTTTGTGTGGATCAAGCGACTCTGGCTCGGCAGCGTTATTGACAACCAATTCTTGAGTGTCGGCCAATACGTTTGGATCGATATTTGAAGATTGGCTGGCAGTGCCATCACTTGTAGAGTTGTTGCTACAGCCTGTCATAAACATGGCCAGTACAAGAGAAGTGGGTAAAAACACAGACGTCAGAAGGTGGTTGGAAGGGCGCATCATGTAATATCCTAGCAGGTAAGTGGCTGGGCGGATTTACTGAGTTGTAGTAAGTCCATTTAATTTATCCGTATGCTGATACTTATCCACTCTATTCATACTCTAACCACGCTCACAGCAATCATCGTCACAGCAACCAATGCTGCAGTGCTCCTGAAATCGCGGTCTGATAGGCTTGAAGGCGTTAGATCTGAGCACAAACTAATTCTCAATATTTATACCACTCGTCGCTTTATTCGACCGTTGAAGTATAAATCTTGGAACGAAATTGAGACTTAATTATGGTAATAGAGATGACTTTGGATAATTATTAGTAACATTATGGATAACCATTAGTAATAAAAAACAGTATCAATGTCAACAATTTTCAATATGCTCAGATTGAACATAAGTGCGAAAAATATCTAAAAATAAGTTTTTTTGATGGCTGAAAATTGAGTAAAAATCCAGTAATAACAGAAGTTTTTTATTGTATTTATAACCTTTTATCGTCATAAACATACCGTTTATATCTCTCTGTTTGATACGACTTGCTTTATGATTTTAGCCAACGGTTATGATTCGCAAGGTCTGTATTTATAAGGTATCGAGCAAAACGCACAAAAAAATATGGTAATTTCCACTTACAATATTGTTTTTAATAACTAATCACTGGTCGTAAAAGACCGTTGAATATAGTTGTCCGCCAATCCTGTGACGGTGGTATCTATCGTCAAACTTATTTTCTGTGATAAAACCCTCTCAATATTTTATTTTTTTCTGTCATTTATTTTTGTAAGACTTGGATAAAACTGTGGCAAAAATAAACGTTAAAAAAGTATTTGGAGGCAATAGCGTCATCAGCAGTTTTCTGTTGAACAAGGTCAGTAACGAAATGAGTCCCTATCGTTTCATCATCTTGTAACTATTTTTGCCAAGACTGTATCGAATTGAGCTGTCTTAAAAACGCTACAATAATACTAAGAGGATTGTCGATAAATGACTGGGTTAAGCTGGTAGTTTTGATAAGATAGTCTTTACACTGTTTTTAATGAGAGCGTGCTATGAATCACCCACAGCGCACGACTGAGCATTCGCTTAAACACGATACCTCTCCTATCGAACGCCCCAATGATACGGCTGCCCACTTTGACGTCTACCCCACCAAGCAGACATGGCTTGCTTTTTTTGATAAAACGCTGCTGGTGATTGGATCAGTCGCACTGGCGTTAGCCCTTGTTTTCTTTATCGCTTATAACTGGTTAGACATGGGCAAAATGGGTAAGTTTGCGTTGGTCGAAGGCGCACTGGTTATAACCATTACCCTATACGTTGGCTTGTGTGTTAGGCGACAATTTCTCCTCATTCGTCAACTGCTTTTGCTCATTGCCAGTATCATTACTGGCAGCTTACTGGCTTTGTTTGGACAGACTTATCAGACAGGCGCAGACACATGGCAACTGTTTTTCGTATGGGCGCTATTGATTACGCCGTGGGCCGTGATTGCTCGTTTCCCTGCGCTGTGGCTGTTATGGTTGGGTCTGCTGAATGCCTGCCTATTGTCCTATTTAGACGTGACTGGTTTTTTGTTCAACGATAATGTATACCAAGGCGTGATAGAAATAGGCGCGCTGGCCGTCATTAATTTTGTCGCACTGAATCTCTGGCTATTTTTTATTGATCACAAAAGCCCCTCTCAAACAACTTCTGCCAATGCAGATATAGACACTCCGTCTCCTACCGCCGCTCATACACAAAATCAGACTAGAGCTGGTTTGCACTGGAGCACTTATGTGGTGGGTCTATTAAGTACCTACGCCATCACTCACCTCGCCATCTTCACCATTTTTGACAACGGTAATTTCAAGATACCCATTATTTTATTATCGCTATGGGCCATTTGGTGTGGCTTTATGGTGTGGCGATTTTACCGATACCGTGTTGATGTATTGATGCTGACCTATGTCAGTGGCTCTGCCATTATCGTGGTGATGTGTTGGGCAGGTAGATTTTTATTAGAAAACACTAATAGCAGTGGTTTTTTAATGTTAGCGCTGCTATTGGTTGGCATGAGTTCAGCGGCCGTTGTTTGGCTACGTAAAGCGGCTCGTTTAAGTCATAAGCGCACTACGACAAGTGACATGGTTAACGAATCGGTTGAGGTCAATGCGACTGATAGAAGTGCAATTGATAAAAATAGTGAAACCAACCTTGGCAATGGTCATGATCAAGAGGATACGCCTTGGTTTGTACAGATTCTTTTTAGCTTTAGTGGGCTGTTAGCCAGCCTGTTTTTTATTGGTTTTTTGACCTTAATATTAGAAAGTACTGGCGCGTTAGACAATGCAATGATGATAGGCATGATTGGGCTGTTGTTAAATGTGTGTGGCTTGATCGCATTTAAATATGAACACCAGCGGCGCAGCATGTTTTTGAGCAGTTTAGCTTTTATGATCAGCGTGGCAGGTCAGTCATACGTGGTGTATGGCTTGAGCGAAAGTGGCATCAGTCATCCACTCGATGTGTGGGTATTTTTATTGCTACAAAGTGCTTTGATCTTTATCGTGCCAAGCTTTATGTATCGATTGATTGGGAGCTTAGTGGTGTTTGGCTGCATGGTTTTTTTACTCGGTTATTACGCGCTACCCGAAGTCAGTTTGGGTCTATTGGCATTGATTGCAATTGTCAGTCATTTACAGCGCTATCGGTTATTGCAACGCATTCCAGCTCGGTGGCATTTAGTAAGCTCTGAGGTGATAAAAGCCATTGGTTATGGCAGTGCGCTCATGCTTTTATTCATTTCTGTCTATTTCATTGTCGACGAGTACCGCTATGGCTCTGATAATAACGACGGGCTGTTTCGTTATCATTACTACTGGGCACAAGGACTGCTCACACTCGCCAGCCTATATGCCGCCTACCTCATTTTGAAGCGTTACCGTGTCCAATGGCACTCTGCCGTAGGGCTGATAACTGGCAGCGCTGTCATTGTCTTGGGTATTGTATCGACCTATGTTACAGGCTTACTGGCCACCAGTTTGATTATCATAATTGCCATGGCCAATATCAAACGCACTCTGTTAGGTATTGGCGTGTTCGCCTTGGTTTGTTATGTATTTTGGTACTACTACCAACTCAATACGTCTTTACTGGTCAAATCTGTCTCCGTGCTGGTGGTCGGTCTCGTGCTGTTGCTGCTGCGTTGGGTGTTGGTCAAACGCTATAGTGCTCACGGCTTATCCGCCTCTGGAGCGCGCATCCAGCATAACGCCAGTCAGGCCGATAGTGAGGAGCCTTTATCATGAATGATGCGCATAAACGTACTGATGCAAGCAACGTCTCTACCTCTGCTCTAGGATGGTGGCAAAAACGAGCAGTGACCATCACTATTGCCATACTGGGTTTGGTCGGTATTTTGACCTTTATCAGTATGAATGTGATGAAGTATGAAACGCATCTTGCCAGTGGTGATGCTGTGTTATTACAACTGGCGCCTGTTGATCCACGCGGCTTTATGCAAGGCGATTATATGACACTCAGTTATGCCTTGGAGCGTGATGTTTTGGATACATTAGATAAAACTGGCGACCGTCCTAAATCGGCTGAGGGCTATGTGATAGTCGCTTTAGATGAGCATGATGTCGGGCACTTTGTACGCTTGGCAGATAGTCATCAGCCCAATACATTGGCGACCAATGAAAAAGCTATCCGTTACCGTCTGCGCAACGGCTCAGTAAAACTTGCAACCAATGCTTTTTTCTTTCAAGAAGGTCATGCCAATGCTTTTGAAGCAGCAGAATACGGCTTGTTTCGCGTCAATGACAAGGGTGATCCGCTACTGACCAATCTCGTCAACGAGACATTTGAAGTGATTGACCCAACAGATAAAGATAAAGCCAAAGTTAACAATTAAATAAAATAGGCAACTGCTACTTCACAACTGTAAGCAAAGACTAACCTTATTTAACCAAATAAGTACTGATAACGATAAGCTGGACTTGCTACTGTGGTGACCGGATAACGCGCTTCTTGACGGAGCGCTGATAACTAAACATTGATAAATGAACTGATAATAATGAATGAGCTGATAATCAACCAATAATAATCTATTCAGTCATATACGATTATTTCATTCAAAATAAATAAAAAGGACACACCCATGCGTAGCGCAACTTATAGCAAATTTGGCAAACCTACCGAAGTCTTAAGTCTTGGCGACAGCCCTATTCCTGAACCAAAAGCCGATGAGGTACGAGTCAAAACCATATTGGCCTCTATCCATAACCATGACCTACTCACCATTCGCGGTCAGTATGGCTTTAAACCAGAACTGCCCGCCATTGGTGGTAGTGAAGCCGTCGGCATCGTTGATGCGATTGGGGATAATGTGAAAGACGTCAAAGTCGGTCAGCGTGTCGCGGCTGCCAGCGTACAAGCAACATGGGCAGAGTACTTTGTGGCCTCAAAAGACATGGTGTTTGCTGTTCCTGATAGCTTAGAAGATCAAATCGCAGGCCAGCTTATCGCCATGCCGCTTAGTGCCTTGATGCTTATTGAGTTCTTAGAGTTAAAAGAAGGACAATGGGTCATTCATAATGCAGCCAATGGTGCGGTCGGTAAATCACTTGCGATGCTGGCTGCTGCACGCGGTATCAATACTATCAATGTCGTCCGTAGTGCGGACGCAATAAAAGAGCTGGACGCGCTGGGTATCAAAAATAACATCAATACCTCAGATGACGACTGGAAAGATCAAGTTCGTAAACTTGTGGGCGATGACAAAATAAGCGCGGCGGTTGACTCAATCGGCGGTGAGTCTAGTAATGACCTACTAGAATTGCTTGGTCATGGTGGCACGTTGGCCTCGTTTGGTATCATGTCAGGTAAGCCAATGAACCTAGACCCAACCAATATCATCTTTAAACAAGCAGTTATCAAAGGCTTCTGGGGCAGTAAAATCAGCCAAGAGATGAGTGTGGATAACAAGCAACGCTTGATTGATGAGCTGATCGAACGCGCGACCAATGGCAATCTAAAACTGCCTGTCGAAGCCACGTTTGATTTGGCAGATATCAAAAAGGCGGTCGATGGTGATTTGCAATCCAGCAAAAACGGTAAAGTGTTATTAAAACCTTAATATCTCACTGACTGTCAAAGTCTACTCACGCAAAACACATGCAAGAGCCCATTGGTATTCATATAACAATACAGTGGGCTTTTTTTGCTTAAATAGATAAGCAAACAGTCACTCATAAATACCAATAACAAAGAATAAATAGGGATATCACCATGTCAAACCAACCAACCTTTAACGCCTTAGTCGTCGAAGAAGACGCCAATGGCAACTTTAACAAAAGCATCCAAGAGCGCAGTCTCACTGACTTACCCGAAAACGAGCTACTCATTGAAGTGCATTATTCATCACTTAACTATAAAGATGCAATGTCAGCATCAGGCAATAAAAGAATCACCAAGCACTACCCGCACACACCCGGTATTGACGCCGCTGGTGTCGTCATTAGTGACAAGTCTGGCACTTTTGAAGAAGGTCAAGAAGTCGTGGTATTTGGTTATGATCTCGGCATGGACACCGCAGGCGGACTTGGTCAAATAATCTCTATACCTGCTGACTGGGCGATAGAATGTCCAGAATCGTTAACATTAAAAGAAGCGATGATATACGGCACAGGCGGTTTGACAGCAGCCTTAAGCATCCAAAAGCTAGAAAAAATGGGCGCAAAACCTAGCGATGGCCCAGTTGCAGTTACAGGTGCCACGGGCGGCGTGGGTACCATCAGTATAGCAATCTTAAAACACTTGGGTTATGAGGTGATTGCGTTCTCAGGCAAACCTGAACAAAGCGAACACTTAAAAGCACTGGGCGCAAGCGAAGTCCGTCATCGCGATACCATCAATGAGATCGGACAAAAACCTATCGGCCGTGAGCTGTGGGCAAATGCGATTGATACCATTGGCGGCGATTACTTAGCCAACTTGCTCAAACAAACCAAAGCTGGCGGCGCGGTCACCAGCTGCGGCTTGGCAGCCTCCCCTGAGTTTTCAATGACAGTCATGCCATTTATCACAAGAGCCGTGTCGTTATTGGGTATTGATTCGGTCTATATCCCACTGGAAGATAAAAAGGCGATTTGGCAGCGCGTTGCCACCGACATGAAACTGCCCAATCTGGAAAGCTATGGCGAAGAGATTACATTGGCACAAACGCCTGAATACTTGGATCGGTTTATCGCGAGTAAAACGGTTGGGCGTTATGTGGTGAATGTGCGGGGTTAGGATTTTAGGTTTAAGTATTGATGTAAATAAAGGCAGCACTTCTTTTGAGGTGCTGCTTTTACTTTTTGAAATAGTCAAAACTTTATTATGATATCAACTTACCTTTTAGTTCAATTCAAATAAAGGGCTCTACTGAAGACATATCAATTATAAGCAATTACTTATCGTTTCTATATGATGCATCATACTTAGCTTTTTCGGTATACCTAAACCTGGGAAATGGTTGATATTGTGAAGATTAATATATTGTTGGAAACCTAGAGTATTTTGATCCAAACTTGGAGTTTGGTTTGCAAACTGAATCATGGTATCAAGAGCTTCTTGAAATTTACCTGCAGTATCACTTTGATTGTTTGGATTCGTTACTGACAAGCTATGCTTCACATACATATTTGAATTACTTTTTTCAATATAAGTAATGTGTAAAGCTACAACATAAGCTGGTCCGCCCTTAGTACTCCATACATTGCTAATGATTAAGTAATCTCCAAAACCTATTTGGTTTCGAACCAAAGGAAGATTATAAGTGGTATGAGCGTCGGAAAAAAACTGAGACATAGAACTATAATTTGCATTCTTATCTTTTGCTGGGAATGAGCTACTGATAATTACACAGTTAGGTAAAGAGTTTGTAAACTGATTAGAATATCTACTTTGGTCTATAATTAAATTTGCAATAGCTTTTGAAATAACAGAACTGGCATTGGATGGGATAATATCTTCCTGCAATATTAAGGAAAATTTTAGCTCATGACTGATAAGCTTATTTAAAAATATATTCACAGATGTAATATTCTGATTGTGTAAACGAATACAAGGGACGAACCTTACATTTTCTTGAGATAGAAGGCTGTATAGATGGTCAGGGTAGTCACTGGCTAACTGACCTACTTCTGGATTTACGATAATGTGAGGTATAATTTCCCCACTATTAAGAGCATTTATAGCATTTATAAGAGGCTTTGTACTGCGGTTGACAGGCTCAATAACTGGTTGAACCTTATCTATTTGTAGTCCGGTAATTACCTCTATTAAAGCAGATAATTCATTTTGCTTTCCTCTCATATATGGAAAATACATTGTTTCCTTCCTTGTTTAATAGACTATTTTCTAAAAGAGACGACGTAATATTAATTTTATCTCTTTTATTAATATTAAAACTTATCCCTAAGTTTTTCATTGATCTAGGTAATTTATTGATGAAGCTATCATCATTACGACGATACTTCTTTAACACCCTCTTAAACTCTCTATTCGCTTCTTCCTTTTCAAGATTACAAAAGATCTTCTTACATTCTCGAAACAGCTCTGTAGATGGAAAGTCAGGCTGCACTCCAGTAACTTCTCGAATAATGTCAGTATACTCTTCTTTTCTCAATGTATGGAACATAACATCCGCATTAAAAGAATTATTTTTTGGCGCAATAATCTTTCTACTTAAGCTATTACGATCATTGGATATGATAATACCAAATGTTGGGTTTTCAGAATGAATTTGAAGTATTGCATCAAGATGTAGCTCATGAGCTACAACATACGTTTGATCAAATGCTTGAACATATGAAGAGAGCTGATCAGAAAGCCTTTTTAATGAATCAAACTTTGTTTTTATTTCATAACAAGTTGAAGAACCATTTATAATCACGCAGTCTGCCTTATTTGACCCAACTCTAAGCTCACTGAGCATACTCGCAGTATTCATAGAATGAGTTCCAATCAAAATATTATTTGCGATAATATTTTTAACTACGTATTCATTTGGATAGTATTTACAAAGTAACTTATATGATTCGTCATATACTTCTTGTAGTGTATTGCAACTACTAAGTGTTGAAAAGTTAGAGATAACATCATAAATATTACTAAGATCGCCTTGAGCGACCTTGTTAATATTCGAACTTGTAAATATTTTCGCTAACTCTCTATAATTCATCTTTTAGCTCGCATTTCTAGTAGATTCATTAACATAGTAACTTTCAAAGGTTTCTATAATGGCAAATTGAGAAGTTAGAAACAATATTATATTGAATGCCGCTTGTAGTGTTTCGTTGTTACATTCTAGTCAATACTTTTATAGCGGTTAATATATACAAAAACATAGGTTTATGCCTTATCTATTCACACCTAGTTAGTCAACGTAAAAAAACATCCAACCAAGTTGAGTGTTTTTTTATCGCTTCTTACAGTCAGATCAAGGGTTAAAGCGCACTAATAGCCTGATTCAATTTTTGATTAAACGCCTCATCAGTGACAACGCCTGTCTCAACATCAAAGTTATCAAAAAAGTTTGGCAATGACAGTGCGCCTTTGACATCAGCTGCAAAGAACGGCGCTGAACCTTCTGCCGCAGCAAGCACGCTTTGAGCACCGCTAGGCCCTGGTGACGTGGCCAGCATAATCATTGGCTTGTCTTGATACACCTTCATGTCGATGCGTGATGCCCAGTCAAATAAGTTTTTATAAGCAGACGTATACGAGCCATTGTATTCAGCAAACGAGATGACAATCGCGTCCGCCTCACCAATCGCTTGATAAAAATCATGCGCGAAAGCAGGGATACCGCTTTCTTTTTCGCGCTCTTCGCTAAAGATTGGCATCTCAAGATCATGAATGTCGAGTAGAGTGACATTTACATTATCTATGGCATCATCGATTTGCGCCGCGCTATAGCGAGCCAATTTTTGATTGATTGAATTTCTGCTGTTGCTGGTACCAAAGGCTAGTACTTTCATTATAAAATCCTTATGATCGTTGTTATTTTTAATTTGTCGTGAGAGTAAAAAACGCGTTGCGGTTAGATGTGATGCGACACCACCACATATTATGATACGGACTGCGCTTTTAGCATGAAGGCGCTTGCGACTGCCAGCGCTAACGTGAAGCCCGCCATTACCAAATAAAAATGGCTATAAGCCAGTGCTGAGATAAGTGCAGACGTAACCAGTGGCGATACAAACTGTCCGATAAAAATGCTGCTTGTCAGTATACCTGACGCCAATCCCCGCTTGTCACTGGGGACAAACGCCAATCCTGTTACCATAAAATTTGGCATCACAAGGCCCATACAAACGCCCATGAGCGCACACCCAAAGGTGACCAAGCCAAAAGAGCTGGCCTGTGAGAGCACCAACATACCCACGCTCATGGCCATAAATCCTGCAAACGCCACACCATGACTATGAATCTTAGCGACAAGCTTGCCAAAAAAGACACCGGATATCGCTGCTGTAAGTGTGCCTGCACCCATAGCCAACCCAGCTTTACTTGGGTCTATAATACCGATATCAACCATAAAAAACGGTATTTGCGTCGGTAGAATATAAAAGACGACTAAGTGACAAAAAAGAAAAACAGCACAGCCTGCAAGGATTCGTTTCCAGCCACTATTCACATCGGTATCCTCTGGCGGTTGATTGTCTTTGGTATCGCTAGGTTTATTGTCTTTGATAGAGACAAACACCAACGGCACCAAAAAAATGGCGAGTCCATAAATATAAAAAGGCAAGCGTGCGCTAATACTGGCCAAATATCCTGCGGTGACGATAAATACGATGCCGCCAATATTAGAGAATGCTTGTTGCAATCCCATGAACTGACTGCGTTGTTGACCAGAAAAATAATCCGCTATCAAAGCCGTGATCGCGGTCATCAGACCAGCGACACAGATACCTAAGAGTGCGCGACTGATGAGGATAGCCTCCAGTCCTGCCAGCTTTGCGCCTGCTGCACCCGATATCGCAAACATGAGGGTTGAGAGAATAATCTGATTTCTACGACCGAACTTATCGGCGGTCCAGCCTAAGATAGGCGCAAAAATCACCACGAATAGTGCGGGTATCGGTAGCAGCATTTTTACCAAAAGCTCAGCAGAAGGCGTTCCCGAAAACTCGCTGGCCAAACCCGGTAGCGCAGGTGCAATGGTCGCATTGGACATCACGGTTAAAGTAGAAATCAAAAGCAAGCATAGTGAGCTTGATGCTAATACGTTAGCTTTCATGGATTGTTCTCTTTTAGTCGGCTATGTGTTCATATATTTGACTTGAACTCATATTAATTTGCACCTATTCTGCTACCTAAACCTAAGTTGAGGTCAAGCGAAAAATGCAAAAAAAACTCATTCCTGAATGGATATCGGTGGGTGTACTTAGTGAAAGGACAGGCGTATCGATATCAGCCTTACATTTCTACGAAAGAAAAGGGCTAATCAAAAGCCAAAGAAATGTCTCAAATCATCGGCAATATCCAAAGCACGTCATTCGTATCGTCTCTTTGATTCAAGTGGCGCAGCGTACGGGTTTTTCGCTAGAAGACATATTATTAGAACTCCAAGAATTGCCAAATCATACTCGCATTACCCTTGAAGATTGGGAGGCGCTGGGCGTCAGATGGCAAGGAGAGCTGGATCGCAAGATTGTACAATTGACAGAATTGAGAGACATGATGAGCGACTGCATCGGCTGTGGTTGCCTATCACTTGAGCGTTGTAAACTGCTCAATCCTTATGATGAATTGGGTGAAAAAGGCGCAGGGCCACAGCGGCTGACAGGATAAACACAGTCTTAATCAACAATGAGTCATGACCTAATACGCCAACCTTGCTACAGTAGAGTATTATCCATAATCAGACGGAAACCTTATGATAACTTGGCAGCTCAAGCCTTTCACTGAATTAACAACCATCCAACTGTACCAACTCCTTAAACTCAGAGTGGACGTGTTTGTGGTTGAACAAAAATGTCCATATCCTGAATTGGATGACAAAGATCATCAAAAGGACGTTTATCACTTGTTAGGTTATGACAATGACAAACTTGTCGCCTGCGTCCGTTTATTACCAAAAGGCGTGAGTTATCCATCCGTCAGTATTGGCCGTGTTGCTATCTCAGCCAATCATCGTAGCGGCGGTATTGGTCATCAACTGTTAGAAGAAGCCTTGAGAGCTTGTCAGTCTTTATGGCCCAATGAATCTATTGAGATTGGCGCGCAAGAGTATCTAGAAGCGTTTTATACACAACATGGCTTTGTCAAAACGTCAGACATGTATTTAGAAGATGACATTCCACATATTGATATGATTTTGGAAAAATAAATATTCCTCTATCGGTAACTGACTTACGCTATTTTTTATTGCTATTAATAGCTTTATCAAACATTCAGATTCAAAAAAGCCCACAATCACGTGGGCGTTTTTTATAACTATTTAACAATGTCTAAGGAAGGATTATTCCCACTCAATCGTCGCTGGTGGCTTGCTCGACACATCGTACGTCACGCGTGATACTTCCGCGATTTCATTCATGATGCGATTTGAGACTGTTTCAATCAGCTCATATGGCAGATGCGCAAAGCGCGCCGTCATAAAGTCTACTGTTTCAACCGCACGTAACGCAATGACCCATGCATAGCGGCGGCCATCGCCCACCACACCGACCGATTTGATTGGTTGGAATACAGCAAATGCCTGCGCGGTTTTTTCATACCAGCCTGAACGCTCAAGCTCTTGCATAAAGATCGCATCAGCCAAACGCAGGATATCAGCATATTCTTTTTTGACTTCGCCAAGGATACGCACGCCCAAACCTGGACCAGGGAACGGATGACGATAGATCATTTTTTCTGGTAAGCCTAAAGTGATACCCAATTTGCGCACTTCGTCTTTAAAGAGATCACGTAGCGGCTCGACCAACTCAAATGCCAAGTCGTCTGGTAATCCGCCAACATTGTGATGGCTCTTGATGACGTGAGCTTTGCCTTGATGTGACTTGGCAGACTCAATCACGTCTGGGTAAATCGTACCTTGTGCTAAGAACTCAACGACTTTACCATCGCTTTGCTCGCTCACTTCACGTGCGCTGTTGGCGAATACGTCGATGAAGGTTTTACCGATAATTTTGCGTTTCTTTTCTGGGTCAGACTCGCCTGCTAGCGCATCTAAGAACAAATCTTCGGCATCGACGCGAATCACTTTCACGCCCATGTTTTCGGCAAACACTTGCATGACTTGATCGCCTTCATGCAGACGCAAGAGACCATTATCAACAAACACGCAAGTCAGCTGATCGCCAATGGCTTTATGCAGAATGGCTGCGACCACTGAGCTGTCCACGCCGCCTGACAAACCAAGCAATACTTGCTTGTCACCAATTTGCTCTTTTAGCTGCGCCACACGCATATCGATGATGTTGTCTGGCGTCCACTCGCCTGCACACTCACAAATTTGATGCACAAAACGACTGAGTAGTGCTTGACCTTGCAGGGTATGCGTCACTTCAGGGTGGAACTGTAGACCATAATACTGCTTGTCATCATTGGCCATAATCGCAATTGGGCAGCTTGGTGTACTGGCGATGATATCGAAACCTTCTGGCGCTTCTATCACTTTATCACCGTGACTCATCCACACATTAAGCTTGGCTAACGATGCCTCACTCTTACTGTCCTCAATGCCTTCAGTCAAATGCGAATGACCTGTCACTTCAATAGTCGCTGCGCCAAACTCATGAATATCACTGGCATGAACCTGACCACCGAAGCGATCCGCCATCGCTTGCATGCCATAACAGATACCCAATACTGGCACATTTAACTCAAATACAGCGTCATTGATACGTGGACTATTTTCTGCATGTACGCTCTCAGGACCACCCGATAAGATAACGCCTTTTGCGCCAAATTCGGTGATGCGCTGGGTGTCGATATCATAAGGTAACATCTCACAAAACACGCCAGAATCGCGTACACGGCGAGCGATTAGCTGGCTATATTGTGAGCCAAAATCGAGAATTAAGATGCGATCTTCTTTAATGGTGGGAGTGGCAGCAGCAGTAGTCATAAATCGATATCCATCAATTGATAAATTGGTGCCCTATTTTAACAAGTTTAGGCCGCATCAGGGTTACTTCCTCAGCAAAATTTCGTGTTTCAAACACTTTATTAAGAAAAAACATTTTATAGTACTAACTATCTTCTATTTAGGCACTTCATGAGGCGGTCTTTTATTGCTAATAGTTTGCTCTTCTACTTTTAACCTAGAGAATAATTTTTAATGATCTTTACTATCAAGGTCAGGTACAACTGTGTTTGAGAACGATAGTCATTCCCTAATCCTGTATTTGCTTGAAACTTTTGCTTACAAAATAGCTTTTCTCATCCCTTAGTTTATGTAGGATTTGTTAACAATAAGCCCCGATTAGTAGTCGAATTTTGTTATATAACCGTGTACAGTAAAGAAGTGATTGCCAATAATATGAGCCATCAATATCCATTATTCCAAGCAAAAAAGTTTTGAATGCGGTAAATGGCTTATGTTTTGACATATCGCAGTAGGTTGGTTCGTTAATCGCAGGACAGCGTTTAGACCAATCTATTATCGTTCCTTTAAGTATGTGACCCGTAAGTGACCTAGTCCCACTACCTGCACTACTAGATGGTCAATTGTTAGATTACTCATGTCGGAGCGTCTTGATACCAAGTGCGCAATGATCTCTGTCAACATCCAACCAAACCACCGTAAAGCCATGACGGCTTTCTCAAAAGGATACAAATAATGAAAATGGAATTGTTATCGCCCTCAGCTCTCAAAATCAGCACCCTCGCCCTTGCAATCGCTGCCGCTTCTCTTAGTACCACCACCGTCATGGCGGCTGAATGTCAACTCAATGATGGCACTGTTGGAGGCGCAACCAGTAATGGTGTCACAGCACTCGCTTGTGGCAATGCCGCAGTCGCTGGTGGTGCTAACGACACCGTCGCTATCGGTAATGCCGCAAATGCCACTGGCAACTCTACAACTGCGGTCGGCGGCGAAGCCTTCACTGGAACCGTAGCAGCAGGCACTGATTTAAATGCAGGCGGTCTAGGCTCAACCTCTATTGGTTGGCAGTCAAAAGCGACAGGGGAGCGCGCACAAGCGTTCGGTCATTTAGCCGATGCCAGTGGCGTACGCGCAACTGCCGTTGGTGAAGCGGCAATGGCTGGCGGTAATAATGATACGGTTGCGGTCGGTAACCAAGCCAAAGCTGGTATGAATTCTGCCACTGCGGTCGGCGGTCAAGCCAACGCAGCGGGTCTAGGCTCAACCTCTATTGGTTGGCAATCAAAAGCAACAGGGGAACGCGCGCAAGCGTTTGGTCATTTGGCTGATGCCAGTGGCATGCGTGCCACTGCCGTTGGTGAAGCTGCCATGGCAAAAGGCGAGTCTTCTGTAGCGATTGGTAATATGGCAATGGCAGGTGGTTTAAATAGCATCGCTATCGGTAACAGCACAAAAGCGGCTAATCGAAATCAAGTCGTCTTAGGCAATGCTGGTCAAGTCAACGCTAGTACAGCATCGCAGTCGGGTACTGTCAAGATAGTAACCATTGATGAAAACGGCACGTTGGGTACGATGATGGTTGACTATTATAAGTCTGCTCAATAAGCCGATTATAAAAGTAGAGAGCATTCCTTTAATCGAAATCAATAAAACCCTGCAATGGCAGGGTTTTTTTATGGCTTTCATTCATCTAAAATAAAAGTAGTACCCAGCTCTCATGTTGGTATTATCAATGCTTGCTGCTGTTCTCTAACGCTTGATAAATACGATTTAACCCTTCTGTCAGTAGCGCTTTGGGACAAGCCACGTTGATACGCATTTTAAGATGCCCTTCCTGACCGTATTTGATCCCTGCATTTAACTCAACCTTGGCGGCTCTCAACGTGTCATAGAGCATTTGATCGTCTTTGGCATACGCAGAGCAATCCAGCCAAATCAGATAAGACGCTTCTGGACGCATGATTTTAATATCAGGTAAATACTCTTCTAAAAATCGCACGGTCAAATCAATATTGGCCTCAATATATTCAAGCGCTTGCGTGAGCCATGCGCCACCTTGCCCATACGCGCTACGCATCGCTGTATAAGCAAACAAATTCAGCTCATACTCATCGTTTAAGTGCTGCTGCTGACTGATTTTTTTGATTAGTCCCTCATCTTTAGCAAATATCATCGAGCCTTTGATACCAGCGATATTAAAGGTCTTGGTCATTGAGGTCAGACTCATGACATTGTGCTCATAACCTGTTGCGAGCGTTAATAAAGGCGTGAATGTGTGTCCGCTCAAGGTCAAATCTTGATGGATCTCATCGCTGACGATGGCGACATTGTATTTTTTACACAAGGTCAGAATCGCTTCAAGCTCTTCAGCCGTCCATACGCGCCCGCCCGGATTGTGCGGATTGCACAATAAATACAGCTTGACGTCATGCTGGGTGATTTTGGCTTCGATATCTGCCAAATCCAGACGATACTGTCCCTCAACGTCTTTGAGCGCTGAGGTCACAAGCGTGCGACTATTCTGTTCAACCTTACTCATAAACGGCGCATAAATGGGATCATTGATCAGTACCGCGTCCCCTACCTCGGTAAAGACATGCATCATCAGCGCCAAACTTGGCACCACCCCTGGGGAAAATAAGATGTTGTCTTTGTCCAGCTGCAAGTTATAACGACTGCGATGCCAGTCAATAATCGCCTCGTATAGTGCCTCGGTGGGTTTGGTATATCCCAATATGCCATACTGCGTGACTTGCTCAATCGACTGTAAAATAGGCGCAGCCGCTTTGAAGTCCATATCCGCCACCCATAGCGGAATTGTGTCATCGCTGTAGTGCCATTTGACCGATCCTGTATCCCGTCTGTCGATGACTTCATCAAAGTTGTATAACACTGGCCTCTCCTCACACAAAAATAATCTCTTAGGGTACAACATGAGCGCCGTCAGAACCAATCGCTTTATGGGTATATCGTCATCTCAAAATAAAATCGATAAATCAATCTTGATTCGCTATTGGTATAAATTTTACTTGCTTGCTGTGTCTGCGCTGACAGAGGCGGCGTAAAATGTATCCCAGCAGCTTTGTATCGCTTTTTAAAGTGAATTGACTATATCACCATGCTACTGAGACACCTCTCTTTTACCACGTTTGACACCTAGCACGACTGGCTCATAGTGAGGTACACTCAAAACATCAATCACGGAGACAGATGATGACCCTACCTGACCAAAAGCCGCCTAAGGATACGCACGCTTACGTCCTAACCAAGTCTGATATCGATAACACGCCCGAGACCAAACACGTCCATCAGTTCAATGAGCACGCCATTCGCCATACGGTTTCGCTCAGCGACATCGTCGGTCTCACGAAGTTTGGCTTGCACCTCGTACGCGTGGAAGCAGGCGATGAGACGACGACGCACCACTATCATGAGGAATCCGATGAGTTCATTTATGTGCTGTCAGGTGAGCTGTCGCTGCGCTATGGCGATGAGCATTATCAATTGCGTGCTGGTGACTTTGTGGGCTTCCCTGCACATGGCGCGGCGCACTCGATGCGTAATAACAGCAATGCCGATGCCACTTACTTGATGGGCGGTAGTAGGCCACCGATTGACATTACCTTGTATCCAGAAATTGACCGCAAAATGTACAACATTCATGGCAAAAAAGAGTATGTGGATTTTGAGGACTTGGGTAAGGTTTGAACTGTGTAGTAGAAAGTAGCCAATCCTGCCATCCGCTGTTATCTGCTTATCTAGGCGTGGCGAGGCTGAAACTCGCCTTAAAGCCCCTGATATATTAATTATTAAATTTACGAACTGTAGCGCTTATAATAAGAGCACACAAAAATAGTTGATAAAATATAAGCCATCATTTGAAAATTTAGTGATTTACATTTCATAAACTATATTATCGCTAACATACACTAATTAGAATATTATGGAGTAGTAATGGAATGTCAAAATTTAATATACCTGATGATCTTGAGTTAATGAGACAGAGAGCATTGTTAGTGTTAGGTGATGTTAAGCCTGCAACTAAAGAAACGAAAGCAGATAGAAATTTTTTATTCGAGGCTAAACGCACAGAAGCAGGAAGAGCGCTACCACCATATTATCTTGTCTATTTTCTCTTACATGATTTACTGAATTTTAGAAACTTAGGCAAATTTGAAAAGATCTCATGGTCAATTCCTATAGACTTTAAGGGCAAAGCCTTTCTAATCGAACACCGTAAATTTGGTGTTGGTGTGTTTGCAAGTAATTTAGAAACGGATGAGATAGATGCTCAAAAAATAGTAAGGAGTATTCAAAAAGGAATTAAAGTAGCTAAACCTTATTTTGAATGGCTAGCGTCTCAAGCTGTAGAGGATTCTAAACTAAGTGTTAGAAATAATAGTTCAGAACTATTTGCAAGATACAAATATTTAATAAGCTTATATAAAACCCAGCAACTAGAAGCTACCAAAAGAAAAGATGAGATTAACAAGCAAACTCAAAAAACATCTTATGGTGAAGCAACTATAATCCAATTCCCAACCGCAGAGTTTCGTCAAAATGCAAATTGGTTAGCCACTTCAGCAATTGAGGCATTTTTTAGTTGGACCGAACATCTATTTGTACATTTAAGTATTATTACGAAAAGTATAGGTAATGGAAAACAGGTAGCTAACCTAGTTGGAGCTGAATGGCAGGTAAAATACAAAAATGCAATAAATATTGATATTCCTCAAAATAAGATTTTTTTTGATGAGCTAATATTTATTAGACGACAACTTAGAAATTTTATTGCTCATGGGGCATTTGGTAAAAATGGCGAGACATTCATGTTTCATTCAAACATTGGTGCTATTCCTGTAATTATGCCTAATCAAGTAGGAAAAAATAAATTCTCACTGTTTGTTGATCTTTCATTTGATGAAGATGAAGTCATTTTATTGCTCGAAAATTTTATCAGTCACTTATGGCTATCTGAGCTTAAATCTGCCATGCATTATGTTATGGATAGTAGTTTACCTACGATTCTTACTCTAGCAAGTGACGGGGCATATGCTAGAGCAATGACTTCAACCGAAGACATGGAAAGCTTTATTAAACATCTATGTTATCAATTCGACCAATCAGCTAATATGGACTGGTAAATGTATGTATAAAAAATTCTTTGAGAATTAAAAACGATATTATTATTCAATCTTATTACAGACTATATTACTAGTATAATTAATTAGAAGAGTCTATATTTATGGCGATTTATGGTGCAGGTTCAAAATGGAATAACCAAGAAGTGAAAGGTGTTTTTTTTGAAGAAGGTAAGTTTATAATTGGCTGGAATGAAAATAATTCTAAAGATTTGTATGAGGCTGTTTCTCACCTCAAAGTAGGTGATATTATCTATCTTAAAGGTGTAAGCCCTAGATACATTCGAAATATAAAAGTTAAAGGCATAGGAATAGTAACAAAGAGCTTTATACAATGTTTGCAGTCTGGTGAATATGACAGTACTGATATATCAAACTGGAATAGCTTGTTTATCAGAGTCAATTGGTTACATCAGACAAGCTTCGAAATCAATATTCCTGAAGATGAAGGGAAATTAACAAATGTACGGCCAGCTACGTTTTATGAAGAGTACCTCCCATATGTTCAGAAGGAAATTATAGATATAATTGTAAATGGTTGAGCATAAAATTAAGCCTAATCAACTTATCGATATAATGGTTCAATTTTCGACAAATGAAAAGGTTGAGTTTAGTGTCTAAACCCTATCCTACTCCACACCTTTTACGTTCATCTGATCGACAATCGCTTCTAGCTCATAATAATTGGATAAGACTTGTACCTTATTCACTTTCCTTAATTTGACGGCTAACTCAATACTATCAAAGCGATTGTCATCAAACACGGCGTTATATATCTGCTGCAACATTCTCTTTTGGATAGCGAGGAACTCATCCCGATAAGGCATGGCTTTTAGCTTATGAATCGAAAAGAACAGCAACGCCAAAGGCACTAGCATCACATATTTATCCACTCCATTCTGCAATGGCAGTAACGGTATGCAAACCATCAGCACGGCAGGTATCACCCAAAGGGTAAAGCGCCATTTTTTTTCATAAAAACCGATTTTTTCTCTGACAGCAATATAATTTTTCAGCTCTACAAAGTGCTTCTTTGTAGCGATATTGATATAAAAATAATCTTCTCGTAAGCCATGTTTCAAGACTTGCCGTAAGCCAACATATTCTGGCCTATCAATGTTGAAGCGACCTTCCATAAAATCAAAAGGTAGCCAGCGCTGTAATTTTTTGCGCAAAATATCTGACAGGCCACCTTCTTTGTTAATGGATTTTAGGAACATGACCACTGACAAGCTGAGCATAAAAGTCAAAAACAGCAAAAATAATAGTAGATAAAAATGATCAGTCATAAGTGGTCGTTAGCCTTTGTGGCCCTTTTAGCATAGTAATAAAATCGTGCAATCTTAAAATATTAGCTTCATATATCACAAGCGATGGTTGCGCTACTTACCTTTAAACTCAGGTTCCCTTCTCTCAACCATCGCCATCGCACCCTCACGCGCGTCTTCTGAATAAAACAGATCTGGCAGATAGCTATGGATATTGGCCAATGCCGCGCCGATGCCGCTACGACTCACATCTTGTGCTGACGACAGTAGACTTTGCACACCAAGTGGGGCCGCTTGGCAGATCTCTTTGGCAATCGTGAGTGCGCGCTCGTATTCAGTGCCATTTTCGACCACTTCACTGATCAGATTGAGTCGATCCGCCGTTTGCGCGTTAAACGGCTTACCAGTAAGCAGATACGGCATGGCTTTTTGCCAGCCAGCGGCTTGTACAAACCTGACCGTCGCCCCACCAAACGGCATGATACCGCGCAGCACTTCCATTTGGGCAAAGTTGCAGTTGTCACTTGCGATGACCACATCACTATTAAGCATCAGCTCGATACCAGCGGTAAAGCAAGTGCCTTGTACCGCAACGACCACAGGTTTGCTGCGTAATTGACCACTGATGCCCCACGGATCGATTTGATCGTGATCAAACTCAAACGCGCCTTTGTCCCACTTATCTTGTAGCTCCATCAAATCCAGACCGGCGGTGAAGTGCTCGCCATGTGCGAAGATAAGCGCGCAGCGTAGGTCATTGTCATGCTCGTAATGGGTGAGTGCGTCGGATAATTGCTGAATCATATGGCTGTCAAACGCGTTGCGCTTACTGGCACGATTAAGACCAATTAGGCAGATGTGACCCTGCGTCTCGTAGGTGATGCGGTTGTCGGTATGGGTATTGCTGTCCGTCGTCATGACTGTATCCTTGTCAAAATTCACGTAATGGGTGAGGCAGTGATTCTCACTGTGTTTTTAATATAGCACCCTTGCTTTAGAACACAAGCAGCAACGCGTGGATTTATGACGGTCGTGGTTCATAAAGAGGCACGTGAATAGCGGTTGATATCCTTTGCGATAAGTGCAACTATTAGCCAATCAAGACGTCATTTAGAGCACTTTATGGAATTTTGGCACGGTTTTTTGCTTATCACCAGCGTTCACTTGCTCGCAGCTGCCTCGCCTGGCCCTGATTTTGTCTTGGTCTCGCAACAAACCTTAGCAAAGGGTCGGCGCACTGGCTTGATATGTAGTCTTGGCATCACGTTTGGCTTAGGCATACATGTCATTTATTCGGTGCTGGGACTGGCAACGATCATTGCCCATTCGCAGCCACTATTGACCGCGATTAAATGGCTAGGCGGTGGCTATCTGATTTATCTCGGTTGGCAAGGTATTAGGGCCAAACCCAAAAAACCATCTAATTTAGTCCATTCGGCAGATGCAGACGCGAGCGTTTCACAACCAGTACCGTCTCACCAGAATGTCGCGACCAAAAAGTCGTTTAACAGAGCAGAAAATACAGAAACTTCCTTTGCTATTTTACGTCGTGGCTTTTTTTGTAATGTGTTTAATCCAAAAGCGCCCGTGTATTTTGTTGCCATATTTACGCTGGTGTTATCGCCCGATATTCCGCTATGGCAGTTGGCTATCTATGGCGTGTGGATGATGGTGTTGCAGATGGCGTGGTTCAGCGCAGTCGTCATGTTGCTATCTATTCCTGCCATTCACCAAAGATTTCAGCGCTTCGAGCATTGGATAGACCGCGTCTTGGGATCAGCGATGATTGTATTGGGATTAAATCTTATTTTACGTAGCCGATAAGCCATCAGTTTTTTGTGAAATCTGCTAAACTGGTTGATTATATTCAGATATCAAAGCCCCACACTATGACAAGTCAGCCTTCAAACCAAAAACACAGAAATCGATCGCCTTCTACGGCTAAAAAACTCGGTCAGCTGCATCCGCGCAACCCGCATCAGGGTCGCTATGACTTTGCGGTATTGACCCGCGCTTTGCCTGAGCTTGCCGATCACACCATCACCAATCCAAAGGGTGAGCCGACGATTAATTTCTCTGACCACCAAGCCGTACGGGTCCTTAACAAGGCACTATTGGCGCACTATTATGGTGTTAAGTTTTGGGACATTCCTGAAGGCTACTTGTGTCCGCCCATCCCAGGACGCGCGGATTATATCCATTACATTGCCGATCTACTGGCGCAAACCACGCACGTCAATGACGATAATACACCGCCTACTGGTAAAGAGATCCATGCGCTCGATATTGGTACTGGTGCCAGTGCCATCTATCCCATCATCGGTAGCCAAAGCTACGGCTGGCGCTTTACCGCAAGTGACATCGATCCCGTTTCGGTCAACACAGCAGCGCTTATTTGCGAGGCCAACCCAAAGCTAAAAAGCGCGGTAAAAGTAAAGCTGCAACCTGAACCTAAGGTTATCTTTAAAAATATCATCGGTCGTCAAGATTACTTTGATGTGGTCGTGTGCAACCCACCTTTTCATGCGTCACTCGAAGAAGCGATGGAAGCCAATAGCCGTAAGCAGCATAACCTGCAACGACATCGCGGCAAAAATGAAAGCGAGCAAATAAGCCGTCATTCAACCAAATCAGGCAATGCGGCGCAAAACCTCAATTTTGGTGGTCAGCATAAAGAGCTTTGGAGTGAAGGCGGCGAGATTACTTTTTTGACAAAAATGGCAAAAGAGAGTCAAAACTTTGCAGAGCACGTTGGCTGGTTTACCACTTTGGTCTCAAAATCTGAAAACGTGAAACCGTTGCAGCTATTACTCAAACAATTGGATGTAGCTCAAATGCGCATTATTGAGATGAGTCAAGGTCAAAAAAACACGCGTGTTTTGGCATGGCGTTTCAATACTGACGAAGCGTAACTACTAAAAATACTCTTTGCCTAAGTTTCACGTGAAACAAAAAGTTGTAACTTATAAGTTATAAGCAAAGTTTCACGTGAAACAAAAAAATACCGCTTTTATGAAGAAAGCGGTATTTTTTATTTTAAATGCCAGTAAGCGATGCTTAGATGTCTAGATTAGACACCGTCAATGCATTCTCTTCGATGAAGATACGGCGCGGCTCAACATGATCACCCATTAAGCAAGTGAACATATGGTCAGCAGCGATAGCGTCTTCGATAGTGACACGCAGCATACGACGGTTTTCAGGATCCATTGTCGTATCCCACAGCTGATCAGCATTCATCTCCCCTAGCCCTTTGTAGCGCTGGATGGCTAAACCACGACGAGCATCGAGCATCATCTGCTGCCAGAGATAATCAAAATCACGGATGGGGATATCTTTGGTCGTGCCTGCACTGGCTTCACGGCGAATAAAGGCATCGTCTTCTAACAAGGTGTTCCACTCCGCAGACAAACGCAGTAGCTTGCTATACTCGCCTGAATTGATAAAACTAGAATCGAGCAGATAATGATGCGCCAACTGATGCACATAGACGGTGACACGTGGTAGCCACTGCGCTTTTGCAGATAGCGCCTCGTTACCAGTCTCCGTGTCTGAATCGGCTTTCTCTAGACTGGCCATGCCTGATGTCATACCCAGCAAATCTGCGGCAGCGGCATCCATGTTCTCAGGCTGAGGCGCATGAATATTGACCAATTCAATCTCAGGACTTAGATCACTACCAAACGCATCAAGTTGAGTCTGCATGGCGTCTTTCCAAGCCTGCATGGCAGACTTGTCATAAGTCATGTCTGTACTAAGCTTCGGTGTATGCGTTAAGGCATCCAAAATCACCGCTGGGAAACGAATCTGCAAGCGCGCTTTAATCAGCTGCGTTTGGTTATAGTCATTTAAAAGTGTTTCGAGCGCCTGACCAGTAATCGCAGGGGCATCAGCACTGATATGTAGCTTAGTATTGTCAATAGTCGATGACAACAAGTAGGCTTTAAGCGCTTCATCGTCTTTTAGGTACAGCTCTTGACGACCTTTTTTCACTTTATAAAGCGGTGGCTGTGCAATATAAACATAACCACGCTCGATCAGCTCAGGCGTTTGACGGAAGAAGAAGGTCAATAGCAAGGTACGAATGTGTGAACCATCCACATCGGCATCGGTCATGATGATGATTTTATGGTAGCGGACTTTATCAGGGTTGTATTCATCAGGGCCAATACCGCACCCAAGCGCAGTAATCAAGTTACCCACTTCAGCAGACGATAACATCTTATCAAAACGGGCACGCTCTACGTTTAGGATTTTGCCTTTTAGGGGTAAGATAGCCTGAGTTTTACGGCTACGGCCTTGTTTGGCTGACCCACCTGCTGAGTCACCCTCCACAATGTATAGCTCTGACAATGCCGGATCTTTTTCTTGGCAATCCGCCAATTTACCTGGCAGCCCTGCAATATCTAATGTGGTCTTGCGGCGCGTCATCTCACGCGCTTTGCGAGCTGCATCACGAGCGCGAGCCGCATCAAGAATCTTATTAGCAATCGCTTTACCCGCACTTGGGTTTTCTAACAAGTAGTCATTGAACTTATCGCTCATCGCCGATTCAACCGCCGATTTTACTTCGCTCGACACCAGCTTGTCTTTGGTCTGACTTGAAAATTTTGGATCAGGGACTTTGACAGACACGATGGCGGTCAATCCTTCACGCGCATCATCGCCAGTCGCGACGACCTTCTCTTTTTTGAACAAGTTTTCACGATCTATATAGCTGTTTAGACCGCGTGTTAGTGCAGATCTGAAACCTGATAGATGCGTACCACCATCGCGCTGTGGAATGTTGTTTGTGAAACACAACACTTTTTCGTTATAAGTGTCTGTCCACTGCAGCGCGACTTCGACACTGATGCCATCATCTTGTTCACTGTTGAAATGAAACACTTCATTGACGCCATCTTTGCCAGCATTGATATAGCTGACAAACTCTAATAGACCGCCTTTATGCTCGAACTCGTGACGCTTATCGATGCGCTCGTCGGTCAAAACAATACGCACGCCTGAGTTTAGGAACGACAGCTCACGCAAACGCTTGGCCAAAATATCGTACTCGAAGATAGTACCCGTAAAGACGTCAGCACTTGGGTAAAAACGAATCTGCGTACCCGTTTTGTCCGTGGCTTCCATCTGCTGGATATCTGCGTCTGGCACACCATCAGTGTAAGTTTGATGATAATGATAGCCTTCACGCCAGATGTTCATCTCAAGCTTTTTCGACAAGGCATTAACAACCGATACCCCAACGCCGTGTAGGCCACCTGATACTTTATAGCTGTTATCATCGAACTTACCACCAGCATGAAGAACTGTCATGATGACCTGTGCTGCTGACACGCCTTCTTCTGGATGGACATCGACGGGCACGCCGCGACCATTGTCCATCACACTAACCGATTCGTCTTCATGGATAATGATGTCAATTTGATCGCAATGACCAGCAAGCGCCTCATCGATAGAGTTGTCCACTACCTCAAAGACCATGTGATGGAGACCAGTACCATCATCCGTATCACCGATATACATACCAGGGCGCACGCGTACTGCTTCTAAGCCACGCAATACACGAATATCTTTGGAGCTATAATCAGAGGGTAATCCTTCAGAAACCGCAGCTGGTGCAGTCGTTTCGGCAACGCTGTCTGATGTCAGTTGCTGGTGCTCTGTAGGTAATGAATCACTCATGTGCATTCCTTAATCTAGCCATAATCAGCCGTCTGTCATTAACGCACCACTACGGCGACGCCTCATAACGTTATTTTAGACTTAACTTTTATAGTCAAAAATTTTGATAGGGGTTATTTTTTAGAGGCTATTAGCCAAAACTATAGAAGATATTTGACGAGCTTAAAAAGCTTAAGTTGATCTCTCGTTTATCCAATGTTAGTGGTTTTGTCTTAAAATAAAACAATGCCAAAACAGAAGAAATAAAAAGCATGTTTATCAATCACTTAAAATTTCTGGCCAATAAAAAATATCTGTATAACGCTATCAAACAACTTGCTGAAAACAGGACAAAAATAAAGCCGTATTTTAGCATTTTTTTGCTTCTAAGTCACTGTTTACTGGCAGTTTTATGGCTATTAAACCTGTCTTTAAGAATGGTAAATATTATTAGAAGGAATGGTATGAATATAGGCTGTCTTGGGACATGTATGAAATACACGATAGATAGGAAAAAGCAGGCACATTAAGATAAAAATACTTGACCTTGTTTCACGTGAAACACGTTCGGAGTTGACCATAACGACTGTACCAATGGCACAATATCATCGGTCAAACTGGTCATGAATACTTGGCATGGTAGCTTCGATAATGTCGATAATAAAATATGTATCGCTCTATTGTCTAACTCGGCAGTGATGTCATCTAACAACACCACTGGTGTGATTTGAGAGGTGGCATAGCCAGTAGATAAATCTGAGTCTGCGTTATTTAACAGTAGTGGTAGTTGTGACAAACGCAGCGCGGTAATCAGCAGCTTTTTTTCACCACGAGACAGCACGTTTGCTGCTTGTTCTTTTAAGACTGGCAACGCTTTATTCACATCAGTATCTATCTTCTCATTGATTAGAGCATCATTGAGCTTCGTTGAACCATGAGAGCGCCAATGCACATGAATATCCGCTCGGTGATTACCAATACGAGTATACCCCAGCTGTAAGTCCTGCTCTAATCGCTCATCAAGTTGCACATCAAGGGCGATACTGGTGTCATAGCCCGCACTATAGCTTAAGCTTAATTGTTCAGCATAGCTTGGCAGTAATTGAGTAATGCTTTTGGCAAAGTAAGGCTGCCATTCTTCGAATATGCGTTCGCGATAATGGTGAATCAATGCAGCATGATTACTCAACCCCTTGTCCCAAGATCTTAGCTCAGCGAGCTGTACTTGTGTTAAATGACGTGTTTTTTTTAGCAAACTATTGCGCTGTTTTAATAGACGTTGATAAGCTACCCACTGTGGATGAAAGCCTTGTTTCATGTGAAACACTAACCAATCCAGCAGCTGCCGACGACTGGCACTACCCTGCTCTAACATATCCATGGTTGAAGGATCGATTAATAAGGTTGGGAGTTGCTCGGTTAAGATGCTTTGGTTATAGACGGTGGTTTGGTTCAACCGCAAAATCGTCGTCGCGTCAGCTTGCTTTTGAATAGCCAAAGTACTGCCGTCATTGATCTTGGCATGGACAGTTGCAGTGTTTTGATGATGCTGGATATAGCGTTTTGGTTGATGATGACGAAAACTTTTGCCTCTTGATAACAAAAATATGGCTTCGAGCAACGATGTTTTTCCACTACCATTGACACCAATAATGACATTGCACGCCGCTGATGGTAGGTTGACTTGGGTCAGGTTACGAAGGTGTGAGATTTGTAGACGTTCAATCATAATACCGACAGCCGCCTATTAACATAGTTTATATTTATATACAAAAGTTTGTCTTTAAGAACTTTACAAGGTTTTGGAAGTTAAAATTTTTCATAAAGTTATGGAAATCACAGTATTTATATACAGTGCTTGCAGACTGCTCTATGGCTCAACTCCCAGTAATCCAAATATTATTTACCGAGCACTATATACGCATCGGCATGATGACATACTGATGAAATTCATCGTTCAACTGATTGACCAATACAGAGGCGTTTGATTGGCTCATATGCATTTGTATATCACCTTGGACCACGCCGAGAACGTCTTGTAAGTATGCTGCATTAAAAGACAACTCCATTGGTTCGCCTTGATATTTTGCTTGTATCATTTCGACCGCTTCGTCTTGCTCAGCGTTGTTGGCTCTTACTTCAACCATACCGTCGCTGGCAAAGTTAAATACCACGCCGCGAGATTTTTCATTACTCAAAATGGCCACACGGCGCAGTACGTCTGTCATTTTTTCTTGATTGAATAAAGCAAGCTTGTCAGTATTGCTCGGCATCACACGGCGATAATCAGGGAATTTGCCATCGATCAAACGAGCCGTAAAAGTCACCATTAAGTTTTGGGTGATTTGCCCTGCACTATCAACGTCACCAAATGGCAAACTGACTTGCAAGAATTCACGACCAAAACTGAGCGTGACTTGATTGTCTTGCTCACCCAGCATTTTGCCAAGCTCAGAAGCCAATCGCTCAAGCTCAATCACAGCTTTACGTGGCAAGATAGATTGCATATTAAGATCAGCACTCACATCAATCACACTACGCGCCAAAGCCAATCGATGTCCATCAGTGGCTACTGTCGTCAACTGCTGCTGTGATACGTCAAACAACATACCCGTCAGATAGTAACGTACATCTTGAATCGCCATCGCAAACTGTGTTTTATGAATCAAGTCTATCAGACGATTGCGGCTGATATTCAATGGCGTGATGTTTTCAGGATTGCCCAGACTTGGATAATCTTCGCTAGGTAATGTACCCAAGGTAAAACGACTTTTGCCACTGGTCAGCAGGCAACGCTCATTGGCTTGAGTGGCAAGATTGATTTGGGCTTGAGCAGGTAATGATTTACAGATGTCTTTTAGTTTCGTTGCAGGCAATGTGGTTGTACCTGCTTCTACACAGGCACCCGCAGGCAATTTCAATGTCGACGTCAGCTCCACTTCTAGATCAGAGGCAGTCAAAACAAGCGCTGACTCAGACAGCTGTAGCTTAATATTTCCCAAAATAACCATGTTGTGGCGTTTATCAGCCGCTTTGGCAATTAAATTAATGGCTTTTAGTAACGACTCTCGATTAATCGATAATTGCATGCTTAATTACTCTTATTGGTTACTCTTATTTGAATGGTTTCTTTGTATAAATATAAAATAGTGACTCAATAATACCTTGTCTACCAAGGATAATCCATCAGGTATCTGTGTGCTTATATGTCCGATATTATAAATCATCTGTCTTCACGAAAATACAGCGATACCCTTATCTATTAACCTGCTTGCAACATAAGCGCCAGCGTCTTGTAGTCCTTATCAAATGCAGGATCCGCCAGTCTCAGCTCATTCACTTTGTCACAGGCATGCATCACCGTTGTGTGGTCGCGGCCACCGAACGACTGACCAATTTCAGGAAAACTATCTCCAGTTAGTTCTCTTGATAACGCCATGGCTATTTGACGTGGTCTTGCAATACTGCGCGTACGTTTGCGACCCATGATGTCTTTTACCGTCACATCATAATACTCAGCGACTACCTTACGGATGTTGTCCATGTTCACCGCTTGAACACGCATAGCCACAATATCTTTTAGCGCATATTGCACCATTTCCAGCGTAATCTGAGCACCAGTCAGATTGGCATTGGCAAAAACCTGATTGAGAGCACCTTCTAAGCGTCTGACATTAGAGACGACATTTTGGGCAATGAATAGGGCACATTCTTTAGGTAAGGTCATGCCATACGAAGATGCTTTTTTCTGCAAAATTTGAACTCGAGTGTCAATCTCCGGTGGATCGACGGCAACCGTTAATCCCCAAGAAAAACGTGACCTAAAACGTTCGTCAAATTCTGTCATTTGTGACGGATGACGATCAGACGCTAAAATTAGCTGTTTATCACCACTGGTAAAATCAGCAAACAAGGTCAAAAACTCATTACTACTTTTGGTTTTTCCTGCTAATACGTGAATATCATCTACAATCAATAAATCTACTTTTTTAATTTTCTTTTTAAAATCTTCTATTTTATTATTTCTTAAAGAATAAACTAATTGATTAATAAATTTTTCAGAAGTGAAATAATAAAAACTTTGATTATTTTTTAAATAGCGATGTGCTACAGAATGCATTAAATGCGTTTTTCCCAAACCAGAAGGTCCGTATATAAATAAAGGATTATGCCGATTTTTTGATTGGCGCTTACTAAGCTCATAGCACGCCTTGTAGGCTAGATTATTAGACTTACCAGTGACAAATGTCTCAAAAGTAAAATCTGGATTTAGATAGCTCAGCGATTTTGCATCGGCAGAGTCAGAGAACTCTGCATGACGCATGTTGGCATCGATATCGGCTTTGGCATTGTTGTGATGAATGGTTTCAAATTTGTCATCTGCGAGGGTAGGGGAGGGGTTATCTTCAGCAAACAAAGACCCTGACTGCGATTGACTACTGTCTTCTCTATCACGGTCGGCGTTATCAACACGTACAACGACTTCCTCGATACTTCCTTGACTGTGCTTAGCAACCAGCTGCTGAATATCTTGTAAATGGTTTTTTTTGATGTAAGTGACAAAATAATCATTAGGAGCAAGTATGATCAACGTTTGCGCTTCTTGATGTGCTGATAATGGTCTCAACCACATCGTGAATACATTGTCTTTCACGTTATACCGTAAGTCGTTTAGACATTTGTCCCAGATATTTGCTGTGTCTATCATGAAAAGTATTAACCCTATAATTTAAATAATAGATGCATTTTAACGGTCTAAGCTATCACTTAACCCCGAACGCTACCCATAAGTAATCACTCAAAAAGTTCACTTGATAAACTATATAAAATCGTTTATCCAATAGGACGCTAATCTACCATAATCAGCCTGTGGATAACACCTTGTTTTTTGTGGATAAGCTTGTGGATAGTTTTGGGGATAAGTACAGATACTAAGTTATCCATATTTAACCCACAGCTTATCCACAGGCTTACCCATAGCCTAGTATTTTGATAAATAAAGAAAAATAAGAGTTAACCACAGAAAAAATGGCTCCCAATAACAACAATACTTATATATATTAATTAAATTATTATTATAGAGTTCGAGGTAAACTGTGGATAACTTCTAAAATTGAATAAAATAACAAGCGTTGTCTATGAGTAAATAATTGGATACTTAATCAGTAATCAGTAATCAGTAATCAGTAATCAGTAATCAGTAATCAGTAATCATCAAACGATAAATCTCATCCAACACAAAAAGTCAGATGAATATCTAAGTGAAATTACTTTATTGACCAATACCTTATGGAATGATATAATCCTCCGTTATTACGAATTTAGTCCATTATTTTGATAGGTGAGTTATGAAACGTACATTCCAACCAAGCGTGATCAAGCGTAAACGTACTCACGGTTTCCGTGCTCGTATGGCAACTAAAAAAGGCCGTCAGGTCTTAGCTCGTCGCCGCGCTAAAGGACGTCATCGTCTTACTGTATAATCAGTAAATTACGATACGTATGGCCTGTAACGCTTATCGTGTTCTTGTCATCTATCGATAGTGATAGTCAATTACCACACTGAACACTGATACGTAGCCATATATTAAAAGCGCCCACACAGGCGCTTTTTTTGTTTCTATCTTTTGCTATTATTCGTAAACTTGCCACTCGCTCTTACACTAGGTTGTGTTATGTCCAATACTGTTTCAGCTACACCTACCGCTCGTTTCACTAAAGAGCAGCGTTTGCTCACACCAGCAGCTTTCCGTGAAGTATTCGATGCGCCAGAGCGAAAGCTTCATCAGAGCCATCTGATGGCCTTTGTACGCGCTAATACCGAAGAAAAACCACGAGTGGGCATGGCCATCACCAAGCGTAAAGTACCTACCGCTGTTGCTCGTAATCTTATTAAACGTCAAATACGTGAACAGTTTCGTACTAAAGCATTTAATATAGAAAACAAAGATATTGTTTTTATCGTAAAAAAATCAATAAAAGATATAGATAAAAGAGAATTAAAAAATCAAATAAATAATATTTTTAAAAAAATAGAAAAAAAATAAAATGAAAATTTTATTAAATAAAATTAAAAGCATAATTTTTAGATTATTTTTTAATTTTATTGTTTTCTATCAAAAGATAATAAGCCCCATATTACCTGCGCGTTGTCGCTACTATCCAACGTGCTCAAATTATGGTAAACAGGCATTGGTATGGCATGGAGTTTGGGCTGGCAGTTGGTTGCTGTTAAAACGTATCAGTAGATGTCACCCATTAGGTGGGCACGGTATTGATTTTGTTCCTCTACCTTTAGCTTCCTATGAGTATCACTACCTCCCTCATACTATTTTTCCACATGTAAGTCATCATGGATTAGGCGTCTATAGAGACCACAACAGTTATGTTTGTCGTCTCAATCACTTAATGAAGGCGCAGTCATAGCAAGGCATGGCTTATTTTAGTATTGTGATTAATAAGTTACCCACAAGTTATCCACACTCTTGGTATCATTTAAAGCAGATTTTTAGTAAAATGATGCACATTTTATGTAAATGACTACCAATGCTGTTGTCACATACCAAGACAAGCGGGCGGGTGGTCATGACACATGCCCTAATTTTTCATTCCCTAATTTTTTAATCTAGGAAAGGTTTATGCAAAAGATATTTCGGGTGATGATCATCATTGCGATGTTAATCACCGCTTATCTGCTGATTTTGGCATGGCGAGATGATTATGCCGATGCGCCAGCTGTAGATGCGGTGCCAGAAACGACTGCTTCAGTAGGTGCTGACATTCCTTCTACTACTGGGGCAGCAGGTGATATTCCGGCACAGACGCAACCTGTCGGTAACGACGTTGTAACGGCTACTCCTGCTTCTGCTCAAGATACAGGTTTGATCACGGTAACCACCGATCGCTATGATATAAAAATCAGCCCAGAAGGCGGTGATATTGTTTATGCTGCTCTCAAACAATATGACGCAACGCTCAATAGCGAAAAGCCTTTCGTATTGCTAGAAAATAATAGTAATCGTGTGTATGTGGCTCAGTCTGGTCTTATTGGTCCAAACGGTATCGATACAGCAGATGGCCGCGCTGTTTATAGCCATACGGCAAATAATTATGTAATGGAAGAAGGGCAGCAAACCCTGTCTGTACCACTGACTTACAAAAAAGACGGCGTGACAGTCACTAAGACTTTTACTTTCACTGCCAACAAATACCCGATCGATATCAGTTATAAGATCCAAAACGCTTCTACAAACGCGTGGCAAGGTCAAATGTTTGCGCAGCTAAAGCGTGATGATAGTAAAGATCCTGGTATGTCTGATAAAGGTGCGCTGAGCATGGCGACCTATTTGGGCGGTGCTTGGGGTACGCCTGACGATCCTTACAACAAATTAAAATTTGGTAAGTTTAGCGATGGTGAATTGAACACGACCAGTGATAAAGGTTGGGTTGGGATCGTGCAGCATTATTTCGTTTCTGCATGGACACCTGAAAACTTCACAGGTAAGTTCTTCAGTCGTGAAACAGGAAATGATTACTTTATTGGCTTTAATAGTCAGCCAGTAAATGTAGCACCAAACAAGCAAATCACGTTGAATGCTACGTTGTATGCTGGTCCAAAAGTACAGTCTGAGCTCAAAGACGTTGCTGTTGGTCTTAATAAAACGGTTGATTACGGTCTACTTTGGCCAATATCAAAAGTCTTGTTTGCTATCTTGGAAGGTGTTCATAAAGTTGTTGGTAACTGGGGTTGGTCAATCATCATACTGACCATTTTGGTTAAAATTGCTTTGATGTGGTTCTCTAATAAGAGCTACTACTCAATGGCAAAAATGCGCGCTATCGCACCGAGACTGAAGACGCTAAAAGAAGAGCATGGCGACGATCGCATGAAGATGTCTCAAGAAATGATGGCTATCTACAAAGAAGAGAAAGTCAATCCGATGGCAGGTTGTTTGCCAATCTTGATGCAAATGCCGATTTTCTTAGCGTTATATTGGGTACTGGTTGAAAGTGTTGAGCTACGTCATGCCCCTTGGATTCTATGGATTCAAGATTTGTCAGCGATGGATCCATGGTTTATCCTACCGTTACTGATGGGTGCGTCGATGTTTGTACAGCAACAGCTGAATCCACAGCCCGCGGATCCAATGCAAGCAAAAGTGATGAAGTTCTTACCGATTATCTTCACCGCTTTCATGCTATTCTTCCCAGCTGGTTTGGTACTGTACTGGACAGTGAACAACTTATTCAGTATGACTCAGCAATACATCGTCAATAAAAAAGTTGAAGAAGAGCAAAAACGTCGTACGGTTAAGGTACTCGATTAACTGACAAGCTCGCAAAAATATGAAAACAAGAACCACCGCTAGCGCGGTGGTTTTTTTATAGGTGATAAATTTTTATCCACAGCTTATCAACATGCATGCGAAAACATCAACGATTAGACGACCTTTCAAAGTTTGCTTTGTCAGTCTGCGTCCAGCCGTCTATAATGGGGTTTTTAGCTACTGAGAGTGACTGTGGATTCCTTAGAGAGGGCGTTAACCGTACCCCATTCGTCTGAAAAATCTGATTCATCTGGAGCGACCACGATTGCTGCCATTGCAACGCCGCTTGGTCGTGGTGGGGTCGGCGTTATCCGTTTATCAGGTGCCCGTGCCTATGAGATTGCTTGTACCCTCACAGGTAAATCTGCTTTCACGCCACGTATGGCCAGTTTTTGCCGCTTTTATCAGGCTGATGGCACCGTCATTGATGAAGGGCTGGTGTTGTATTTTAAAGGCCCGCATTCATTCACTGGCGAGGATGTGATTGAGCTACAGGGTCATGGTGGCATGATCCTACAGAACCAGTTGCTCGCACGTGTATTTGAGCTGGGTGCAAAACAAGCGAGTGCGGGTGAGTTTTCTTATCGCGCTTTTGATAATGATAAATTGGATTTGGTACAGGCAGAAGCCATCGCTGATGCGATCGATGCAACCAGTGCAGCTGCCGCCAGTAGTGCCATTCGCTCTCTAAGTGGTGAGTTCTCTCAAAAGATTAATCAATTATTAGAGCAGCTGATTCATCTGCGTTTACATGTGGAAGCGGCGATTGATTTTCCAGATGAAGAAGATGTAGATTTTTTGTCTGATGGTGTTATACAAGATAAGCTTGAGCAAACACAGGCGAAGATTCAACAAGTATTAGCGACTGCCAAACAAGGTCAGTTGTTGCGTGATGGTATCCATGTGGTGTTGGCAGGTAGACCAAATGCAGGTAAATCAAGCCTGCTGAATCGACTGGCAGGGCAAGAGAGAGCGATTGTGACCGATGTGGCTGGTACCACTCGTGACACGCTACAAGAGACGGTCGTACTCAATGGTTTGACATTGCATTTAACCGATACTGCCGGTCTGCGTGAAACAGAAGATACGGTTGAGCGCATTGGTATTGAGCGTGCGCGTACAGCGATTACTCAAGCTGATATGCTGCTAATGGTCTATGATGTGACCCGTGATCTGAAAGAAGAAAGTACACCACTACAGCTTGCTGAGCAGTTGTTTGGAGCGCTACCAGAGGCGAAACGCTTATTGATTATTGCCAATAAAAGCGACTTACTCAGTGACAGCCATGCCGAAAAAACCGCTATTGTTTCAAAAAAAGAAATAGAAAATCAAGGATATGAGCAAGTCAATGTTTCATGTGAAACAGGTGTTGGTATTGATACATTAATTGAGGCGCTATGTACCAAGGTAGGGTTTCATCCGCCAGAGAACAGCTTGATTGCTCGCACGCGCCATATAGATGCATTACGCAGAACAGCAGATTACCTGACAGAAGCACACGAGCAGCTCACAGTGTTTATGGCAGGAGAACTGGTTGCTGAAAGCTTACGTCAAGCACAGCAAAGTCTGGGTGAGATCACGGGTGAATTTAGCGCGGATGATTTACTGGGTAAGATATTTGGTAGCTTTTGTATTGGTAAATAATCCACGAACATGCCGCTTGGGTAAGCTGATAAGTAATGATTGCCCAATAAGTGGCGGCACTTGCTTTTAATAGAATAAGGAAGATGGAATGCACTGTCCGTATTGTAATGCGTCAGACACGAAGGTTATCGACTCGCGCCTTGCTGCGGAAGGTGCGCAAGTTCGCCGCCGCCGCTCTTGCAACAGTTGCCAAGAGCGCTTTACCACTTTTGAGATGGTCGAGGTAGTGATGCCAAGAATCATCAAATCAAGTAGCAAAATTGAGCCTTACGACAACGAAAAATTGCGACGCTCTATTTTATTGCCTTTACAAAAACGTCCGATTACCATTGATGAGCAAGAGGCAATGATTAGCCGTGTTGAAAAGCGCGTCAGGCAGATGGGTGAGCGTGAGATTAGCAGTAAAGTCTTGGGCGAGATCATCATGAGTGAGCTCAAAGCATTGGACGATGTTGCCTATGTACGCTTTGCCAGCGTGTATCGTGATTTTCAAGATATTGATGCCTTTCATCAAGAAATCGCCAATATTCGCCCAAATGAAAAAGACTAAAAAGTGGGTGAGTGTAGTTAATCCTAAATAAAAAAAGTCCAACAATGATAATGGCCTGCCAACAATATATGTTCGTCGCCTCTGTCTGCGAAGGCACATCAAGCAAGAACATGCGATATTGATAGCAGTGTATTTATTTTATATTGGATTGACTATATTGTCTTATGATTGGGCTATTTTTTGATGAAAAATACCTTTCTGTTGTAGACACGCTTGAACCCATGATTTTGTTAAAGCACTATTTTCTCAATAATACTCACCCAATCTTTTAAGCTTCCTTTATGCCAACTCAAAACCACGCGCTAGATGCTCAAGACCGTTACTTTATGATGCTTGCCATTGAGCAAGCTAAGCACGGCTTGTATACCACCAGACCCAATCCAGCCGTTGGCTGTGTCATCGTTCAGGCAGAAACAATCGTGGGCCAAGGGTTTCATCCCAAAGCGGGTGAGCCGCATGCAGAAGTATTTGCAATCAAAGACGCGGGTGCCCAAACCATCGGAGCAACTGCGTACGTGACATTGGAGCCTTGTAGTCATACAGGACGCACCCCACCTTGCGCAATTGCCCTTATTAAAGCAGGCATAAAACGTGTCGTAATTGCAGGTCTCGACCCCAACCCACAGGTCGCAGGTCGCGGTGTAGCCATATTGCAGCAGGCAGGAATCGAGGTCAAGGTGGGCGTCCTGACAGCACCAGCAGAAGCGCTCAATCGTGGGTTTTTAAAAGCCATGCGCACTCAGATGCCTTATGTGCGCCTAAAAATGGCGACCAGTCTGGATGGTCGTACGGCAGTGGCTTCAGGTGAATCAAAATGGATTACCTCAGCAGATGCTCGTGAAGATGTGCAAACATTACGTGCACGCAGCGGCGCTATCATCACTGGCAGTGAAACTATTATTGCTGATAATCCTCAGCTCAATGTACGCTCTACGCAATTGGGCGTTTCATTAGAACAAGTACCAACACCGAGAGTCGTTGTTCTGGATAGACGCCAACGTTTAAGCCATGACCCACATTCTGAGTATCAGCTATGCCGTCGTTCAGAGACGCTTTATTGGCGTACAGATGATTTGACTGCTTTACTAAAAAACTTGGTGAGTGAGCATCACTGTTATGACATTTTGGTAGAAGCGGGTGCTGGTATTGCGGGCAGTTTTTTAAGTCAGCAACTGGTTGATGAGCTAATCGTTTATCAAGCACCTTGTGTATTGGGCAATACAGCAAGAGCCATGGTCGAGTTCAATCCATTGAGCTTGGCGCAGCAATTACGGTTTGAGATAGAGAGTCATAAAAAGATAGGGCACGATCTTAAGTTGACCTTATTACCCTTATAGGTTGAGATATAGACTTGAACTTATCGCTTTTAAGATACTTATCCACAACCTATATACATTGTGAGCTAAATGTGGATAAGTCATAACAGAGATAATAGGTTTCACATGAAACTGTGTATAACTTTGTTTCACATGAAACTTATATAAAGTATTTTCCATAGAATAATTATAAAAATACTAATAAAATCAATATTTTAGTTTTAATTCTACCGTGCCTTCTAACTATTTAGAAATATGACCAATTTGTGGATAACTTTTAGATAAGATAGGTTTATAGTAGTTTAAAGGCTGATTTTTTTTACTTATCCACAACTTATACCCTAATACGCTTGAAAAACGCTATGTTTCCCTAAAAATAGAAGTGCACTATTTATTATCAGCGATAGGAAAAAGTCACAATATAATCAATATATAGTGTCTATCGCGACGATATCACCACAAGATGAGGTTTGTATGTTTACCGGAATTATAGAAAGTGTTGGAAAAGTAAAATCTATGCAACCCACGGGTGGCGACATACGTTTGACAATAGAGTCAGATGAATTAGATTTTAGCGATGTGAAACTGGGAGATTCTATCGCCTCAAATGGTATTTGTCTCACTGTCGTCGATTTTGGCAGTAATCATTACTCTGTTGACGTTTCACGTGAAACTATTGCGCGGACTGCGTTAGAAACGTTAAAAGCAGGACATACTGTCAATTTAGAAAAAGCAATGCTACCCACCACTCGCTTTGGTGGTCATATCGTTGCAGGTCATGTAGACGGCGTCGGCATCGTTAGTAAGCTACAACAAGATGCACGTTCTATCTATATCGAAATTGAGATACCGCAAGAGTTGGCGCATTACACCGCGACCAAAGGGTCTATCACCATTGATGGTATCAGCTTAACGACCAATCTTGTACGCGACAATATCGTTTCTTTAAATATCATCCCGCACACGGCCCAAGTCACCAATATCGCCAAGCACTGGCTGGTTGGTAATAAGGTTAATGTTGAGGTGGATATCGTCGCACGTTACTTAGAGCGTTTGTTGAGCAAGTCACAAACTGGTGGTATGAATGCACCAAGCCCACAAAGCCAAATTACAGAAGCCTTCTTAGCAGATAATGGCTTTATGAAATAAGCTTTATGGTATAGCCTCAATAAATCTCCATTGAGGGTGAATGAATTTTTGTGAGTCGCTAGTTGAAAGGGTATTCAGAGTGATTATGACGCTGTTATAAAAGCTTGTAAAACTGTCACTAGCGCTTTCTTATTAATGGGCTTGGTTAAAAACTCGTCCATACCTGCCTGTATACAAGCCTCGCGATCCTCCTGGGTGTTGTTTGCTGTTAGCGCAACGATAGGAATATCATCGCCTTGCGCACGGATTGCTTGAGTGGCTTGTAGTCCATCCATGACTGGCATTCGACAGTCCATCAAAATCAGTAAAATTTCATGGCGTTGACTCTTTAAACAGTCGAGCGCTTGCTGACCATCTTCTGCAACGATACTACGATAACCCAGCTTACTTAGCATTTTGCAGGTTATTTTTTGGTTGGTTGGACTGTCTTCTACCACCAAAATCAGCGGAAGAGGCGTTTCATTGAGGAAGACGCTGATCGATTCGTTTGTCACGGGTGTTAGCGGACTGCTGTTTTCTTCATGCATTAGGGGTTGAACCAGTTTTTGCCTTGCTGTTGAGGTTAAACGCAACATCTCAGACAGTAATAAAGTCATGTCTAGTGGTTTGTTTAAGAATCCATCGTATTTTCCTAACAGCACAGAGGGAATACGGCGCTCAGGCTTTATGCTAAACAATATTTTTGGTAGTGATGGATAGGTCAGTAAGATGTTCAAAGCTTCTTGTCTGTCACGATTAATTAATGCTTTGTCTACCGTTTCTATAGGCTCTACTACGTCATGCTCTATATGGACCGTTTCTGGCTTTTGATGCTCTGTATTATGACCGCTTGTGGTATTTATCACGATAGGCGTGGTAATCGTCTCATAGTATTCATAATCCAATAGCAATATCGGTACCAGTGTCGGGCGCATCTGCGCTACTTTGTCTATAAGTGACTGGATATCAACCAAATCTATAGAGGTATAAATAGTAGTCGACACGGACAAATATGTGCATAAGCGCTGTATTTTTGTAGCGACCAGTGGTTGATTGACGATGGCAATGAGGTGAATGTTTGTCAGCTGCTGATTGTGATGATAAATGGGTTGATAGTTTGGCCTACGACACGGCAGATATAGGTTAAAGATGCTGCCTTTACCTACTGTACTTTTTAATTCAATAAAACCACCCAGTAACTGAGCAAAGCTATTGGCATTGTTTAAACCAATGCCTGTTTTAACCGTATTTTGCTCTATGTGCTCATGGGCTTGTTGGTCATTCTGGAAAAGGCTTGTCATCAAATTTTTCTGTTTGTCTGCCGATATGCCGATACCTGTATCTTCGATACTAAAACGAACCCAGTGAGATGATGGTTCTGCCAGTTTATTCTCATTGGAAGGCAATAAATGATCTTTGCCAATGTCCATAATCTGTGCTTTGGTCACGCGATCGATAATGAGGGAGACATGACCTGAGGTGGTAAATTTTATGGCATTTTTCAATAAGTTCAACAGTATCTGGCGTAACCGGATGTCATCAGTGTCAATACAACGTGGACAGTCGGGCATAAAGAAATAAATCAATTCTATGCCTTGCTGCCGTGCATTGCTGATGACTAGATTGTTGATCTCTTGCCCAAGTTTGTAGATATCTATCGGCTCGATAGTAAGCCGCGTTTTTCTTACTTCCACCTCTTCTATACCGAAGGTGTTATTGAGCATGTTCAACATGCTTTGACTGGCAGTGATCAGTGATTTTAAGATTTCATGCCTTTCTGGAGTCAGGGTAGAGGGGTCAATTGGCTCAAGCAGATCAATCATCGCTTCTAGTGGTATACGTAGCTGATACCCTGTCAAAGAGCGCAACTTATTTAATTCATCAAGCTTTTGTTGCAACTGCTGGTTTTGTAGCTGTAATTGTTCGGTTTGGTTGGCAAATTCATGGATGTTACTCAGAAGTACCGTAAAACCATGAATCTGCTCATGTTCACCAAACCAAGGCGTGACGTGAAGCTGATAAGTTTGTTTATTCTGTAAGCCATAAACAATCAAGGTACGAGTCAATCGCAAGCTTGCTAACGTCTGTAATAATTGCTGAGTGGATGCGTCCTTGCCCGCCACAAAATCTGTCAACTCATAACGCTTATCCTCTTGTGAGGACTCTATAAAAATTTGCTCAAAACGTTGGTTAAAAAAACTGATTTGACCATGACGCATGATCATGAGCATCGGTAAAGGCGCTTGTTCAACCAAACGCTCAAGACGATGATTGAGGGTTTTGATACGGCGATAGTCATTGTGCAGCTGATAACTGACGCGGCTTAATGCATGACCTAGATACAAAAACTCAGGCGTAGAGTTTTTGTGCAAAAACGGCGGCGGGCTATAGGCTTCTTTTGCGTGGCTACTTAAACTGTCGGTATAGCTCAGGAGTTGCTCCCAATTATTGCGACGACTGAGCATATAGATGATGGCGATAAGGAAAAACATAATCGCTGTCATCAATGGTAGCCAATAACGGTAAGATATCCAATCAATAGCAATCGGCTTATGGCGCAATATGATATAGATTTGGTGACCGCTTTTGAGTTTGATAGTGCCTGTTAGGGCGCGATTGCTCAGTGTATAGGCGCTATGACTGTTATCGTCAAAGGGTGAGAGGATAATAGGAAAAGTCACGGTGGCAAATGCAGGTTCATTAGGACGGACGTGGCGATGAATATACGTCTGCCCAGATGGCATCATAAAAATCAGCTGATAACTGATATCCTCAAACGCTGGCTGCTCTAAAAGCGTTTTAATCTCAGTATTTACTGGAATGGTATGACTGGTGATTTCGTGTTGTAAGGTATGAAAAATATCGACACTTTGTTCTTCATTGTGCTGCTTTACATCATAAAAAAGTGTGAAGTAATACAGTGCCAGCATCACTAGCACCGTCAGCCCGTAAAATATAATTAAGCGTTGTAAGGACTGAAACTGTTGCATGAAAGCGTGGTCCTATGTCGACACAAGAAGGGACTATGAATAAGTAACAAGCTCAGCGTGATAGAGGATCTGCCGAATCCATTCAGATTTTTTATTATAAAGACAAACGGTATCATTAGTCACGCTCGATTGCTGCTATTACAATCATGGCACAACATTGCAAACTCCCCTATAATGGGGAACCACCTACATATACTGCCTGATTATGATTACAAGTGCTTCGACTACAACTGATTCAGTCTCTGATTTATCTGCTTCTCTTACTACCAACCCTATTCAATCCAATCAGCGATTGAGAGTGGTATTCGCTGGCACGCCTGAATTTGCTGCGCTCAGTCTTGAGGCGCTTATCAGTCAGCAAGAAGCACTAAATATAGACATCGTCGCTGTCTACACCCAGCCTGATCGTAAAGCAGGACGTGGTCAAAAACTGTCCGCGTCAGCAGTCAAGCAAGTTGCATTAAACCATGATATAGCGGTCGAGCAGCCAGCTACTTTCAAAAAATCTAGCGTGGAGGGCATGACGGCGCGTCAGATTTTGCGTACTTATCAGCCTGACGTCATGATTGTGGCAGCTTACGGTCTTATTTTGCCGATTGGTGTATTGACCACGCCTACTCATGGTTGCCTAAACATTCATGGCTCATTGTTGCCACGCTGGCGCGGGGCGGCGCCTATCCACCGTGCGCTATTAGCAGGAGATGACGAGACTGGCATCACTATTATGCAAATGGATAAAGGGCTAGATACAGGCGACATGCTTTATAAGGTCAGTTGTCCTATTGCGGCAGAAGACACCGCATCGAGTCTGCACGATAAGTTGGCAGCGCTTGGGGCGACCGCTATTACCACGGTATTAAAAGATTTGTCCCATTATCAGGCACAGGCAACGGCTCAAGATGACACGCAAGCCAATTATGCCGAAAAGCTTATCAAAACCGAAGGCGAGATTGATTGGACGCAGTCTGCTACTGTGATTGAACGACAAATTCGTGGATTGATGCCATGGCCTGGTGCTTATACTTTTTTGGCAGGACAACGTGTCAAAATACTCTCGTCACTACCCATCAATACAACGCAGCAAACAGATAAGCCAGCCGGCACTGTCGTGAGTGTTGGTCGCAAAGCCGTTTTAGTTGCTTGTGGCACACAAAGCCTTTATCAGAAAACGCTTGATAATACAGTCAATGACAGTCATCAAAATAGCAATATGCAAGATAGCAGTAAGCCCCTTGCCAGTACCTTGGCGATCACCAGCCTACAGTTTGCAGGTGGGAAGCCGATGACGGCGGAACAAGTCTGTCATGGCAATCAGCTCAACGATGGCGACCAGTTCACAGCAGAATCAAAATAGCACACCCACATTTAACCTTACTTGCACAAGACGTTATCCATCCTACGTCAAGGAAATCCAATTTAATGAGAAACACCAGCAGCACGTCTAAAAACAATGCACCCAGAAACAACAAGCTTAAGCCATCAAGTAACCTTATTATGAATGGCAGCGTGCGCGTGCGTGTGATTCGCACCTTGCTTGCTATCCAAAATGGTCAGTCGCTCTCAAGTGTGCTCGACCCATTATTAAACAGCTTGCACGACGGTGACAAAGGCTTTGCTCATGCATTATTATTGACGACGTTACGTCAGTGGCACGCGCTTGCACGTTTGCTCGATACCTTAGCGGACAACCCGATTGATGAGGTTGAAGTTCGCACGACGATCCAAGTGGGTTTGGTGCAATTGCTGTATTTAGAAGTCGCTGATCATGCTGCCATTCATGAAACCGTTGAAGCGGTCAAAGACATTGAATTTGCTCATGCAAGTGGTCTGGTCAATGCTATTTTGCGTAAAGTCGCTAAAAACCCCAGCAAATTTCGTAAAAAATGCGATAAAAAACATAGCCTACCCAATTGGCTCGCTTATCAGCTTAAGCAAGACTGGAGTGAGCAGTATGATGAGCTGACTCAAGGCTTACGCCAAGCAGCACCGATGTTTTTACGAGTGAATACTGCTATTGGCTCAGTAGAAGATTATCAGCACACATTGGATGGGGCGGAGATTGACGCCGACTTGGTTGAGCTGACGAGCGGTATCCGTTTATCGAACGCATCAGCGACGACGCTATCAACGACAGGATTAAGACTACATCAGAGCACTGCCGTGAATGCGCTGCCTCATTTTGCTGACGGCGCTGCTAGCGTACAGGATATGCATGCTCAGCTTGCCGCACCCATTATTAATCAAGCATTGATGGCTAAGCTTAGCGCAGAAAGCTCTGATACTGACAGTGATGAAAAGAGCGATGAGTTACATATCTTAGATGCTTGTGCTGCGCCTGGTGGCAAGCTCGCTCATTGGTTAGAATTAATTAGCTCAAATGAGTCTTCATTGTTTCACGTGAAACAAAACGATGAATCAGTTTCTATGGTTTCGAAAGTGAAGCTAACTGCTATCGATAACGAAGCACCACGTATCGAACGCATTCATACTAATTTACAACGCTTGAATTTAAGTCAGCATGACTTGCAGCAAGCTGAAAAAAATATTGAGCTTAACATTGTCTGTGCGGATGCAACCACATGGCAAGGGGCTGGTAAGAAAAAGAGCAAACTCGTATTTGACGCCATATTGCTAGATTCACCTTGTACGGCGACAGGTGTGATCCGTCGTCATCCTGATATCAGTATCTTGCGTACTGAGGAAGACATCGAGCAAACGGCATTGCTACAAGCTGATATTTTGCATAACCTATGGCCACAGCTCAAAGCTGGCGGTTATCTGTTGTATGTCACGTGCTCTATCTTAAAGCAAGAAAACGTCGAACAAATGCAGGATTTTATGACTTACTATACTAATGTAGCAGCTGTTGAATTTAGCGACGATTGTAATTGGGGTATCGAACAAGCGATTGGCCGCCAATGCTTGCCGATTGATAGCGAGAGCGGCGACGGCTTTTATTATGCGTTGTTGCAAAAAACTTCTGAATGAGCCATTTTAACTATTGAATAACATTATTGTAGACAGGACAATCTAATGAAATATATCAGTACCCGTGGTCAGACAGCGCCGATGGACTTTAGTGATGTGCTATTAATGGGTCTTGCACCAGACGGTGGTTTGATGCTGCCTGAGCATTACCCAAACATTGACAATACCACGCTTGATGAATGGCGAACACTTAGCTATCCACAGCTTGCCTTGGCAATCATGAAGCGTTTTGCGACTGATATTCCTGTCAACGATTTGCAAGATATCATTGAGCGTACTTATACCGCTGATGTATTTGGCTCTGCCGACATTGTTCCTGTCCGCAAGCTTGAAGACAATTTATACATCTTGGGTTTATCAAATGGCCCAACGCTGGCATTCAAAGATGTGGCCATGCAGTTTTTGGGCAATGCCTTTGAATATGTACTCAAAAGAAAAGACGCACGTATTACTATCATTGGTGCGACCAGTGGCGATACGGGTAGTGCCGCAGAATATGCTCTGCGCGGTAAAGACAATATTGAAGTCTTTATGCTATCACCTCATGGCAAAATGAGTGAGTTTCAACGGGCGCAGATGTATAGCTTGACCGATAGCAATATCCACAATATCGCCATCGATGGTATGTTTGATGATTGTCAAGATATCGTCAAAGCACTGCAACAAGACGCTGAGTTTAAAGCCGCCTATAGCTTGGGAACCGTGAACTCCATCAACTGGGGACGCATACTGGCGCAGATCGTTTATTATTTCAAAGCGTATTTTGCGGTGACGACAAGCAACGACGAAAAAGTCAGCTTTAGCGTGCCATCTGGTAACTTCGGTAATATTTGCGCAGGCCACATCGCTCGTGAAATGGGCTTGCCAATCGATCGTTTGATCGTGGCGACCAATGAAAACGATGTCTTAAATGACTTTTTTAATAAAGGTGCGTATCAACCACGCCCGACTGAAAAAACCTACGTCACTTCAAGCCCATCAATGGATATCTCCAAAGCCTCTAACTTTGAGCGTTTTGTTTATCTGTTGCTTGAAAAAGACAGTGCGCGTGTTCATGAGTTATTCGACGGTGTAAAATCAGGCAAAGGTTTTGACTTGTCAGATGTGATGGAAGCAGTGAATACGCGCTATGGATTTGCCGCTGGTAAATCGACTCACAATGACCGCTTACAAACTATCAAAGCGCTTTATGAGCAGTATGGTGAACTGGTTGATCCACATACCGCTGATGGTATCAAAGTCGCCAAAGAGTTGCAGCTAGACGGCGAAGTGATTATTTGTGCAGAGACGGCATTGCCGGTGAAGTTCGCGGAGACGATTGTTGAAGCCATTGGTCAGACAGATATTGCACGTCCTGCTCATACAGAAGGTCTAGAGAGTTTGCCGCAGCACGTGGTGGTACTAGACAATAATGCTGAACTGGTGGCTGAGCAAATACGTCAGCATGTCATGCCAACCTCAGCTTAATATACTGGAAATTTATAGCGACATCTTCTAAAAAAAACCACACGAGTAACGGTTTTAAGGTTACGCCATTGTAATAAATTGTTTATGATTGTGTTATGGTAGATATGATTGTAATATTAGAAACAGCGTTGGCGGGTCATTATTATGCCAGATGCTCTTTTAAGAATCATACCAGTCAAACAGTGGTATATATTGTGGATATAATAATGAAGATGAGCTTAAAAAAGATAGCAAGAGCACTGTTATTGACAACCTTTAGTAGTGCCATGCTAATGACCACGGCTTACGCAAATAACCCACCACCAACCATTAAAGCAGATGCGCCCAATCGCTATATCGTCAAAAAAGGCGACACCTTGTGGGACATCTCAGGACGCTATCTGGACAGTCCGTGGCGATGGAAAGAAATTTGGGCCACTAATAAACAAATCAAAAACCCAAATCTTATTTATCCTGATGACATTCTCATCTTGTGTGTGATTCAAGGCAAAACCCTCATCGGTGTGGACACTGGCGAAGGGTGCGCTGGGGTCGAAAAACAATTATTAGGCAATACAGTTGCCAGCACAGTCACCGTCACTTCTACTGCCAACAGTATTCCTCCTATCCCGCTGTCTGCTATTCAACATTGGTTAGATAAAGCGATCATCGTCAATCCCCAAGATTTCAATACCACGCCTTATATATTAGCTTCTAAAAACCGTAATTTAATCACGGCAAGTGGTGATAAAGTGTATGCCAAAGGCGTGCCCCTTATCGTGGGTCAGCGCTATGGTATTTACCGCGAAGGTGAGCTATATGTGGAGCCCAAAACGCAAAAAGTGATTGGCTTAGAGGTTACCCAAGTGGCGACAGGATTAGTTACAGCGACAGAAACCAATGGTGTCACAAGCCTACAGCTCACAGACAGTTATGGCAAAGAAGTACGTGAAGGGGACCGAGTATTTGTTGAGCTGAATAACTCTATTCCGCCAGTGTTTTATCCTGAGCCTGCGTCTGTAAGCCGTGGTGGACTCGTTGTGCGAGTCATGGATTCTATCAGCTCAGCTGCGAAGGGTAGTGTGGTCGCCATCAATCTAGGTAGTGCGCAAGGCGCTAAACCTGGTGATGTGCTGACAGTCTATCAAAAAGGCCCATTGGTGCGTGATACTAAAGACAATGACATGCCTGTTCGTTTGCCAAATGAGCCAAGTGGTACGGTAATGATTTTTAATACCTTTGACCATATTAGCTATGCGTATGTATTAGATTCTGAGCTACCACTCAACGTGGGCGATCAGCTATTACCGCCGCCTTACTTATAACGATCTATCGCTGGTTTGATAAATAAACCAGCTAAGTCCGCCTGTACGAGATAACTGACTATGACGGCAGTCTCCTCTTTATTGACCGACGATCAGCGCGCCGTATTGGCGCTATGGTTTGAGGTAAACGCCTCTCTCTCCGCCTATCATAAGCTTATTACCTCTTTTGGTCATGCTAGGCTTGCTTGGCAGGCCAAAGTAGAGGCGTGGCGGCAGTTGGGTCTGCATCACACTCATCTTAAACGCCATGAGCAACCTGAACAAACTCGCACAAGTATTGATAATATTCAGCAAGCACTCACAGAAGGGCGTTATGGCCTTCTGTTTGCTGACCAACCTGATTATCCTGCCCAGCTTTTACAAATCTACGATCCACCGCCTTTGTTGTTTTATCGTGGTAATAGAATGCGCTTACAGCAAGCGCAGGTTGCCATTGTCGGTAGTCGAAAACCCACTGCTCATGCCCAAAAAACCACGTTTGATATGGCGCAGTATTTGGCGCAAGCTGGCTATGTTGTCACCAGCGGCCTTGCACTTGGCGTGGATAAACGTGCGCATTCAGGAGCATTGGCACAGGCTGATTCCGACTATCAAGGTCGTACGGTTGGAGTGATGGGGACGGGTATTGATGTGAATTACCCCAATCATCACGACCAACTTTTTACTCAAATTATTGAGAAAGGCGGCTGTATCATCAGTGAGCTGCTACCGCATACTCAGCCGCATAAGCATACCTTCCCTCGTCGTAATCGCTTGGTTGCTGGTCTCAGTTTGGCGACCATTGTGACAGAAGCTGCTGTTCAAAGTGGCTCCCTAATTACGGCACGCCTGACGTCTGAACAAGGTAAACAAGTCTTTGCTGTTCCAAGTCATATTGATAATAATAATGCTGAGGGCTGTCATCATTTGATACGGGAAGGCGCGACGTTGATTTATCATCCGCAACAAGTGATTGAGGATGTGAACAGTCAATTGGCTCACAGTCCTTATTTAGATACTTCAGACACTGATGCTAAAGCACCTACCGTAATTATCAATGACAACCCACTAGAGAACCAAGCGAACCATCTGAGCCACCGTTCCTCTTATTCTACGAGTAAAAATGCTAGCCAATTGTCGCCAGTGAGTATAAAGCCTCAGCGCACTGCTATCGTTATTCCTGAGCATTTGAGCGTGGTTTATGAGCAGCTTGATTGGCATGGACAAGACTTAGATGCCCTCATCATTGCTACTAAGTTAACCGCACCAAGTCTGATAGGACAGTTGATGGAGCTTGAGCTATTGGGCGCAATCAACGTTCAAGGTGGACGGTATTCTCGTAGTTAGCATGATACGTTTCTTTGTAATGAACCAATACTTCATAGCCGTCCGTTAGCTATTTTTTACCGTGACTTACTGAGTCAGTGTGACTGATATGCTATGATTCATATTGACTTCTTTAACATCATAAATGACTGGCACCATGAACCAAATTACTTCCATAACGACCTCTTCTGTCATTCAAGCGGCTGACTGTCTAAAGGCTGGACAACTGCTTGCATACCCTACTGAGAGCGTGTGGGGGATAGGTTGTGATCCTTATAATGAAGCAGCAGTTCAGCAAATTTTGGCCATCAAAAATCGACCTCAAGCCAAAGGTATGATTGTCATCACTGACAGCGTAGAGCGTTTAGCGCCTTTATTAGCGCCATTAAATGAGATGCAGCGCGCTCCAATTTTAGAGAGCTGGCAAACGGACAGCGAGCATACCGACTTACAATATCGGCAGGCTCATACTTGGTTACTCCCGATTCCGCAGGCATTGGCTAACCGTATTCCTGCATGGATAACAGGTCAGCATCCGACAGTGGCAGTTAGAGTCATTGCACATCCGATTATCCGAGGGCTTTGTCAGCAAATAGTCAGTCCGCACAATCCATTTGGATTAGTGGTTTCTACCAGTTGTAATCCATCTGGACAACCGCCCGCCACTACGTTTTCTGAAGCCCATCATTATTTTGGCGAACAAATCAGCTATTTGCAAGCCGATACCTTGGGCTATACGCTCCCAAGCCAAATACGGGATGCAATGACTGGATCAATTTTGCGCTAAAAATACTATGAGTACTTAAAAATATTTTTATTTATTTCAGTCTTGACAGAAATAAAAGAATGGCGCAAGATGGTTCTATGAACAGCTTAAGCAGTCGATCAATACTGTATCCATAATAAAATGAGTATCCATCATGAAACTAAACCCCGTTACTGAAAAATTTATTTTGCACTGGGGTGAGATGGGCTCGCAATGGGGCGTCAACCGTACCATGTCGCAGATTCACGCCTTGTTATATATCATTGGCAAGCCGTTAAATGCAGAAGAGATTACCGAAACGCTTGGGGTTGCACGCTCCAATGTCTCAAATAGCATTAAAGAGTTGCAGCATTGGGGCTTGGTACAAAAAGTCTCAATATTAGGCGATCGCCGTGATCATTTTAGTACCAATACTGATGTTTGGGAGCTGGCACGTATTATCGTGATTGAGCGCCAAAAGCGCGAACTGGATCCAACGGTCCAGTTCTTACAAGAGTTGATGGACAGTCCTGAATTTGAACATGAAAATAATGAGGTAAAGACCCGTATCCGTGAAACGCAAGAATTCGTAGAAACGGTGACTACTTGGTCTTCTGAGATGCTTAAACTACCGACAAACGCACTCAAAAAAATACTAAAGCTGGGTGCCAGTATTAAAAAGGTTTTACGCTAGCAAGAATACGCACGCTTAAAAATAAAAAATTTAGGTATTTATTTCTGTTTTGACAGAAATTAATGAAAATGAATAGGTTCTTTTATTAGCCATAATCAATGGGTGGATAAAATGAAAGCGAACAACACACAAAAATATGGGTATAAACCGTCAAAGATGAAACAGACGATTGGCTCGGTAGAATGGCAAGACTTACGCCACCTCAGTCGGCGCCAAATTACTTACAACGTCATTTTACCTTATCCGCTTTTATTGTTGTCGTGGTGGTTTGCCAGTCAATCATGGTATGTGCTGGCATGCGGTGCCTCTTATTTGTTTTTTGCAGCCGCCTTTCGCCAAGCCCATGATGGCTATCACCGCAGTTTGGGTACAAGTAAACGTGCCACCACCGTGCTATTACTGCTACTAAGTGTATTGCTATTGACCAGCTTGCACAGTATTCGCGCCACTCATATGGGACATCATCGCGACCCGCTGGGCGATAGTGATATGGAAGGCAGTCTGGCAAAGATTTCATGGTGGCAAGCGATGGTAGGTGGGGTGACCTATCGACTGGATATTTATCGCCAAGGGTTACGTCTAAGCAGCCAGCATAATCAGCGTATCATTTGGTTGGAGTTTGGTCTGATTGCTTTGGTCATTATGGTTACCTTAACTTTGATGGGCTTAACGCTTTTCAATGTCTCTGCTATCACCCTGTCAGCACAAGTATTGATGTATCACCTATTAATCATGATATTGGCAAACGCTAGTGTCGGTATTATCGCTGTGTGGGGCGTGCATCATGATTGTGATGAAACGATCGCCCGTACAGAGCGTAACCCAGTGGTCAATTTACTGACTTTCAATCTGCTGTACCACGTAGAGCATCATCTATTTCCTGCCGTACCTTCAAATCATTTACCCGAACTGGCAAAGCGTTTAGATAGGGCCGCGCCGCATTTGACTAAGCAGCATGTATTGCCAGATAAAGCGGTAGTTATAAGTTTTATAGATAGTCGATGGAAAAATATAAAGAAGGTGAGACGCAATAGGAAGGATGAAAATGAGTGTCCAATCCATAAATATTTTGCGTAAATGAATTTAGTGAATTATTTGAATACAAACCTTGTCTTTAGTCTTGTAAGAACATTGCCTTACCAAAGTCATGTAAAAGCCATTTTGACAAGAGGGGCGAAAAAGGACACGATAATTACCAAGAGTTATCTTCTTTAGAATAATGAAAAACACAACGTAAGGATATGACGATGAATATTTTAATCAGTGGTGGCTCAGGGTTTTTAGGAAGTGCGTTTAGTAAAGAGATCACGCAACGTTATCAGAGCATGAATAAAGATTTACAGATCACTTGGCTGACGCGTGACAGCAGTCAAGCGCATCCTGATAATATTGATCTGATGACTTATGACGAATTGGCAACGTCCGACAGAGCTTTTGAAGTTGTTTTAAACTTAGCGGGCGCAGGTATTGCAGATAAACGCTGGAGTGATGACCGTAAAGAAGCGCTGCTTGCCAGTCGAATCAAACCTACTGAATCTCTACTTGCTTACATTGCCAGCACTGGGCACAAACCCAAATTATTGATCAGTGGTTCAGCGATTGGCTGGTATGGTACTCAAGGAGATAAACCTTTAACTGAAAGTAGTGGGTTTGAGACAGATTTTGCTCACAAACTGTGTGATGAGTGGGAAAAACTGGCAGTGAGAGCGACTACCTATGGGGTGCCAGTCGCTATTGTTCGTACAGGTGTGGTTATGCATCCTGACGGCGGTATGCTTGGTAAGCTTTTGACCCCCTTTAAAATGGGTGTTGGTGGACAATTGGGAAATGGTAAACAAGTCATGAGCTGGATAAGCCGTGAAGACTGGGTAGGGGCAGCGATATTTATTATGGAGCAGCATCTTGCCAACCAGACCAATAATCAACAAAGTGTATCGAATGATGACAATGCGCTAGAAACTGACAATAACACACCAGTGACGATCTATAACCTGACGGCCCCCAATCCAGTGACCAATCATACGTTTACCAAAACGTTGGGTTCTCACTTACATCGTCCTACCTTTTTCACTTTGCCAGAAGCCTTACTTAAACTGATGTTTGGGGAGATGTCAACACTGCTTATGGATGGACAAAAAGTATTGCCACAAGCGTTACTTGATGCAGGATATGAATTCAAGCAGCCAACCCTTCGTCAAGCATTGGAAGAACAAAAAGTATGATTTTTTGTTTCACGTGAAACGTTGTTTTAATATCATGATAAATTGTTTCATGTGAAACCTAATAGTGACTTCGTAAGCCTCTACTATTTCTATGTATCTTAGTAGAGGTTTTTCTGTTTGCTCCAAAATTTGCTTCTAACATTATCAAGGTTCATTTTAGCAAAGTAGCTTTAAAAGCAACCCTCAAGGATCGCCCATGCGCTATGTTTTTTTTATCACCATTTTTGCACTATTGCAGCTGTTTAGCCTTGGTACGGCTTTAAGCTTGCAGTGGTGGCTACAACCTTGGGAGATAGGAAACTTACCAACCATCGTGTGGATTGTTATATTTGTTATTACGAATGGCTTGCTACTATTAAGTGTCAAAAGAGTTTTTGCCAATAGCTATCGCTGGATAAGTGGCTGGATGTTGGTCATGCATTTTGTGCTACTGACGGCTTTGCTGACGAGCATATTGTACGGTGCGTATTGGCTCCTAGCCTCATTTATGGGAGATGGAATAAATGTATCTGCTGCAATCGATGAAGACTTACGAGCGTTGGCTTTAGCTATATTTTTAGGATTGTTTGCTTATGCGTTATACAGTGCTTACGTTCCTGTTGTACGTAAAGTGACGATCACTATAGATAAAGTGCTGTCCAAAACCTTGAGGGTTGCGGTAGCCAGTGATTTACACTTAGGAAAGCTGTTTGGTAGTGGGGCGATAGATAGGTTACAACATCTTCTTATGCAGAATAACGCCGATATACTGCTGATGCCTGGTGACATCATGGACGACAACACAGACGCGTTTGTTGATCATAAGATGGCCGTTAATTTAAAAATGCTCTGTGATAGCGTGCCATATGGAGTTTATGCCACGCTAGGCAATCATGATTTGTATGGTCATGAGCAGCCAATCAGCGAGGCATTAAAAAATGCAGGGGTCAAATTATTGAACGATGATGTCGTGAGCATAGAGCACGAAGGCACCCCGATTTGGCTAGTTGGTCGTTTTGACAATCATAAACACCAACGCGTGGCGACGACTGCATTACTGGCGCACGTAGATATCGAACAACCGATTGTATTGCTTGATCATCGACCAAGCGATATTGAGGAACACAGTCAGTTGCCAATTGATTTGCAAGTATCTGGACATACTCATAATGGACAAATCTTTCCTGCCAACTTTATCGTCAGTGCCATCAACCGTTTGGGTTACGGGTATGAAGCCATTGGCAAAGGTCATTTCGTGGTGTCCTCTGGTTATGGCTTCTGGGGTATTCCTTTTCGCTTGGGTTCACGTTCTGAGATTTGGCTCATCAACTTGGTTGGCAATAAAGACAATCAAAAAATTGATTGATTACTACGCGGCTAACTGGACATTCGTACTCAAAAGATCGTGTACGAAGTGTACAAAGCCATCGATGATATCGTTTGTTTCTTGTCCCAAACCATGATGAATACTCATGAGATGAATAAAACCATGCGGTGCCCCAAGGACAGTATGTGTTTTAACGAGGATACCATAACGGTTTATTTGCTCGGCATAAGCAATGGCTTCGTCGCGCAACACATCCAATTCGGCAACGATGACATAAGTGGGGCATACTTTGCTGTTGTCACCAAGCATAGGAGAGTTGAGAACATGGATACGAGGCAATGGACTGTTCTTAAAACAAGCCTCACCAAATACTGCCACATCGGCATGATCCAATAATAAGCCATCACCATACAACTCCCAACTTGGATAATCAGTCTCAATATCGGTGACAGGGTATATAGGCATTTGTGCCAGTGGCTTGGGCAAACGCTCTAATAACTCAAACATCTTTTGCCCGTCGATACCTAAGTCTAGCCAAGCGTTTTGTAATGGCGCGGTCAGCTGCTGTGCCATTAAGGTAGCCAACCCACCACCCGCACTATCACCCGCTAAGACAATCCGTGATGGTAAAGCATTTAACGTATGGCAATTCTCAGCGAGCCAAGCATAGGAAGTAATACAATCTCTGAGCGCCGCTGGAGTAGGGTTCTCAGGCGCTAAGCGATAATCCACACTGACGATTGACCACCCAGTACGCTCACAAACGGTATGGCAAAACTCATGATGGGTATCGATATCACCAATACAAAAACCGCCACCATGTAAAAACAACATGACGGTTTTATCAGGATTGGTAATATGATGTTTTTTTAGACCAATTCTACTAGAGCGCTTGCTCGCTTGATAGCAACGAATCGTCATATCGCCTTCGTCCGCATCGGCAATAACCTTATCTTCCCATCGAACCAGCGTTTGCCCTTTTTTAGTGAAGGGCTTAATGTTGTTGCGCTTGATATTGCTTAGCATGGTATCGCTGGCTTGTTTCCATACTTTTGGCGCTTGCATAGCGACAGCATCGGTCGCAAATTTTTCACGCAGTTCCTGCATCGGCATGAGATCAAGTGGGGTTTTAAGCTTGCGATTGACAGCGAGAATCAGACGAAGATGAGCATTGGCATGCGGATATTGCTCTGCTGTAGGCCCTCCCAGATAGCTCGTTAAATTTTCAAGTACGGGTGCAGGCAGATAGCCCAACCCTTTCATAGCATGATGCAATGTATGAGTCTGGCAACTGGTTAGTGGTTTGTATCTCAATATTTTTTCTTTAATAGTCAGAGGCTTTGCACAAATACGACTGTTTTCTAGATCGCTCTCCATTTGAGCGCTCGTCGCAAGTTTTAGCGTAGTCAATGCCTTATTCAATAGACTGTTGACTGACGATTCTTTTGATTTGAACATAATACTTCTCATAAATGATGGTCAGTACCTGCTGTCTTATCACAGCGGTTACTTTAGTGTAAATCACACTATTTATCATAATGATAGAGGAAGCCATTTCAACACTGCGTGTTTTTTGGTAATAACTTAGGACTTAATAGTAAACGATTGGGAATAACGGCTACCTTTATAAGTGGATTAGTTGTCTGTACTCACAGTTCCTAATGAGACAACATAAGGTTTAGCACCCATTTTGCGCCTTGTTTAAACGGTATTTGTTGCAAATGAGAAAAATTCCTTCGTTTTAGGCTTGAAATTTATGGCCATGACCTTTATCAAGCAGCTAGTAAAGCGCATTCATAAAAACAATGAGTAACAACCGTTAAGCATACAATAAAGGCGCAGAAGAGCTAGCGATTAGCCAATTGACTGTGCCTAATACCAATCGTCATTATTAACATTCTAAGGAGTCATCATGAGCGAGCAAAAGACCAACCACGAATCCCCAGAGCAAAATGTGGCGCATGATAATATTGAGCACAGTGATAGTATTTTAGAAGAGACCATGAAAGAGTTTGATCCAAGAAATAACTCAGATGAAGATCTAACTGTCCACAGTGAGATCGATCTAGACACATTCAAAGCTCGCATTGCTGAGTTAGAAGGCGAAGTGAAGCAGGCTAAAGAAGGCACTGCTCGCGCCAATGCAGAGGCTTATAATGCGCAAAAGCGTATGGAACAAGAAGCCGATAAAAGCAAAAAATTTGCGTTACAAAAATTCGCGAAAGAATTATTAGAAATCGTCGATAACTTAGAGCGTGCGATGGAAAATGCAGATGCCAACGATCCAGTTGCTGAAGGTGTTCAACTAACGCATAAAGCGCTTGTCGCCGTCCTCAACAAAAACGGTGTAGAAGCCGTGGATCCACAAGGCGAAAAATTCAACGCGGACTTGCATGAAGCGGTTGGTATTGATGCAGACGCCGAAGCAGACACCGTCGGGACTGTATTGCAAAAAGGCTACAGCTTGAATGGTCGTCTCTTGCGCCCAGCCATGGTACGTGTCGGACAATAAGATTTTGTGATAAACCCTACTTATATTAGGGTTTATCACAAAAAATCACAGGAAAGACCAATTTTGCTAGATTGTTGACTTGAAAAACGCAACAGACAAACCGATATAAAGCAACAAGTGACCGATAGCGGTCAGCATTTAACACCATTTATATTTAAAACAATTAGGAGTAATTGATTATGGGTAAAGTAATTGGTATTGATTTAGGTACAACTAACTCATGTGTGGCAGTGATGGAAGGTGACAAAGTTAAAGTCATCGAAAACGCTGAAGGCACTCGCACCACCCCATCGATTGTCGCATATAAAAACGATGAAACTTTGGTTGGACAATCAGCCAAGCGTCAAGCGGTCACCAACCCAAACAACACATTGTTTGCGATTAAGCGTTTGATCGGTCGTCGCTTTGATGACAAAGTCGTGCAAAAAGACATCGGCATGGTGCCTTACAAAATCGCCAAAGCAGATAACGGTGATGCATGGGTTGAAATCAACGGCAAAAAATTAGCACCACCACAGGTTTCTGCTGAAATCTTGAAAAAAATGAAAAAAACAGCAGAAGATTATCTTGGTGAAACCGTAACTGAAGCGGTCGTAACAGTACCTGCTTATTTTAACGATTCACAGCGTCAAGCTACTAAAGACGCGGGTAAAATCGCCGGTCTTGATGTAAAACGTATCATCAACGAGCCAACTGCTGCAGCTCTTGCTTACGGTATGGATAAAAAGCAAGGCGATAGCACCGTTGCTGTTTATGACTTGGGCGGTGGTACTTTTGATATCTCAATCATCGAAATCGCTGACGTAGATGGCGAGCAGCAGTTTGAAGTACTTGCAACCAATGGTGATACATTCCTTGGCGGTGAAGATTTCGATTCAGCTTTGATTGATTATCTGGTTGATGAGTTCAAGAAAGACCAAGACGTCAACCTAAAAGGTGACTCTTTGGCAATGCAGCGTCTAAAAGAAGCCGCAGAAAAAGCGAAAATTGAGCTATCAAGCGCGCAAAGCACGGAAGTGAACTTGCCATATATCACCGCTGATAGCAGTGGTCCTAAGCACTTGGTGGTAACGATTAGCCGCTCGAAACTAGAAAGCTTAACTGAAGCATTGGTACAGCGCACCATGGGCCCTTGTAAAATTGCCCTTGAAGATGCTGGTCTAAAAATCGGCGATATCGATGACGTCATCTTAGTTGGTGGTCAAACTCGTATGCCGCTTGTACAGCAAAACGTACAAGAGTTCTTCGGTCAAGAGCCACGCAAAGACGTGAACCCTGACGAAGCAGTAGCAGCTGGTGCAGCGATTCAAGGCGCGGTATTGTCTGGTGACAAAACTGACGTATTGCTACTTGATGTGACGCCATTGACGCTTGGTATCGAAACAATGGGCGGTGTCATGACGCCAATCATTGAGAAAAATACCATGATTCCGACTAAAAAATCACAGGTATTCTCAACGGCAGAAGATAACCAGCCAGCGGTAACGATTCAGGTGTATCAAGGTGAGCGTAAAATCGCTAACCAAAACAAACAGCTTGGTCGTTTTGATTTGACGGACATTCCACCAGCACCACGTGGTCTACCACAGATCGAAGTTACTTTTGACATCAACGCTGATGGCATCATGAACATTTCAGCGAAAGACAAAGGTACTGGTAAAGCGCAAAGCATCCAGATTAAAGCGGACTCTGGTTTGTCGGATGAAGAAGTCGAACAAATGGTTCGTGACGCTGAGGCCAATGCAGCTGAAGATGAGAAATTCGCGAATCTTGCGCAAGTGCGTAACGAAGCAGATGGTCGTATCCATGCGGTACAAAAAGCGTTGAAAGAAGCAGGCGACAAAGTGACTGACGAAGAAAAATCAACCGTCGATACTGCGATCACTGAACTTGAAACAGCGGCTAAAGAAGATGATCATGATGACATCAAAGCCAAGCTTGAAGCATTAGACAATGCTTTCTTGCCAATCAGCCAAAAGATTTATGCTGATAGTGGTGCAGGCGCAGAAGGTATGGATCCAAGCCAGTTCCAACAAGGCGCGGATAATGCAGCAGAAAGCAACCAAGCTGACGATGACGTCGTTGATGCTGAGTTCACTGAAGTAAATGACGATAAGAAATAATATTTCTTAAAGCCAGCTAGTATCAATATAAAAAACGCACCTTTCGAGGTGCGTTTTTTTATGGCTGATAGGCATTGATTATCAATGCCTCATAGGTCAGATAGACGCAAGGCTGCCCGTGGTCATCCTGCCCCGAAAACTTCTGCCAGTACTCACGTTCAAACTGCTGCAAACGTGCTTTTGTCCATGTAAAAGGAGCGGCTTCTGAAGCTTCTCCTGCTCTCAGTAATTGCGTTTGATTGGTTGATACACCAGTCACTTTCATATGCTTGAGTACCTCATAGGGCTTGGTAAATGGTATATCAAAGCGCTGCGTCGATAGCTCAATCTGATCGAATCCATGGTCATGCAATGCGGCTTGCCACGCTGTGATATCTGGATAATGCAGTCCTTGACCAGTAAGGGATTTAATCTGCAAAAAATTATTGGCGGTAAAGGTACTCAGTAATAGCTGGCCGCCTGTTTTTAGCCGCATAGAAGATTGCGATATAAAACGCAGAGGATCATCAAACCACTGTATGGCATTGGCACTGATAATTAAGCTATGGTTTGCATCCAAATCCATGGTTTCAGCATCACCAATACGCAGCTGAGCTGTGGGCAATATGGATTGCAAATGGGCAGTTTGCTTTGCGCACAGCTCGTTAATGATCCAGCGTTTACTTTGTAACGATGTTGCTAATAACTGAGTCATTTGTCCTGTACCTGCGCCTACCTCAAGCACACTGTCTTGAGACCGATGCGCGATACGAGCCAGTAGGTCTTGGCAAACATGTTGTTGAATATGAGCATGCTGATCATAGGTATTGGCTTGGGAAAAATGACGAGCGATGGTCTGCTTGCGGGCACTCAAATCAGACCAAGGAGTAGGGTTTTCCATCATGTTCATTCAATCCGAAATGGTGTAAATGGTTACGTGAGCCATATCATTGATAGGGTTTATATCAATTATAAATGTTCAATCAAACGCGCGCAGTCTGCCGTGGTTATTTTGGCATTCATCACCAAGCGAATGCGCGCGGTATTGGCAGGAACGGTAGGCGGTCTAATGGGCAGGGCATAAAATCCAGCTGCCTGTAACTGCGCTGCTTTAGTGATGGTTTTGGCATTATCGCCCAAGATATAAGGCACAATAGGGGATTGATAAGACACGTCTTGTGGCGCTGATGAGGCTCGATGTGAGGGGCTAATGGCGTGGCCAAGTTGGACAGATATCTGAGCCAGATGTTGTCTGCTTGCTTGCAGTTCTGGCATTTTTGCCAAAATAAAACGGGTCCATGCATGATTTATCGGTGGTAACGCTGTACTAAAGATAAGCGGGCGCATGTGATTGACCAACCATGACTTCACAGTGTCATCGCATAAGATATAAGCGCCAATCGAAGCGAACGCTTTACCAAATGTACCCACCACATAGTCAATATCAGCAAGCGTTTGCGTTTCTTCTGCGAGCCCGCATCCTTGCTTACCTAGCACACCGACAGCGTGCGCTTCATCTACATAGAGCTCAATGCGAGCATCTTTGGCTTTTAAACGTACTAAGGCTGGCAAATCTGCGCGGTCACCATCCATACTAAAAATGCTTTCAGTGATGATAATAATACGCTCTACAGTATCTTCAGCTTGCGTCAGTAGCATTGCCAAATGTTCATAGTCATTGTGACGATAGCGCCGATAGGTACACGCTTTGTTTTGGCTTAAGCGAATACCATCGATGATACTGGCATGTACCAGTTTATCTGCCAAAATAAGTGTTTTGATAGGCAGTGCTGTTAAGGCAGGCAAAATACCAATATTGGCGTGATAACCACTGTTTATAACCAACGCTGCCTTTTTACTGGCGCTGTCTTTTTCACCTGCTGCCATTTCATACCATTGCTCCAGCTCTTCTTCTAATAGTTGTAGCTGCGCATCATTCCCTGTCAAAAGACGTGACGAAGTAGCGCTCATCTTGGGACAGTCAGCAGCAGGCAGCTGTTGTAAGTATTCAAAAAACTCATGCTGTAGTGCGGTGTCACCGCCCAGCCCCAAATAGTCGTTACTGGCAATATTGAGGAGCGTTTTACCATCACTAATGACATGACGTCCTTGATGCTTAAGATTGGGCAGTTGACGGTACTGTTGCTGGTCTTTTAACTGAGCAAGTTCAGCTTTTAATCGGTCATGTATAGGAGCCAGCATAATGAAGTGTCCTTTGATATTTTCTGAGCTAAGAGCAATAGATGATATAGCGAGTAGGAAGTATTGCACAAAATCAAGAGATGTAACAGAAAGTTTCATATCTCAGTGTTTGTAACCCACACACTGATAAATACTTTCAAATCTTAACTCTCATACCATCAAACACTGACAGATTGTTTGAAATAGTTTGTTACTATGTACTCATCGTTAGCAAACAAGGCGATGCGGTTAAAAGACCAATATAAATAGATAACTTGTTTGTCAAAACTTTTCTAAGGAGCTAACAATGAAAACTCTACAAAAAACACTACTTGCAGTAGCAGCCGGTTCTTTACTAAGTATGGGTGCTCAAGCAGCTGTCTCTTATGGCAATGGCTACACTGGTCAACCATACGTTGGTGCAAAAGTAGGTCAGTTCGATCTAGACGTTGATGGCGCTGATGATCCGACTGCTTATGGTATCTATGGTGGTTACAACTTCGATCCTAACTTCGGTATTGAAGCTGAGTATGTTGGTTCAGACGACGCTGACTACAGAGGCGGCGATATCGATGCTAAAACATACGGCGCTTACGGTACTTACCGTTATGCTTTCCCAAACACAGGCTTATACGCAAAAGGTAAGCTAGGTGTTGCTAGAACTGAAGTAGAATCTAACTATAACGTTGGTCCAGTTAACGTATCACAGTCAGATAAAGATACCAATCTTGCTGGCGGCGTAGGCCTTGGTTATTCAGTGAATCCTGACTTCAGTGTTGAAGCTGAGTATGACATGCTAGGTAGTGACGCAGACCTAATGACGGTTGGCGCTCAACTAAAATTCTAAGTATTTAGTAAGCCATAAAGTATAAAAACGATCACTTTAAGTGGTCGTTTTTTTTGCGTATAAAAAATATTTTAAAACACATGTTTACTTTAAAAAATAATTTGGTATTATACCGTCACTACTAATTACGAATGAAAAATAGTTGAGTAGTATTTGATATTAAACAAATTATTTGCTTATTGCACCCAAGGTTGAGAATAGTTTATGAAAAGTCTACAAAAAGCTTTACTTGCAGTAATCGCCGGCTCAGTAATGACGATGAGCGCACAAGCAGCAATGAATTATGCTGGTCAGCCTTACGTAGGTATCAAAGCTGGTAAGTTTATGGTAGATGATAGTGATCTAGACGATCCTACTGCTTATGGTGTTTATGCTGGTTATAACTTCGATTCTAACTTTGGTGCTGAAATTGAGTATGTAGGTTCTAATGACGTTGATGTTGATACAGGTCTTAGTGGTGTCAATGCTGACTATAATCTAAAAACTTATGGTGCTTACGGTACTTACCGTTATCAGTTCCCTAATACTGCTCTATATGCTAAAGGTAAATTAGGTTTTGCTAAAGCTGAGATCGATGTTTCTGTAGATAATGTTTTAGGATACTCTGCGAGTTCGAGCGAGAGTGATAGTGGTGTTGCTGGTGGTATCGGTTTGGGTTATAACTTTAATCCTAATGTGAGTGTTGAAGCAGAATATGACTATGTTGCTGAAGACGTGACTCTATTGACTATTGGTGCACAATACAAATTCTAAACCTTTAGTAAGTTATAAAGTATAAAAACGATCACTTTAGGTGGTCGTTTTTTTTATGTTAATACCCTTTTTATAAATAAATTTTTCGTAGTGCGCGTAGCGTATATTAATGATTGTTAAGAAATTATAAAGTCCAAAAGTGTGTTACATTAAAAACTGGAATGGCAACGATAGGGAAGGTGGCAATTATGGAAACTCTATGGATGATTGAACCGTGGCATTGGCTGGTACTGGGTTTTATATTGCTGATTATTGAGATGTTTGTGCCAACGTTTGCAAGCCTTTGGTTTGGGGCGGCTGCCATTATTGTGGCGGCGCTGACTTGGTTACTCCCTATTTCTATTTCTGTTCAAATCATGGTTTGGTTGATACTGTCTGCTGTCTTCTTGGTGGTTTGGTTCAAGTTTGTGAAGCCGTTGTCAGTAGATCGCACTAAAGCCGGATTGGGTGGCAGTGTCATCGTTGGCGAAACAGGTATGATTGTCGTACAACCTCTACCTGATAGAGCAGGTGTCGTACGTTTTAGCGTACCGATTGTCGGCGCGGCGGAATGGATGTGCCGTACCACAGGAGAGACGATAGCAGTCGGTGAGCGGGTCGTGGTCACAGATATTGTGGGTAACGAGCTGGTTGTGAGTAGTATGAAATCGCAAGCTGTCATCAATAAAAACATGCACGTACAATAATAGGGGTGAGATATGGAAAGCTTTAGTATTGTCATGATCGTACTGGTTGCGCTGGTTGTGTTCACTATTTTTAAAGGGGTTCGAATCGTACCGCAAGGGTATAAATGGGTGGTACAGCGCTTGGGTAAATATAGCCAAACGTTAGAACCAGGCCTAAACCTGATTATTCCTTTTGTTGATGATGTGGCGTATAAAGTCACGACCAAAGACATCGTATTAGATATCCCATCACAAGAAGTGATCACTCGAGACAACGTTGTGATTATCGCCAATGCGGTTGCCTATATTAATATTGTCCGTCCTGATAAAGCGGTCTATGGTATTGAAGATTATGAGTATGGCATTCGTAATTTGGTACAAACCTCATTACGTTCAATCATCGGTGAGATGGATCTAGATAATGCCTTGTCTAGCCGAGATGAAATCAAGGCCAAGCTCAAACATGCCATCTCAGAAGACATCTCTGATTGGGGTATTACCCTCAAAACCGTAGAAATTCAGGACATCAACCCTTCTGATACTATGCAAACGGCGATGGAAGAGCAGGCAGCAGCAGAGCGCCAACGCCGTGCGATAGTGACTCGTGCCGATGGTCAAAAGCAAGCTGCTATCTTAGAAGCGGACGGCCGTCTAGAAGCCTCGCGCCGTGATGCAGAAGCGCAAGTGGTGCTTGCCAAAGGGTCTGAAGAGTCGATTCGACTCATTACCAATGCGATGGGTGACGAAGAGATGCCGATTGTTTATTTGTTGGGTGAGCAGTATATTAAAGCGATTCGTGAGTTGGCAGAATCTGACAATGCAAAAATGGTGGTGTTACCGGCCGATATTTTGAGTACGGTAAAAGGCATGGTCGGTGATAAGTTAAAAGTATAAATCAGATATAGCAATGCTAAAAAAAGACCTCACTTGAGGTCTTTTTTGTGGCTGATATAGTCAATCCAAAGTAAAAGTAGTACGTGAGATCGTAACGATCTACTGGTATAAATGCTTCTCGCTAGCTGTTCCCAAGCGTGACAGATGCTTCGAAAAATTCATCCCAGTAGATCTGTGCCATTTTTAAAATGGATTGGCTATAGTAGCTTAAAGTGTCATTTTTCTAAATGACTTTCGAAAAACGGTTTTTGTGTGTTTTATCAAGATATTCATCAAATACCATTGCGACGTTGCGACCAAGTAGGCGACCTCTGGGTAAGACACGAATACCTGCGGCATCCATATCAATGAGGCGATCTGACTGCATTTCACCCAATTGTTGAATCTCATTAATAAAATAGGTAATCGCATCGATACCGAACTTTTGATTCACATCTTTGAAGTCGATATAGTCGTGACACAGCAAATTCATGATGACGTATTCACGCAAGCGATCTTTAATTGAGGTTTTGATGTATTTGACCGCAGGCATGACCATAGGGTTGTTTTTTGCGGCATCAATGTTAGTCTGATAAGCGTCCAAGTCGGTATCGTTTTGTAGAATATAGCGAGTATTGGCATTGGCAATCTGGCTGATAGAGGACACGCCAAAACCGAGTAAGTCACAGTCGCCCATGATTGTATAACCCTGAAAATTACGATGTAACTTGCCTTCGCGCTGAGCCACTGACAGCTCATCATCAGGCTTGGCAAAATGGTCGATTCCAATGTACTGATAACCAGCTTCTGTCAGGGTATTGATGGTATTGCCAAGCATCGCAAGTTTGGCCGCTGGGTCTGGCAAATCTGTGTCTTTAATTTGGCGTTGGGCTTTAAAGCGCTCAGGCAAATGCGCGTAATTAAACACGGACAGACGATCGGGTGACATCTCAATGATGCGGCGCACGGTACTGTCTAGCGTTTCTGGTGTTTGATGCGGCAGACCATAAATGAGATCGATATTGATGGAGTGAAAACCCAATTCGCGTGCCTCATTTAAAATATTTTCAATTAATTCCGCAGAATGTACCCGATTGACCGCAATTTGAACCGCCTCCTCTAAATCTTGTACCCCCAAGCTGATGCGATTAAAACCAAGGCTGCGTAGTACCTTTAGCGTGTCATCACTCAGCTCACGTGGGTCAATCTCAATGGAGTAATCACCTTCCTCTTCAGGCAAAAATTCAAACTGGGTCTGTAAAAATGTCCACAGCTGAGTTATTTCTTCATTCCGTAAAAACGTGGGTGTACCGCCGCCCAAATGCAGCTGCTTTACCAAAGGCTTGCGGCCATCCTCAGACGTGGATAATAAACGACGCTTATGTTTGATTTCAGCGATCAAATACTGCAAGTAATCCCCTGAATCGCTATTTTTTTTGGTGATGATTTTATTGCAGGCGCAGTAGTAGCAAAGATGACGACAAAACGGAATGTGAAAATATAAAGACAAGGGGGCACGCGTTTCACGATTTTGAAGGATTTTGGTCTCAAGTCCATTGGGAATAGGGGTGAACTCTAGAGCGGTTGGATAAGACGTGTAGCGTGGCCCTGAACGGTTGTATTTATTGATAATCGTTTCATCGAAAGGGGGCAGTTGCTTAGTCGTGATACTGCCGCGTGTACTGGCATAAGGGCTTTCTATTTGCACAACTGGGCGCGTGGTCGACGGTTGCTCTTCCGCACGATTGTAAGGTTGCGGATCATTTCGTTCTGAGTGGTCTGTCATGCGGTATTCCTTGTTTTGACTCTAGGATGGTGACTTATATAGTCAGTGAAAAGTAATATCGATACATCATGCATGGTTGATATCAATTTTCTTGCTTGCTGCGTGTGCGCAGATAGAGGCTGCAAAAATTGATATGAGCCGTACCGTAGCGCTTTTATTGTTCTTTAACTATATATCATCAATGGCTACATACAGAGCGACCATTATAGCAAATCCTTATTTGCAGTGGGGTGGTCAGCATGTGTCCTTCTTTATTAAAGATATTGTTTTCCTTAATTCAAAAAACCCCAGCGTTGAGCTGAGGTCTTTGTCTTTCGTTTGAATTTTGCGACTGCTATTCTCTTAATTGAATTGGGTTACCAACGGCTTTATTGTTGATTTCAGCCTTGCTAAAGGGCAGGCGAATCCAGTCTTTGGCTGAGTAGCGCTTTGTTTGATCGCGATGATAAGGTCGCGTGCTATCTGCTGATTGTGAGTAAGCCAATAGCGCTTCTACAACAGGGCCTTGACTATCAAATGTCACGGTCTGCATATAGGTTGGCCCTGTATTGATAGGTTTGTAAGTACCATCATCGTTGAGACCTGGACCTTGAGCCACGTTAAACACGCCTTCACGTCCAAGTCCGCCATGCATCGCAATCTTTGTATCGTTGTTACCTGCATCAATGACGTATTGCAAATCTGCCAAAGACGCATCAAGAGCGATGTTTTTGGTGTTGAAGAAAGCAATCGAATCGCCGAGCGCCTTACGTGTATTGTCATCAATAATAAGACCACGCGGCGTATTCACAGGGTCATTAACGTCGAATTTTACGCTAAAGGCATTGTCAGTGGTTTCATCGAATTTGACCTTGCGCCAAAACTCTCTGAACACATGAGCGCCTTTACTATCAAGATTGTTACGGCGGTCCCAGTTGCTAAGTACAGAACAGGCTTGAGTGGCGTCAATTGTACCACCACTGCTCAATGGCAACGCTGGGTTGGCTCGGCAGTCTGCCAACACATCATCCAGTACCAGCTCGGCGACATAGCTGCGGTTGCCATAGACAACGTCTTGCAAGTTATCTAGGTTAAAGGTACTGCCACCAAGGTTGTCTTTATTACTTAAGCGGTCAGCTATCTGAGTTAACCCCATGCGAGTACGCATCAATAGTGGCACCCCATTGACAGGATTTGGCCCTAAGAAGGGTACTAGGTGACGACGCAATAGAGGTGAGAAGCCAGTCAATGGCTGCTTAGGATTGCTTAGCCAGTAGCTGTCATTTGAGTTGGCCACATAGTCATCACGAATTAAAAAAGGCAAGTTTGAGCGGCCAAAAATGCCTGCTTGCGGCGAGTCGGCGTCATTGCCCCATTCACAGTCAGCGGTACTACCATTGAGCGCTGGCAAGTCTGAAGCAATCAATGCGCCAAGGAATGGACCTGCATTGGCGCTACAAGCCTCTAGTTGCTGCTTGGTGACGTGCGGTACGGTTGAGATATCTGCATACAAGGCTTTGCCGTAGCGGTCAGTAGCAATGGTATTGACAAACCCAAGGCCAAGCGTATCCTGCATTCTATCGACCAAATCCTCCACACTTTTTGCTTGGTTCATACTGCGCCATTGATTGAGTGCGCGTGGGTTTTCAGATGCGGCATCACGAATGGTGAAGGCTAAGTTATTGGCGCCCCATGTGGGCAGTTGGCTATTGAGTAAATTGGCGGCAAGCATCGGCCCATACTGCGACAGATAGATAGGGCGAACCAACGTCTGATTGTCTGGCAGTTGGATGGTGACAGGCACTTGTTCGATATCGCGCTGCTCAAAGACACCTTCACTGTTTTTATAATTGTACTTCATCGGATCCCCATTGACCAAACTAAGCTGGTAAAGGGTAAACCGCTTGGCCGTAGAGACGGTATGACTCCATGCCACGTCTTTATTAAAGCCAATATTGGGGAAGGGCTGTCCTTGTTGTGCAACACCCATGACATCAAGCTCGCCTGGCATGGTTAAATGAAACTCATAAAAACGCTGCACGCCCTCCCATGGTTCATGAGGGTTGCCATATAGCACACCGCTGTCAGTGCCAGTGACTTCGCTACCAAACGCATAAGCGTTGCTGCCACCATTCATCACATTGATTGTAGACATATCGAACTCAACGTCTGGCTCTGGGCCAACGGTACGCATTCGACTGCTGCTCATGACGGCATCTTGATTGGGAGGCGCTGCAGCGACGATTGGACCGACAAAGTTAGATAAGCCGCCGCGTAGGTTGGCTTTGCCATAGAGTGCTAGTAAGTCGTCAATGGTGATTTCACGTACCCAGTCAGCCCCTGCGCAATCAGGATCAATATTATCAACCCCTTTGTCACGTAGGTATCGGCTATAACCGGCTGCATAGCCTGTGACGGCGTCGACTACTTGTTTGTCTTGTGCGGCCAAGAAGGTCGCACGTCTTTCGGAAGAGTTATACCAAGTATAAAAAACATCGCTTGCCACGTTGCCTTGATCGCCCAGATACAACATGCTTTGACCTTTGGCAACGACGATTTCACGTGCGAGCGAGCAGATATTGTCTTCGGCGAAGGCATAACCTACGCCATAGCCCAGTCCTTTGTAATCACTGGCCGTAATATGGGGTATACCAAATTCAGTCCGCTGTATATCTGCTGAGTAAGTTTGTTGAGGAGGAGTCGAGTTGTTATCGTCGTCATCTCCAAAACAACCAGACAGTCCTATTGAGACCGCCACTGTAATAAACGCGAGTCTAGGCACGCGCCGATTAAGCACTTGAATGCTCATAAGCTTATCCATCCATGGTTAAGTAGGGTTGTATAAAGCTGCAGAAAAACAGCCATCATTGAGCTTTATATGATCAATAAAATCCTTTTATTGCCCATTTATCATATAACAATTTTTGATGTCTACGCCAGTAAATAAATCGAGCCTTAAAACACGACATTTGCGCACTAATCCATAATACTTTATCATCATCCTCTACCTACATTAGGAAGCCATCATGTCGTTTGCTCAAGTTTATACCCGTTCAGTCGTTGGTTTGCATGCACCCAAAGTCATCATTGAGGTACATTTATCACAAGGCTTGCCAGCTCTCACCATCGTTGGCCTGCCTGAAGCGGCGGTACGAGAAAGTAAAGATCGCGTGCGTTCTGCGATTCTTAATTCTGGTTTTCAGTTTCCCAATCGGCGTCTAACGATCAATCTGGCACCCGCTGACTTGCCTAAAGATGGTGCTCGTTTGGATTTGCCCATTGCGATAGGTATATTGGCGGCAAGCGGACAGTTATCACCAGACGTGCTATTAGGGTTTGAGTTTATTGGTGAGTTGGCACTCAATGGCGAGTTGAGACAAGTAACTGGTAGCCTGGCAGTAGCAAGAGCAATCAAGGCTGAAGGATTGGCACTTAAAATGTCGCAAGCAATCGAGGATAAAGGCGAATCGTACAGCCCAACACTACCGGCATTGCAAGCGACGCCGCACCTCATTGTACCGAGCCACAATGGTGCTGAAGCCAGTCGAGTTGACGGCATAACAATACTCGCCGCACCTAGCTTAAAAGACGTTTGTGACCATTTACAGTCTTTATCAGGTGTTATAGATTCTGACAGGCAATTGCAGGTAGTGCAGCCAAGTCCTGCGCCACAGCAAGTTGGCTATCAAGTGGATTTAGCTGATGTGAAAGGCCAGCATCATGCGAGGCGCGCGCTGGAGATTGCGGCAGCAGGTGGGCATTCATTGCTATTCAAGGGGCCGCCCGGTTCGGGCAAAACATTAATGGCTTCACGACTACCGACCATCTTGCCAGATTTGAGTCCTGAGGATGCGTTAGAAGTTGCCAGCACGTATTCGGTTGCCGATAGCAATTATGATTATGGCACCAGACCCTTTAGACAAGTGCATCACACCATATCAGCAGTGGCATTGGTTGGCGGCGGCTCACGTCCCAAATCTGGTGAGATTACACTCGCCAATAAAGGCGTTTTGTTCCTTGATGAGTTGCCAGAGTTTGATCGGACTGTACTGGAAGTATTGCGCCAACCCTTAGAAGCTAAGCAAATCACCATCAGCCGTGCCAACTCTCAAATGACTTTTCCTGCTAATTTTCAGTTGGTGGCGGCGATGAATCCATGCCCGTGTGGTTACGATGGCGATACCTCAGGGCGCTGTCGCTGTCGACCCGAGCAGATCAGACGTTATCAAGACAAACTATCAGGTCCGCTACTGGATCGCATTGATTTGCATATTACGGTACCTGCGCTACCAATTGCAGATTTGCAAAATGCTCAAGCAGGAGAAACCTCTGAGCAAGTGCGCGCTCGGGTCGCGGCGGCTTATGAGTATCAATTGAAGCGACAGCAGAAAGTGAATAACGAGCTTAGTCCTAGTGAGATTGATCAATACATACAGTTAGGTGACAACGAACAGCAATTATTACAACTCGCGCAGCAGCGCCTAAATTTATCGGCGCGTGGTTACCATCGCGTCCTAAGAGTGGCACGGACGATTGCCGATCTTGCGGCGAGTGTCGATATCACAAGCGCGCATGTGTCAGAAGCACTCAGCTATCGTGGTAAATAATAACCACCGTTTGAGAGTTAGTATTTATAGTGTAACTTTTGATAAATTAAGCGTTATTTTGCATAATCCAATCCACCAAGTCTGCAAAATGATCAAACGCTTCAGTCGGGTTTAAATCGCGGATATCTTGCCCGTAGTTATAACCATAAGACAGACCAAGCGTGTCCATATTGGCGTTTTGACCCGCCAATATGTCATTTCTAGAATCACCAATCATCACTGCTTGGGCGACGCTGATGTTTAGAGCTTCGCAGACGTGCAATAGGGGTGCTGGATCGGGTTTTTTGGTAGGCAGACTATCACCGCCCATCACTTCACTAAACAGGTCTTGCCAGCCAAACGTTTGCAAGATTTTTGGGACAAAACGAATGGGCTTATTGGTTACCAAAGCAAGCGTGTAACCCGCGGCATGCAGTTTTTTTAGGCCGCTATCGACATCAGGATAGGCGATGGTTTTGCTACCACCAATATTAGTATACGCCTCAAAAAACAATTGCTCGGCATGATCGGCTTCCTCGACCGTTAGATCGCCTTCTGCCACGTCTACCTTGCCAACCAAAGCGCGTTCAACGAGTAGACGCGAGCCGTTCCCTATCCAATTGCGTATCGTGTCGATAGGGTAGGTATCTTTGCCAAGTGTGGTCAACATCGCGTTGGTCGCATCGGCCAAATCGGGTACACTGTCAATTAGTGTGCCATCAAAATCAAAAATCAAAAGCTTTTTACGATCTAGATTCATTATTATTTTTCCACGTTATATTATTAGGTATTTATTTTTTATGGTCGACCCTAAATAAACCAGACACATTATATGCCAACGCTAAACTGGTATAAATTTTTCTTGTTTGCTGTACCTTCGCAGACAGAGGCTGCGAAACTTCTCGTTTAAAGATATAAGCATTCCAGTCACGCTGGCTTATTTTTATATTGAACTTACTATAGTTTATTGACCACAGTTGACTGACTACAGTGTTCAGCTATCATTACCTTAGCATAATGAGTCACTAAGACTGATTTTTTTAATAGGGGCTATTTTTTCAGCAGTCACGATTGTTTTTAACAATGACTGAGTGTTTTAAAGGTAACGTTATGGTATCAATGATACTTTTCTGCTTACTCAGTTTTACTTATTCAACGTCTTTATAGCGCTCGCGATGGGCTTTTTTCATTTTTAAATAGTCTTTATTCTCACGGCATTCGTCCCATTTCGCTTTAAAAATACGTGCTGATTCTGCCTTGATTGGGTCTTCGACTTGCCGAGGCAGCTCGTCGCGTCCATGCGCACCGCTTTGACCTTTTTTATCATCGGGTACAGGGCCTTTGTATTTTTTGCCGCCTTTGTGGTTGGCATAACGACGCGCACGGGTATAACCCATTTGAATAAATTTACGCGCCATGTCCGCACCGACAAAATCATCCGCTGCCAGATAATCTAAAAACATCTGATAGATCGTCTCACTGCTCTCGTGGGCAATGTCAGGCGTGGCAAAGCGCCAGTATGGCAGTATTTCAGACTTATAAGGCTCAACCAATAAGACGCCTTGCTCACCGCGCCCGACACGATATAGCTCAGGCTGCGCCCGTAAATCTAAATGCTTATAATCCAAATCGTAATCAAACTCTCTCATCACATCACCTGCTAAGACCATGGATATTTAGTATACTGAGCCAAGCGGTTGAAAAAACAGGCCAAAAATGTTGTGCAGCTGTGACAATTTGAGCGTTATTTGCAGACGAGTTGTTATAAAATACGGCAAGCGTGCCAGCGTAATCAATAATCAGGACTCCATCGATCATGAATAAAATACTGACCCTTTGCTCGTCTTTTATGAGGTCGTCAAGAATTGGCATCACCATGTCGGCAATGTTGACGGTAGGGACTTTAGCGACGCCAGTTGCCCATAGTGCGTGGTTCGAAAATCTAGTACCGCAAGGCGAGACCTACACAGTCAGAGAGATTGATCGTGATTTGGCGTTTGTCATTGATGGGTTTATCTATGATGCCCGTAGCTCTTGCTTCCTAGCTGTGGGTGATCGAGTGGTGTTTTTTGAAGGGCGTCACGGTATTGATTACCGCGCAACGATTTATGATTTGGACTCACGCGAGCGCTGCGAGGTCTTGTTGCGAAGACGCTTGTCGTAACCAGTATTGCTTAAAATATTTCAGACATAAAAAAAAGCCCCAAACATCGCTGTTCGGGGCTTTTTAGAATCTATTAACGAATGGTGGCTCGAGGCAGGATCGAACTGCCGACACACGGATTTTCAATCCGTTGCTCTACCTACTGAGCTATCGAGCCGTCTTCGTTGAGGACGCTATTAAACTAAATATACGTGCCACTGTCAAGCTATTTCTGCATTATATATGATAAAAGATCATAAATAATTTGATTTGGTCAAAATCAATGGCTTTTTTGCCTCATTTAGCCTTTAACCCGCAGTAGTTCGTACTCGCTCATAATGCGATGAATATCGGCATCGGCAGGGACAAATTCACGGACGCCTTTTTTGACCTCGGCATCATAGACCAGTTTTATGAACTTTGCATCGATGGCGCGGTCGCGGTTTTGCGGATGGACGGTCAGGTATTGCAAACGTTTGGCATCGGTTTGTCCATCGTCGAAACAGGCAACAGCGGCGATCGGTTTGTCATTGAACATACCGACGTAGAGATATTGCCCGCGTTTAAAACCTTGCTCAACGAGACTTAAGACTTCTGCGCCACTAGGCTGCGCATCATCACTGTCATATAAGGCGTGCAGACGCTCTGATAGCTCATTCTTGCGCGCAGGCTTTTTAATCAGGGGCGTATCCAAGCTATTGATGGCAATCGCTTCTAAAGGCATGTGAATTCCTATAAACAGACCGTTTTTATAAGCCAGTACAACGCGGCGTGATAGAGTCGGTGATGATTGATTGAGTTTAGGTGATGATTGATTAAATTAAAGTCACTATTTTAGCAGAATGACATAAATTTGTGCGTGGTTTGACGCTTGGTCGTGGCAGTAAATGTTAGGGTTTGCTATGATGAGGCTAAGTAATATGTCATACGTACAAACCCTAATATATTGATATTATTTGTATATATCATTTTTTGCTGATGCTGATCGAAGCACTAGCGGCGAGGTAATATACAGTAATGGGCGATATTTTGTCCTATTTATAATTGACCGCTTTTCACTGATAAAAAACGGATAGAGAATAGCCATGACAGCCAATGCAACTGAGCAAAATCAAGCAACAAACCTAAATTTATATGGTCGCCCTGAGCGTATCGCAACAGTGGAACGCAATACTGCCGAAACGCAAATCACTTGTACCGTCAACCTTGATGGAACGGGTAAAGGCGTGGTAGACACGGGTGTGCCATTTTTGGATCATATGATCGATCAAATTAAGCGTCACGGTTTGTTTGATTTGGACATCAAATGTACAGGCGATACCTTTATCGATGACCATCATAGCGTTGAAGACACGGGCATCACGCTTGGACAAGCATTTAATAAAGCGCTTGGTGACAAAAAAGGCATCCGTCGTTATGGGCATTTTTATGCGCCATTAGATGAGTCATTGACGCGCGCTGTTGTGGATCTTTCAGGACGTCCGGGTCTGCATATGGACATTCCGTTTACGCGCTCGCACGTCGGCCGCTTCGATGTTGATTTGTTTAGTGAGTTCTTTTATGGCTTCGTCAACCACTCATGGATGACGGTGCATTTGGACAATCTCAAAGGCAAAAACAGCCATCATCAAATCGAATCAACTTTTAAAGCATTTGCACGTGCGCTACGTATGGCTTGTGAGTATGATGAGCGCGCGCTCAACACCCTGCCATCGACTAAAGAGGCGTTTTAATGACCAAAGTAGCATTATTAGATTATGGCATGGGTAACCTGCACTCTGTGAGTAAGGCGCTATCCAATGTCGGTGCTGACGTTACGATCACCAACGACCCAAAAGTCGTGGCAGCAGCAGACAAGATCGTCTTCCCAGGTGTCGGTGCCATGCGCGACTGTATCGCTGGCATGTGTGATGCAGGCATTGATGACGTCGTACGGCAGGCAATATTTAGTAAGCCTGTGATGGCCATCTGCGTCGGTATGCAAGCGTTATTTGAGCAATCTACTGAAAACGGCGGCACCGCTTGTCTTGATATTCTAAAAGGGCAAGTAAAAGCGTTCGATCCGACGTGGACAGATGAGCAAGGCGCAACCATCAAAGTGCCACATATGGGTTGGAATACCATCAGCGGTATGGATTTTGACCATCAACTTTGGCAGGGTATTGATGACCATGCGCATTTTTACTTTGTACATAGCTATTATTGCGAACCTGCAGATAGCGCGCAAGTGGCGGCGGTATGTGATTATGGTCAACCGTTTTGTGCCAGTGTGATTCAAGATAATTTGTTTGCGACTCAGTTTCATCCAGAAAAAAGCCATACTGATGGCTTGCAGTTATTAAAGAATTTTGTAGAGTGGAATGTATAAATAGACGATCAACGTGAGTTGACGATTTAATTCAGCAAAAGGTAGATTATCACTTGTATAATCTACCTTTTTTACTGTCTACTACTGTCATTCTTCAAAATTCATTTTTAGTTATTGTCAACATACTATAAAAACGCTACGGTACTGCTGATATCAATTTTTTGTAGCCTCTGTCTGCGTAGGCACAGCCAGCAAGAAAATTAATATCAGCAGAGCGTGATGTATCGATATTATGTTTCACTGACTATATTATTGTTTAGTGATACGCTCAATTATTTTCTGCTCGCTTATATTTGGAATATCTCAGTGGATTTTACCGATTTTAAACTCAATGTTGTTGAAACAACTGGCCTTGCCAAAGACGCTTTACATATCTACGTTGGCGTCGGTATTTATCTGCTTTGTTTGATGGCGCTACGTCCTATCATCAAAAGCCAAGGTATCCGATCATTTATTGCCTTAATCATTGTGACTGGTATTGCGTTTTTGGGCGAGTATTTAGACAATCGAGAGACGATTGACTCGCTAGGTTTGGCAGGCTTAAGCCGAGAACAGCTGGTCGCAAGTATCCGCGATTTGATTAATACGTGCTTGCTGACCTATGTGCTTTTTGCGCTGAATAAATGGACGACTGTCTTTCGACCAACCAATAAACCCACTGCATTGACCAGACGCCATAAAAAAACGGACTATTAATCAGTCCGTTTTTTACTTTTTGAGTTGCAGGTATGGTTACTTGCTTTTAGCCTCATCATACAGCTCGCGAACCACCTCACCAATCACTTTAATACCATCTGTTAGCGTCTGCTCATCCGCCGCGATACTCATGCGAATACACTCGTGTGCATGCTGATAATCGCTGACATCGACACCGGGGAAGAAATACTCACTTGGCACAATCAAGGTGCCTTTTTCTTTTAGCCGCTCGTATAGCTCAAGCGTGCTAATCGGTAAGTCTTTAAACCATAGCCAAAAGAATATTGCGCCTTCAGGCTTATGAATCATGAGCGGATAATCGTCCAATGCGTCTTTTAATAGCTTCACCGCGAGTTTTGCTTGCTTTTGATAAAATGGTTTAATCTCATTATCAGACAACTGCTTGATACGATCGTTTACGACCAATGGCGTGGCAATCGCGGCACCAAAGCGTGTCGGTGCTAGGTTCACCACGGCATTCATCGCGCTGACCGCTTCGATCACTTTCGCATCGGCCACGATAATACCCGTACGCATACCGGGCAGACCGATTTTGGACAAGCTAAAGCAAAGGATCGTGTTGTTATCCCATGTCAGGTGCGCATCAGAGTAAATGATATTGGGGAAAGGCATGCCATAAGCGTTATCGATAATCAGCGGAATATCATAACGCTTGGCAATCTCGGCCAGATGCGCCATTTCGTCATCGGTCAGCACGTTCCCCGTCGGATTGGTCGGACGTGAGCAGCAAATCGCCCCGATACGACCTTCTTTTAGCGCGGGCAAGTTCTCTAACGCCTCAAAATCCACACGATATTTAAAGAAACCTTCTTCGCCATCATGCGTCACTTCATCGATATGTGGTAATACCGCCGCAAAATGCTGACCTTCCACATGCACATCACTATAGCCGATATACTCAGGGGTTAATGGCAATAAAATAGACTTATCGATAGATTGGTTCTGCTCGTCTGTGAACGCACCGCCAAACAAATTAAACAAATAGAAAAACGCGTTTTGCGAGCCATTGGTCAGGGCGATGTTTTCTGCCGTTAGATTCCAATCATAATGACGATTAAAGAAATCTACCAAGGCATTGATAAAGCCTGCATCCCCTTGCGGATTAGAATAATTCGCCATGCTGATAATGGCACTGCTATTGGCTTCGCCTGTATCATTATCAACGCCCAGTGCTTTATACGTCTCCAAAAACAACTCATTAACGGCCTCAATTTTGGCAGGGTTACCACCGCCCAGCATATTGACAGGCTGATCGCTTTTTAGCGCATCGCCAAGATCATCCATCAATTGCGAGATGCCAGTAGACTGGGTAAATTTCTGACCGAACTTTGAGAACTTCATAAGGTTACCGTGAATGTTTAAGAGATTATGTGAGTGATAAAGTGGGCTAGTATAGCAAATGGTTTGGATGAGGTGAGCACGTAGTAGTATTGATATTGGTTTATATGTTTATACGTCAAGTAAATGAGAAACGCCCACTAAATGAATAGAGGGCGTTTTGGAATTTGTAGCTGAGAGTTTTGTAGTTACTCCTACTTTTTTAAGCTTGTAGTTGGCAATCTATGACGCATAGAAACTGAGCACAATAATATTCTACATTCAAGTAATCATCTTCTTAGAAGAAATTATAAAAGTTAAGAAAAAAACTATTAATTCTAAAAATTATGATGATTCAAGTTTTTCGCGTTTGCGTACAGAATAAATTCATGTTTGTTACGATGTTTAGTAATCTTAAATACAATTTAATTTGGTAGATTATGCATTTGCTAACTAACCTATACTTCTACGGAACTACATTTGACAACAATACCTAAGATAGCAACTAATAGTGAATATAAGGATTAGCTATACACTTAAAATTTACTAAACAACGCTAATTTAGTACTACTTATTCTCTAATCCTAGTGAAGTTATCACCTTTGACGTGTCATAAAAACTCTCATGACCATCAAATGTTAAGCGCTTGACCAAGATCTGTTCAAGCTGTGTCAGTTCCTGCTGATACTTTTCAATACCTAATATAGACAATATATCTTCGAGTTCAAGCGCCTGAGTGATAATAGGCGCTAGTCCTTTTAAGTCATTATTTTCCTCAATTCTTGATAACGCACCAGGACAAAAAATCAAAAAGTGAGCTTGGTCAATGCTAATTTCACCAAGGCGTAAAAGTCGAATAATTCCTATCAAAAAAGTACTAACTATCATGTCATTTGAATTCATAGTATATCTCCTAAATCATCGCCCTGACCCTAGCCATAATCCCGCGTCCAATCACCAATCTCACATAAATCACGGCAATCGCAAGCAGTAAACCGATTAATGCTGCACCGCCAATACCCAAGCTCATCCACGGTACACTAAATTGTAGATTAAACCATTGCGTGATGGCCGCCCATGCGCCCACGTTTGCGATAATGACTGCGAACACCGCCGCGCTAATACCTAGCACACTCAGCTCTAGGATATTGAGCAGATACAAGTCACGCTTTTGCATACCGAGTAATCGGAACGATGCGCTCTCCTTCATGCGATCTTGCGAGGTCGATAGCAACGAGCTAATCAACACCATCACGCCGGTCAGTAGAGCGAGTAGGGTAAACACATAGACCAAGCGGCTCATTTGTACCACCAGCTCTTGGATTTGCTGCGCGATGGCGGTGCCATTGATGGTCGTGACAGCAGGGAACTCGCGTACCAATTTGCCTTGTATGTCTGGAATATCATCGGCTGGGACATGCGCGGTGGCAAACTGAATCTGCGGTGCTGCTGCCAATACGGATGGTTCAAATAAGAAGTAAAAGAATGGACTTGGGCCTTGCTCAAAACGCGAGCGAATACTGGTAATTTGCCCGACGATCTCAATCCCTTGGATATTAAAACGCACCTGATCACCCATACCGACATTGAGCAGGTCAGCTGCCGTGTCCAAAACGGACATAGGGACGACGGCTTGATCGGGATTTTGCTCGTTTTGCGTGTTTACAGGCACATACAGCTGATCGTCTTCTACGGCGTCAGTGATAAATTCGGTATCCATGACCGTATCAGCGTAGCTTAAATTAAAGACACGCGTAGGATCATCAAAGCCATCCGCAGGCTCGATATCTTGTACCGGTACATCATTGGCAGTGACCACGCGCGAGCGGATCACCGGATAGTAGCTCACGGGCGCACCGATTAGGTCATTGATCTTGTCATGTTGGTCGCTTTGAATATCAAGCAAAAACAGATTGGGCGCATCTTCAGGATACGCATTGATAAACTGCGCATTGATACTGTGATTGAGCGTGGTAATCAGGGTTAAAACCGCAACCGATAGCGACAAGGTCACAAAAAACAGCGCGGACTGATTGCCTTTACGCGCAAGGTTATGAATCGCAATACGCTGCATCCAGCCGATGTTAGAGCGTTTGGCGAGCTTGGCAAGTAGCCATAACCAACCGCGCGCCAATGCCCAAAATACCGCCACAAAGGCAATTAACCCTATTAGCAACTGCGCGCCCAATAACCATGAACCGACTTCATAGGCAAAAAACGCATACAGCCCTGCCAGCATGACTCCGTACCACAATAAAGGCGTGCGTCGATACCACGGCAAGTTTTGTGCAGGCGAGCCAGTGCCTTGATTGAGTAAGGTAGCAGGTTTGGTCGTATTCAGGGTACTCAAGCCACGTTGGGCAATCAGTAAGGTCAGCACCAAGGCAATGACGGTGGTCTTAATCGCACTGATGGGGTTAATGGCAAGACCCACATCTGCCGGTAAGATAGCCACAAGATACGGCTGACCCACTTTAAGCAGGCCAAAACTAAGAGCGACCGCAGCGATACAAGCGATGATAGAGGTGACGACCAATAGCTGATAGTAGCTGCGTTTGACTGAGCTAAGTGGCTCACCCAATGCCAAACGAATCGCGTTATTAGATTGCTGCTTGGTCACAAACGCTGTAATGACGCCATACATCGCCACCGCTGACAATAACAGCACGGCAATGACGAGTAGTTTTAAAAACATCAAGACATTATCAGAGATACGCGAGACAGAGGTATCCGCCGAATCAGCATCAGACAGCTCGATATCAGGATAATTGCTCAGGATTTGCGTGAAGCTATCACGCTGCTGGGCGATCAATTCAGGATTACCTGCCAGCTCAATGCGATAATTGACGCGGCTACGCTGACCTAATAGATTGGTAGCGGCTAGCGCATCTTGTTGCATTAAGACACGACCACCAAAGCCAAAGGCGGTCAATGGGCGATCAGGTTCTTTGGTTAGCACATCACTAATGGTAAATTGCGCATCACCAATAGTGACTGTATCACCGATACGAGCATTTAGGCTGCTGAGCACTTCAGGCGCGACCACGACGCTATTAGACGTCAATTGCTGCCACAAATCATTTCCTGAGGCCAGCTCTACCTTGCCATAAAGCGGATAGTTGGGCGACACCGCTTTGACGCGGGCAAGTAACGTCTGCTCATCGGTCACGACCATCGCACTAAACTGATAATCAAACACCTTTTGGGTGTTAGCGATGGTATCTACTTGCGTCAATACCTCACTTGGCCAATCTTGCTGACTGTTCAATATCAAATCACCGCCAACCAGCGCGCGCTGATTGTCATTGACATAGCTGTCAACTGACTGCTGGATGGAGTCTAGAGTCAGGTAAGTGGCAAGCGATAGCGTGAGCGTCAATAAAAACAGCACTGGATAGACCCAGCGTTGCCACCAGCTGCGACTTAAGGCTTTTGAGCCCAAATTACGCGCAAATATTCGGCTGATGAGAGGCTCAGAGTTGTTAGTAGTCAGGGTGCTGTTCAGGGACGACTTATCAGTTGAAGTTTTGGTCATTAAGATACAATCCGTCCATCATGCATGGTAATGACACGGTCTGCCATTTCTGCCAGTGCTGGGTCATGCGTCACGACCACCAGTGCTGAGCCAACTTGTTGGCGTAAGTCCAATAGCAGCTGCATGACTTGATTGGCATTTTGCTCATCTAAGTTGCCAGTCGGTTCATCCGCAAACACAATCTTAGGATGCGATACCAGCGCTCGGGCAACCGCCGTACGCTGCTGCTCACCGCCTGACAACTGATTGGGCAAACTGTCGCGCCTGTATCCCAAGTCCACTGCCTCAATCAGCTCGTCCACGCGCGCTTGATTTGGACGTCTTGCGATATCTAACGGAAAAGCGATATTTTCTGCCACTGTCAATGTTGGCAATAGATGGAACGATTGAAACACAAAACCCATGTCGCGTTGACGAATGACCGCGAGTGCATCTTCATCAAGATCGCTTAATATGTGATCTGCCAATGCTACTGAGCCACTATCGGGATAATCTAGCGCGGCGAGCAACCCTAGCAGCGTTGACTTGCCAGAGCCAGATTTGCCCATGATGACCACGAACTCACCGGCATTGATATAGATGTCGACTTCTTTGATAATGGACAGTGTTTGTTCGCCCACTTGTACCGTCTTGTTGAGTTTTGAGGCATTGAGCAAGATGTTTGAATGAGAAGCGTTAGCTGCATTGGATAATGTCATTACAGGGCCTCTGTTGGCATAAGTTTGGGTGCTGGCTCAGGGTCATCGGCGACCGTAGTGGCAGCCACATCGTCAGATTTAAATGTCTCAAGCTTAGGTGCCAAGATAGGCAAAATATTGTCATCAACAATGATGGTATAACCTTCTTTGGTTGGGTGAATGGCATCAGCTTGGTTCAGCGCAGGGTCACCGCCCACACCTTCTAAGAAAAAAGGAATCAGCGTGACATTCATATCTTTAGCGACGCGAGGATAAATGGAGGCAAACGATTTGACATAATCAGAGCCAAGGTTGTCATAAATCTGCATACCGCCCAAAATCACTTCACTACCGTTGTCTTGCAGGCGCTTCACAGCAGTACGAATGTTAGCCTCAACCGTCGCCACGTCAATACCACGAATCGCATCGTTGGCACCAATGGTCAAAATTGTGACATCTGGCTTGGTCTGCAATACCCAATCCAAGCGATTGACCAAGCCCGTACTGGTTTCCCCGCTCAGACCTGAGTTAATCACTTTGGCATTTTTATAGCCTTGTTCATGCAGGCGCGCTTCTAACTGCGCAGGGTAGTTGTCGTCATTAGCAACGCCCAGCCCTTCGGTTAAGGAATCGCCAAGCGCTAATATAGTTAATGGCGCTTGGTGCTGCTCGATTGATGGTGCTGTTTGCTGATTTTGAGGCATTACCTCAGACGTTTGCGTACTGGCAGTCTGATTGGTGGTGTTTTGACTGTCATCCGTCATGTCAGTTTCGGGTTCTTGTTGACAGCCACTCATGACCATAGCGAGGGTCAAAATAGCCACGGCGGGTAAGTAACGAGTAAAACGAGAGGATACATTCATAGTAATGGTTCTGTCCTATAGTCAATAAAACCAGTGTAGCAAAATAAGACAGCCACCAATATTATCCTAAGGTTACTTTATCTCCTTTAAAGCATTACATTTTTTCGCCATCGACCATTACAGGACGACTGACCATCCAAGCGATGACAACGTTGACCACCATTAATATCAGCATAATAAAAAGTGGTACATCCCAGTTGCCCGTGGCTTCATGTAGCCAGCCGGTTCCTAATGGACCAAAAAACGCAATTAAGTAACCGACCGCTTGTGCCATACCCGACAGCTCGCTAGATTGATTGGTCGTATAAGTGCGCAAAGAAAACAAAATCATGCTTAAGGTAAAAATCGCTGAGCAACCAATGCCCATCAAACCTGACCACAACCAAGCCAGATCAGTCGATAAATAACTGACGCCTAGTACGCCTATCACATTTAACACTGCCGCGAGCACGGCCAATGCTTGAATAGGGCGCCCGCGATTAATCAACCACGTCAAACTCAAAATCGATATCGGTGCCATAAACTGAAACACCGAATTCATTTGTCCTGCTTGAACCGCAGGCAAGCCCTTACTCAACCAAATGGATGGCAAAAAACTGGCCACGGTATAAAACAACAAAGATTGTAAACCCATAAACACGGCGATTTGCCACGCAAAAGGCGTGCGCCACATCGAAATATCTGAATGTCCAGCCGTCGGTATATCCGCTGCCTGATGACTGGATGAACCAAGACGTAAGCGCAAAAATATCCAAATAACGATGGCAAAGATGCCAAGCAGCGACCAGCCTCCTAATGCCCATTGCCAGCCTACTTGCTCAGACAGTGGCAATACCACACCTGCTACTACGCCTGCGGTCACCGTCATGACAAGACTGAATAGACCTGTGATTAGGGGAATGTGTTTGGGTGTACGTTGCTTGATAACCGGCGCCGCTAATGTATTGGCAAACCCGATCGCGAGCGTTAGCATCAAGGTGCCAACCAAAAATCCAATCCAAGTGGGAAACACCGTTCGGATGATCATACCGACGGTTAACAGCCCAATCATCACAATGAGCGTATTCTCAAGCCCAAATCGTTTGCCAATAGAGGGCGAGATAAGGGCACCGATGGCAAAAGTGAGCATCGGTACAGCGCCCAGCCAGCCAATTTGTGTCTCAGAAATATCGAGTGCCGCTTGGACGACTGGCGCAATAGAGCCAAGCGCCACAATAGGCGCACGCATATTGGTGGCCAATAAAATCATGGCACACAATACCAGCCAAAAAGTAAAGCGCTTCGATGGCGTGAGCGGTGGCTTAAATGCGGAGGTAGGAGATAAGTGAGAGTTGGGTGGCAAACCAGAGGTAGACATAGCAATACGCCTATTATGAGTATAAAAAAAAGACACGTCATTACACAGCGTCGAAAAATCGCCGCTTGCAAACAACACTAAAGAAAACACACCAAGACGGTGACCGACATCGCAAACTAGAACAAGAAGTTACTAGTACAACATAAGATAGATAAGCTTACTACTTTAGATGGTGAGACAAGGTAGCATCATGTACGAGTAGGGATTCTCGTCGATAATGGCTTTGAGAAGTCACCTATAAATATCTAATGGCACAAAGAAAAATAGCGCCAGCCCTTTTAAAGGACTAGACGCTATTATAAGAACAAATGTAAAGTAAAAGCTACCAGCGTACCAGAATAAATCAAAGGTTTATACGGATTTTCCTAGTTGAGCGGCTTTTAAGGCATGCTCTTGTTGTTCAGCAATAAGAGAATCACATTTATTGGGATCATTACCACAAAATGAGCAATTTTCATCCCCCATAAGTTTAGCAACGCCCCCGCAAGACCCTCTCAGAGGCTTCTTTTTAACCATATAACCAATGCCCATAAAGACAAAGAATAAAATAAACACCGAAAAGGTGATGGCAAGCATGGGAAGCAATTGACTAAGCATAGAGGAAACCTCAATTTTTAAAGATAGGGCAGTCGTTTTTTATGTTAACTACTTAATAGTATAGCAAATTTTGTGCGATTCGTTGTTGCTAATCGTGTACTCAACGTGGGTCACCAAAAGTTAGGGCTTTTTATCGGCACGTAAGGCCTGCATGGCAGGGGTTTGCACGACTTGCCAATCGTCAACACTGTCATGTGTCCCATCCATTTCGACGCCATCAGCCAATACCACAAACATCGCAGCCAAATTTTTATCTTTAGCAAGCGCTAGTGCTTTTTCATAAGGCATGGCCGTTAGAGCTGTTGCCCAAGCGTCTGCCAGTGCCACTGACTTTGCAGCAACCGTTACTGAAGGTGCGCCGCCAGCAATTGGCTCGCCAGTCGTAGGATCAATGGTATGGGTATAGCGTCTTCCATCAAAGATGACAGAGTTACGATAGTTGCCCGAAGTCGCCAAATGCATCTGGTTGTCGGTATTGATTGGCTGGCGAATGGCGGATATCGTTTGGCGCTCGCTCACAGTGCTGTCTTTGATAGGGGCGTCTATCGCGATTTGCCATGGTTGCTTTTGGTTATTGACACCAGAGGTCGCAATTTCACCACCAATTTCGACCATATAATTGCGAATCTGGTAGTTATCTTTGAGTACATCAGCAATCACGTCGACACCATAACCTTTAGCGACGGCTGAGAAGTCAAGACCGATACCATCTTTGACTTTATGGATCTTTTTATCCTGTTGTATAACGCCTTCAAAATCGACTAAAGCTTTCGCTTGAGCAATCTCTAAAGCCGTCGGTGGACTTTGCAGGCGCTCAACCGTCATGGTGCTACCAAATCCCCAAGTGTCTACCAATGGCATGACCGTAGGATCAAATGCACCACCCGATTGCTTATATACGATGCGGGATACATCGAGCACACGATCAAAATCTGTGTCAATAGTGATGGGGGTATCTTTGGCTGCACGGTTAAATGTAGAGATGGTTGAGTCTGCTTGATAAGTAGACATGCTGTCGTTGATTTCCTGCAAACGCTTATCTATGTCTGCTTGTATGGCAGCTTCATCCGCATCATCAGGAAGCTCATAACTGATGTGATAGCTGGTACCCATCGTCTCACCGCTCAGATAGTTATATTCTGGCGATTGCTGGCAAGCACTGAGACTCAAGGCACTGGTAAGACCGATGACACTATACAAAGTAGCGCGCGTCGTTTTGGTAGAAGATAAAGCATGCATGGATGAAGCGAAGAATGTAGTTTTCATAAGTTCGTTGCTATAGCGGAAAGTGAATGTGGCTTTGGATAATAAGCGATACCTATTTTACACCCCGTACCGCCCATAAAGCCAATATCAATAAAATTAAGCAAACAATATAGTATGAAAGACATCGTTCATGGGATGTTTATCATTTTACCTTTGATTCACGGATAAGCTTATACAGCCTAGGCGGTGATACTCGATTTACCTTGGTGGCAAGCTTTTCTTTCGCTCCTGCGATGATAATGTATTCTTCCCCTTTTGTGAGTGCTTTGACAGCTTGTTTGGCGAATGCCGCCGCTGTTAATCCTTTACTGGTCGCCTCATCCATCGTACCTTGCCGGCTTCCATCACCTGTCAGGGCGTTAATGGACACATTGGTTTGAATAAATCCAGGAAATATCGTTGCGACCTCTATTCCTTGATCATGCAATTCGGCACGTAAGCTGTTGGCCCACATATGAATGGCAGCTTTGGCAGCACCGTACGCACTGCGATATTGAGTTCCTAATAGCCCTGCGACGCTAGAGATCATGACTATTTTGCCACCACCCTGTGCCATCATGTCTGGTAATACCAATCTGGTTAGACGTGTTTGCGCAAAGTAATCTATCTCCATAATTTGTCGTTCCACCTCTTCTGCAGTGTCCACGATAAGAGAGCGTTGACTCACGCCAGCGTTATTGATTAGCCAATCAATGCTACCCGTGTGAGCCTTAGCCATGTTGTAGGCTTCTTTTGCTTGTTCAGCATCACTAAGATCAAAAGGCACGACCAGATGCTTTTTAGTGTGTTTGCAGCGTTGTTTTACCACTGCTAACTTATCATGATCGCGTCCACTCAATATCATGGTTGCACCGCGTTTAGCAAATGCAATGGCTAAGGCTTCACCGATACCGCTAGAAGCACCTGTTATCCATATGGTCAGCTCTTTATATTTGGTTGTCATAAGTGTCCCTTCTTATTGGTTAAGTCATCAATCATATAGGATAGACAACGCAACCTACCATTTTAATTTGTAGTACTAACGGCTAAGCGTATTTCTTATAATCGATTTATTTTAAAAACTGTAAGATGCTATTGGTACAAAGTGTTTGTAGCCTCTGTCAAGCTTGCGATCAGTAAGCAAAAAAATTTGTACCAGTAGTACGTAGCTATTCATGTAATGATTTTATTTTGAACAGGTTATCCAAACAAAAAAAAGAGCCTCAATTGAGACTCTTTTCTATAGACATTCTTAAACAAGCTTTTTTGCTTAATCAGACAATCTAACCACCGAAGTCATCAAGCATGATGTTTTCATCTTCAACACCCAAGCTGTGTAACATGTCGATTACCGCCGCATTCATCATTGGTGGCCCACACATGTAAAATTCACAGTCTTCAGGGTTTGGATGGTCTTTCAGGTAGTTTTCAAGTAAGACATTATGAATAAAGCCTGTTGGACCTTCCCAGTTATCTTCTGGTAATGGATCAGACAAGGCTACATGCCACTCAAAATTATCAAACTCTTCCGCCAATTGATCGTAATCTTCAACGTAGAACATCTCACGGATAGAGCGTGCACCGTACCAAAAGCTAATCTTACGATCGGTGTTTAAGCGTTTCAACTGATCAAAAATGTGAGAACGCATTGGTGCCATACCCGCACCACCACCGACAAAGATCATCTCAGCTTCCGTTTTCTTGGCAAAGAACTCACCATACGGACCTGAAACCGTAACTTTGTCGCCAGGTACTAAGCTAAACACCCAAGAAGACATTTTGCCTGGTGGAATATTGTCAGGGCCGCGTGGTGGTGGACTTGCGATACGAATGTTGAACTTGATTAAGCCTTTTTCTTCTGGGTAATTGGCCATTGAATAAGCACGAATCACTGGCTCATCAACTTTTGACACATATTTGAAAATGCCAAATTTTTCCCAATCTTCTCGGTACTCTTCATCTACCACAAAGTCTTTATAGTGAACTTCGTGCGGTGGCGCTTCTAACTGCACATAACCACCAGCTCGGAAGTTAACTTCTTCGCCTTCTGGAATTTTAAGTACCAATTCTTTAATAAAGGTTGCCACGTTATCGTTAGAGATAACCTCACATTCCCATTTTTGTACATCAAAAAACTCAGGGTCAATCTCGATTTTCATGTCTTGTTTGACAGCTACCTGACAAGCCAAGCGCATGTGATCACGGATTTCGCCTTGAGTAAAATAGCCTTCTTCGGTGGGCAAGATAGAACCGCCACCCTCAATAACACGGCAGCGACACTGTGCACAGGTACCACCACCACCACATGCTGAAGATAAAAAGATACCTTCGCTTGCAAGTGTTTGCAGTAGCTTACCACCTGCTGGTGTCACTACATCATTATCGGGATTATCATTGATATGAATGGTAACGTCACCTGAACTGACCAATCTTGAACGCGCTGCCAAAATAATGGCAACAAGGCCCATGATGATCAAGGTAAACATAGCCACGCCACCAATCGCCGTAGCATAATCCATGATATGTATCCTTAATCTATGGGGTAGGGGTGCGGAGGCATGGATTTTATGCTGTACCCGAACGCCTACCGAATAAATGAATTAAATAGGTCAAATAGCTAAATAAGGTCTTGAATATAGCGTATCAATTGATAAAAAAGTCATACTCTTATGAGTCAATAACGCTAGACCAAACGGTTTAAATGGACATACCACCGAACGACATAAAGCCGAGCGACATAAGACCAACCGTAATAAAGGTAATACCAAGACCACGTAGCGGTGCTGGGATGTCCGAGTACTTTAGCTTCTCGCGAATACCGGCCAACGCAGTGATAGCAAGTGCCCAACCAAAACCTGCACCCACACCATAAACCATGGATTCACCAAAGTTATAATCACGCTCAACCATAAACAGAACCCCACCTAAGATGGCGCAGTTTACAGTGATAAGAGGCAAAAACACCCCAAGCGCGTTATAAAGACTTGGTACAAACTTATCCAAGAACATCTCAAGGATCTGTACCGTCGCAGCAATAAGACCAATATAACTGAGCAACCCTAAGAAGCTTAAGTCGATATCAGGGAAACCTGCCCATGCCAGCGCACCATTTTTTAGGATGAACTGAAAAAGTAAGTTATTTAGCGGAACGGTAATCGCCATAACGACAACCACAGCAACCCCAAGACCAATGGCTGTTGATACTTTCTTTGACACTGCCAAGAAAGTACACATACCTAAGAAGTAGGCCAGCGCCATGTTCTCAATAAAGACTGAGGTTATAAATAAACTAACATAATGTCCCATTAGTGACCGCCTCCATGTGCCATGCCTTTAGACTGCGGCTTCATTACAAATTCAGCTTCTTCGACCTGTTCTGGTTTCCAGATACGAACAATGGCAATAAACAAACCAATAATAAAGAACGCTGATGGTGGCAATAATAATAGACCGTTTGGCAAATACCAACCGCCGTCAGTGACTGGTTGTAGAATGGTAATACCAAACCAAGTACCTGCGCCTAATATCTCACGGACAGTTGCAACAAACAGCAGTACCGCAGAGTAACCAAGACCGTTACCGATACCATCTAAAAAGCTAGGTACAGGTGGATTGCTCATTGCAAACGCTTCTGCACGGCCCATAACGATACAGTTGGTAATGATCAAACCAACGAAGACAGACAAGCCTTTACTCACATCATAAGCGACCGCTTTTAGTACCTGATCGACCAAAATAACCAACGATGCAATAATGGTCATCTGTACGATGATACGAATGCTCGAAGGGATTTGTTTACGAATGATCGAGATAAAGAAGCTCGAAAAAGCTGTTACTAATGTCAACGCCACACACATAACCATGGCATTGGCCATGCTCGTGGTGACCGCCAATGCCGAACAGATACCTAGGATCTGTAACGCAATCGGGTTGTTATCAAAAATAGGCGAGGTTAAAATAGTTTTCGTGTCAGCCATGTTATGCCTCCTTGCCGTTTGCTACTGGCTGCAATGCTGCCAGTTCGGTATTAGGTTGAGCTGGACTGGTCTTTGATTGCGTTGACTGATTCGCCTGCGTATCAGCATCTTCAACTGTTTGACCACTTTCTTTACGTAGCATATCTAGATACGGCTTGTAGCCTTGATCACCTAACCAAAACTGAATCATATTACTGACACCGCGGCTAGTAAGCGTCGCGCCACTGATACCATCTACCCAGTTTTCTTTCGGCGCACCTGCTTTGGTTACACCAGTAGCAACATCACCATTTTCGTCATAGGACTGGATACCCGTCCACTTTGCACGCCATTCTGGCTCTTCGATACGTGCGCCAAGACCTGGGGTTTCTTTATGCTCATAAAAGCTGATACCTTTGATGGTATTCATATCGCTTTCAAGGGTTAAGAAACCGTAGATAGTACCCCATAGTCCATACCCTTGAATCGGCAGTACAACCACTTCAGGTTTGCCCGCGTCATCTTTTTTGACATAGACTTTGGCATATTTGGGCTTACGACCAATACCAGCAGGATCGTTATCACCCAAGTCTTCACTCAATGCTTGGTTCTTGGTTGCTTGACTTGCATCATAAGCGTTACGATCAGGGATACCAGCGTCTGCTAAGGCACTATCATCAAGATAAGTACCTTTATTTAAATCAATAATTTCGACATCAAAGTCTTTGAAGCGCTCAGCAACATCTTCTGCGGTATCAGATTCAGCGTTATACATATCCGCTGCTACCAAGATGTTTTTGTTACGGTCTAAGCGAGCATTTTCGACTTGTGCTGGTTTGAGACCAACAGCAACTGCTGAGACCAGTACTGAACACACCAAGCATAGCGTCAATGCCACACTGATGGTTTTCGCATTGTTACTTTTGGGCTTGGACATAGCGAACCCTCCGAGCTGTTTGGCGTTTGATGTTTGCTTGGGTCACAAAATAATCAAACAATGGAGCAAATAAGTTGGCAAAAAGAATGGCTAGCATGATGCCTTCTGGAAAAGCAGGGTTAATCACTCGGATCAATACGGTCATAAAACCAATCAAGATACCATATGCCCAGCGACCTTTATTGGTGTGCGCAGCTGATACAGGATCGGTCGCCATAAAGACAGCACCGAATGCAAAACCACCGATAACCAAATGCCAATAAAATGGCAGGTTCATCATCATATTGTCTTCAGAGCCAATCATATTGAACACAAGAGAGGTGGCAACAAGACCGACCACACACCCTGCCATGATGCGCCATGAAGCGATGCGCGTCCATAGTAGAACAGCGGCACCCATCAAAATTGCAAGCGTTGATACTTCACCGATACTGCCTTGCATGTTGCCTAAGAATGCATCGCCCCATGTGATGGCATTGCCATACACATCAACAAAATCTTGAGGAACCACACCAAGGGCAGCCAGACCAAGAGGCGTCGCTCCTGAGAAACCATCTACTGCCGTCCATACTGAGTCACCAGACATATAGGCTGGATAAGCAAAGTACAAGAAGGCACGACCTGATAGGGCAGGGTTAAGGAAGTTTTTACCTGTACCACCAAATACTTCTTTGGCCACTACCACACCGAAGATAATACCTAGGGCAACTTGCCATAATGGAATATCTGGTGGTAGACATAAGGCAAATAAGACAGAGGTCACAAAGAAACCTTCGTTGACTTCATGTCCTCGCACCACGGCAAAGATAATCTCACAAAGAATACCGACCGCAAAGGTGACGATATAAATCGGTAAGAACTGCATAGCACCATAAACGAAGCTCGCCCAGATACTCTCTGGGTTATAGCCTACCATGCTAGTGATGACAGTGCGCCAGCCTTCAGGTTGCAAGCCAAGCTGATCGATCGCAGTTAGCGCTTGATGACCGATATTGTACATACCCCAAAACATCGCTGGGAATGTACATAGCCATACGGTAATCATAATACGCTTCAGATCGATACCGTCGCGTACGTGTGAAGATGCATAAGTCGTTGAGCTTGGTTGACGCAAAAACGTATCAAACATCTCAAAAATGGCATAGTATTTTTCGTGTTTGCCACCTTTGGTGAAAGACGGCTCCATACGATCGAACATATTGTGTAAAAATTTCATCGTGGTTAGCCCTCCAGCTCAATGCGCGTTAAGTTATCACGCAAAATATCACCGAATTCATATTTGCCAGGAGATACAAAGGTGCATAATGCTAAATCTTCTTCGTCCAATTCAAGTACGCCTAAATCAACAGCACTGATGATGTCTTCGACAATCAATGCTCGTAGTAACTGTGTTGGCAGATAATCTTGAGGCATCACTTCTTCATAAACCCCGATAGGTACCATGGCTCTTGGTGAGCCGTTGCTTGTCGTGGTGAAGTTGTACTTTTTGCCACCAAAGAACTGAGAGATATAGATAGGCAATTTAGAGAAACGGTTTGCACCCGCACTAAAGAAGTGGAACGCAGGGCGCTCGCGACCTTCAGGTAGTACACTGACTTGGTCATGGAAGCGACCAAGGTAAGCGATATTGTCAAACACTTTGCGACCAGACAAGACAGAACCTGAAATAATACGATTCTCACCAGCTGCTAATTGACCTTTTGTAAGGGCAGTAATGTCAGCACCGCGCTCAGTAGCCACTAGATGTGGGTTGGTGACTGCTGGACCCGCCAAGCTAATCATACGACGCGTATACAAACGCCCTGTAGTAAATAGCTTACCAATAGCGATCACATCTTGATAGCCAATCGTCCATACGCTAACACCGCGCATGATTGGATGCAAAAAGTGAATGTGTGTACCAGCCAATCCTGCTGGATGTTTACCAGCAAAGCCATGATACTCAGTGACATTATTGGCTGCCGTCTTTGCAACTGGCGTCAACGATGTATTGCCGTGATGACAAACGAAAGTCTTGGGGCTAAGGGTTGATAGTACAGCAAGACCGTCATTGAACGCTTGTAACTGTTCATTAATCAGCAACATCGGATCAAGAGCCAATGGATTGGTATCCATGGCCGTGACAAAGATAGCGTGTGGACGGGCACCGATTTCTGGAGCACGACTGTAAGGACGCGTGCGAAACGCCGTCCATTCGCCAGAGGCAAGTAGCTGGGTTTCAACGACTTCAGAATCTAGGTCAGCAAGTTGCTGGGAGTCATAGCGCTCAAATTCTACTTCTTCACCGTTTGGGTCAACCGCAATCACAAGACTTTCAAACACACGACGTTCACCGCGTTTGACCGCGATAACCTTACCAGCAGCAGGGGCAGTGTAGATCACGCCAACGCGTTTTTTGTCTTCAAAAACGGGCTGGCCTTTGGCTACAATGTCACCTTCTTTGACATTCATCGTGGGTTTCATACCCACATAGTCATAGCCAATAACCGCTACATGTGTAGGTTGGTGCTCAGATATCTCGCGGAAGGGTTCACCAGTGATGGGCAAATCCAAACCTTTTTTGATGGTAATCATAAGCGAAAACTTAGTCCATAGTCTAAAACGATACCAGACGTCCTGTTTGGTATATCGGTAGCATGAACATTTGCGTCATTAAATAAAGCCCACAAATCTCTACTCCTATAGTAGGATAGCGATAACGGGTTTTTTAAAACAATGCACGATCAAAACTACTAGTAAGAGTATTAACGCTGACCTCAGACTCCTTAACAACACGTTAATGTCTTATTCGAATTACCAAAGTGGCGACTGGCTACCAAGGTGTATGCTAAAACCATTCCATCAAAATTAATCGCTAAAGCAGTGAGCTAAAAGTGACTATTTTCAAAACAAACAGCCTTATCACACGTTTCATTGAAAATTAAAGCTTGTAACGCCAGTATGATTGACTTTCCTTATCAGTTTGAGGGCTTGCAAAACAACGCTCAATAGAAAAAATAGTCAAATAATAATCTATGAAAATAGATAGCAAACTGGTTAAAAGACAAACCAGCTGAGCAACCGATAAGTGAGTCTCACTTATTACAATCAGTTGTCATAGCGCTAGTAATGACTGTTAGTAATAGTTAACTAATGATAGAGACATCGTAGAAGGTATCTAATTAGATTTTGGTAGTGCAGAGTAGACGGTTTAACGCCCACCAGTTGAAATTTCTAATATAACCCTTCTTAGCAAGGTATTAGCCAACATCGTACAGATGCGGTAAATTCCTGCCTGATTCTTCCTGACTGCTATGCACCCTTAAGCCAAAAACGACTCAGTTAAAAGCATAGCGTATGGTTACTATCACATAGAAACAAATAAAAATTTACCTAGGATTATACGCTAAATTGACCTAAAATTGCCAGTCAGTAATTGAATTTACCTCATGTTTACAGTAAATAGATATATCAAAACTTGTGGTTATGAGTATTTATTTCCCACAATCAGTCATATCCTCTTTAAGCACGATTTGTTTTGTTATCTGTCTTGGCGACTATATGGTCTAAATGAGCGTCTTAGAGGATATCTGTCTATTACTGTTTGATTTTTAAGGGTTAATACCCAAAATTTATTTAATACTTTGCTTTATAAGATAAGGAATGCTGTATGTGTGCTGTGCCTGTCATTATCCCGGCGATTGATTTAAAAGATGGTAAATGTGTGCGCTTAAAACAAGGCCGTATGGAAGATGATACGGTATTTTCTGACAATCCAGTGGCCATGGCGGCACGCTGGGTAGAGGAAGGAGCACGCAGGCTTCATCTGGTCGATTTAAACGGTGCATTTGATGGTGTGCCAGTGCATAGACAAGTGGTTCATGATATCGCCAAGGCATATCCAAACTTGCCTATTCAGCTGGGCGGCGGTGTCAGAAACATGAACACGATTGAGCAGTATATTACGGCGGGACTGACTTACATCATCATTGGTACAAAAGCCGTTGAAGATCCTAGCTTTGTCACTGAGGCTTGTCGCGAGTTTGCAGGACACATTATCGTCGGTATTGATGCCAAAGACGGTATGGTTGCCACTCATGGCTGGGCAAATGTGACGGATACTAAAGCAACTGAGCTGGCTAAGCGTTTTGCAGATGTGGGTGTCTCCTCGATTGTTTATACTGACATTGCTCGTGATGGTATGATGCAAGGCGTAAATGTTGAGCAAACAGTCAATCTGGCTCGTGAAGGCGGTTTGCCTGTGATCGCCTCAGGCGGTGTGACAGACATGAAAGACATTGAGCTATTAAAGCCATACGGCGACTGTATCGAAGGTATCATTACTGGTCGCGCAATCTACGAAGGTACGTTGAATTTGGCTGAAGCGCAGGTTTATTTAGATCGTTAACAATTAACGCAAATCTTTGTAACAAGAGAGAGTTGCAATAAAAAACGCCGATAAAAACCCAGTAGAAGATACTTATGGCCGCTTATCTTGACCACTCGATAATACGTAGTTGTTTAAAAACGTGGGGTCAGGCATGGTTGCTACTGATCGTCATTTGCTGGTTGCCTGCGCATGCTGCTGATGAAGAAGTAAGCAGCATAACCACCGCATTAGGAATAGAGACCACCGAAGAAGTGGTAACAGATGATTCTACTACATCAGCAAACGAGGTAGAATCGTCTGAACCCTTGCCTGCTCCGCCAGTAATTAATGGTCAGAGCACCAACAATGCTCAAATCGAAACCACGCCCTCTCTACAAACAGACAATGACATTCGTCAACGTATCAAAGGTATTTTTTCTGAAATCGAAGGGCTGCAAGCTGTCGATGTTAGCGTTGCCCAAGGGGTTGTCACCTTAACGGGTGAGACACCAAACGAGAAAAAGGCACAACAAGCCATTAATTTGACCAATCGCTTGACTGACGTGGTCACTGTTGATGATCGGATTGACCGTACTCTGGATGTACAAGACAATGTCACGACGGTTTATCAAACCCTAAAAGCACAAGTCAAAAATTTGGTCAAAGCACTGCCTTTATTATTGGTTGGTTTGGTGATATTCATACTGGTGACATGGCTCGGCAGTTGGCTATCGAACCGCAAAAAAATGTGGCAGCGTTTAACGCCCAATCCGTTTGTCGCTGAGTTATTAGCCCAAACGGTAAAAGTTATTTTTATTATTTTTGGTCTTATTCTGGCACTCAGCTTAATTGGTGCAGAAACCATTTTGGGTACGTTGCTAGGTGGTGCGGGTGTCATTGGTATCGCTGTTGGTTTTGCCGTTAAAGATACCATCGAAAATTATATTGCGTCCTTGATGCTCAGTATTCGTCAACCTTTTCGCGCCCGTGATCATATCGTGATCAACCAGCAAGAAGGTATTGTGGTGCGGTTGACGTCACGCGCAACCATATTGATGACGTTAGATGGTAACCAGCTTCGAATTCCCAATGCTGAAGTTTTTAAAGGCACTATCTTAAATTACACCAAAAACCCTGAGCGCCGTTTTACCTTTGAGTTGGGCGTGGATGCCAATAACGATCCGTTGGCCGCTATCAAAGTCGGCATTGACGCCATCAATGATTTAACTTTTGTGTTGGACAATCCGAAGGCGATGGCGGTCATTACCAACGTCGGCGATTCTAACATTGTCCTTGAGTTTCAAATATGGGTGAATCAGTCAGAAACAGATTTTGCTAAAGCGCGTAGTATTGCCATTCGTGAGACCAAGCATGCCTTAGAAAACGCAGGATTTAGCTTGCCAGAACCTATTTACCGCCTACGCTTCAACGAAAAACTCGAAAAAGCGCTAGAGCATATGCAAGGAAGCTTAGATACCAGCAGTGCTACTGGTCATAAACCGCGAGTTTCAGCCACGCCCATTATTACTCACGATGATCATGATGAAGTGCGAAGTATTGACGATAAAGATAAGCAAAAAGCCAAAGCTCGAGCCAAGCATATTTTGCAAGGTCACGATGCCAAAGAGGTTTTGGATGCGCGTCCCAACGATAAATTAATGGAAAAGGTCGAGCAAGAAATTGCGGAAAGCTCAGATGAAACCGATTTATTAGACAGTGCCAGTCCACAAGAGTAAGCCACATAGGCAATCTAAAAATTGGGCATAAAAAGTGCAGTAAAACGTATATAGACTTTTTAATGACATACGAGACATTTTTTATGCAAATAAAACATCTGATTATATTTTCATTGGTTGGGATAATGGCATTATTGGCTTTTAATATCATCAATGATTATCAGCGTGAAAAAGACAGAGAGATGGCTTTAAGTAGCACTACTTCTGAGCAAAAAACGGCGCACACACTGGTATCTGATACAAGCAACTCAAATAATATTGCTAATAAACCGCTTGGTGAGCAGCCCAAAGCCATCTTGGATGATGCCACTACTAAAATTGATCAAGCTCAACAAACTGATCAAGCGCGACTGGCACAAATGAATGATGAAGCAAAGTAAAATAGTACACATAAAAAAAGCTAACGATGACGTTAGCCTTTTTTATGGTTTTGAAGTTTTAGCTAATATTAGCTTTTCTTATTAGCGCTTCTACTACGGCTGTTGCCTTTTTTTGCTGGACTTCTTTTAGACTGGCCTTTTTTCGTTTGATTCATCTCACTAGATTGCAGCTTTTCTTTCAAATCAAAGTCAATTTGTAGCAGATCCATGTTCACGCCAGCCACTTTTACTTTGACCAAATCACCAAGCCCAAATAAGGTGCCTTTGTCTTTACCGATAAGCTGTTGCTGCTGCTCATCGTAAACAAAGAAATCATCACCGACGTTTGAGATATGGACCAAACCATCAATGTACAAATCAGTCAATGTCACAAATAAGCCAAAATTGGTCACGGTAGTGACGACGCCTTCAAACTCTTCGCCAACATGATCAGTCATGTAATGACACTTTAGCCAAGATTCAACATAGCGTGATGCTTTTTCTGCACGACGTTCTGTGTCTGATGTCTGTGTACCAGCACCATCCAAAGAAAAGTCCATGACTGGCTGTTTGCTATTGGTCACCTTTGCTTTGATAGCACGATGCAACATCAAATCAGGGTAACGGCGAATGGGTGAGGTAAAGTGGCTATATTCGTCATAAGCCAAACCAAAGTGACCGATATTGTCAGGTGCATAGTTTGCTTGCATCATAGAACGCAGCAGCATACTGTGGATGCTAATGGCATCTGGACGGTCTTTAGTCGCTTCAATAATACGCTGATAGTCTGCCTGTGTTGGACTCTCTTCGGGGAACGGCAAGCCAAAGTTTTTAGCATATTCATGGATACGCATCGACTTTTCGCTATCCGGCTTATCATGGTTACGATACAAGACTGGCAATTCGTGCTTTAAGGCAAAATTTGCCGCGCACGTATTGGCAAGTAACATACATTCTTCAATAAGCTTTTGAGAGTCACCACGAGTTCGTGGCAAGATAGCATCAATGCCACCTTTTTCATTGAACTTGATATACGTCTCAACAGTCTCAAACTCCATTGCATGACGCTCTTCACGTTTTTTAAGTAATAGCTCGTATAACTGATAAAGGGTATCAATAGATTTTTTGACGTCTTTATTGCCAGTCAGTGACGTGGGCACGCTTTTATCTTGTGGATTCTCAAGATAGGCATTTACTTGATTGTAGGTCAAGCGTGCTTGTGAGTGCATGACTGATGGATAAAACTCGTATCCTGTGACCTTACCTGCGCGCGATATCTTGATATCAGCGACCATACAGAGGCGATCAAGATTTGGGTTCAATGAACACAGTCCGTTTGACAGCACTTCAGGCAACATTGGAATCACACGATGCGGGAAGTAGACGGATGTACCACGTTCGAACGCGTCTTGATCAAGAGGTGAGTTTGGCGTGACATAATAGCTCACATCTGCAATCGCTACGACTACTCGATAATTACCGCCAGAGCGTTTTTCAGCATATACGGCATCATCAAAGTCACGTGCATCTTCACCATCGATTGTAACGAGTGGCAAGTCACGTAAATCCTTACGACCTTTTAGATCTTTTTCAGTTGGTTCTTGATAGTCACTAGCTTGCTTAAGTGCCGCTTCACTAAATTCTGAAGGGATATCATAATTAAGCAATGTGGTTTCGATGATCAATTCGCGATCATTGTCGTCAGACAAGACTTCAGTAATTTTGCCTGTGGCAAATTCGTGCTGATTTGGCCAATCGATGATGTCAACTTTGACAGGCGCACCTTGCTTGATGTTCAATGCTTGGACATTATCATCAGTGACGGTGATTGGTTGGTGATTGTTTGGGCTGCCAAGCTCAACACAATACCCATCTTCATCACGGGCCAGTGTACCAATAAAGTTGTTTTGACGACGCTCAACCACATCGACAATACGGCCTTCTGTACGACCACGGTTGTCTGTTGACGTACCGACGGCGTCTACTGTATCGCCATTAAATACCCAGCGCATTTGTTTTTCATGTAAGAACAAATCTGGCATGTCACTCAATACGACAAAACCGAAGCCTTTAGGATGCGCCGATACTGTACCTGTGACGATATCTTGCTGAGTCACCGTACGATAGCGATAAGGACGACCGTCACAGTTTACTTGTCCATCACGAGCCATTGCTTTTAAACGATTGCCTAAAGCATCAAACTGGTCTGGGTCATCAATATTGAAGGCTTTGGCCAACTGTTGATGCGTGACTTCACCATGTTCGTTAATCGTGCTCAATATCAGCTCACGACTAGGAATAGGATTGTCATATCTTTTTGCCTCACTTGAGGCGTTTGGATCATTCCAACTCATAAATTACCGTATCTATTTTTAAAATTATTAATAGGTACTATCTTAACACGAACGACGCTGCAATATCTTGCGTCAATTGTCTTATATGTATTCGATAGCTGGAGTTATCACCTTTATTAGGCAATAACTGTATGGGGCAAAAACGTTATAAGTACTCAAATATCGATATCGACGGTATTTGATTTACTGGTGATTTTTTTACTATCCAATTCTTTGGATACTTCTAAAACAGTAGTCTTATTAGATTTATCGAGGTATTTTTGCGCTTTATCAACCTCAGTAGTCAGAGTATTGACCGTCTGCTTCATGTTTTCTAATGCTTCAATTTTATAATTACTAATCATATCCATCGTATCATAGACATTATTGAAGGCATTTTGGAGTTTATCAAGCTCAATACTACTACTGGTGGCTTGCTCATGAATCTCACCAGACTGACGTTTGAGCATCGCCGACGTAGATTCAATCAAACTACTGGTAGTTTTATTAAGCGCAGTAATTTGGTCAAGTACCAGTTTTTGATTGGTCATGGCCTGCGCAACGACGACGGCGGTACGTAGGGCAGACACGGTCGTAGTTGTTGCGCGATCAACCCCTTTAATGAGTTCCAAGTTGTTACGGCGTATCGTGTCTAGCGCCAAATATCCTTGTACATTGACCGCCAGCTGAGTTAAAAAATCTGTATTTTTTTGACGCACATAAAACAACATCTCTTCTTTGATAATGCGCGCTTTTTCGGGGTCAGTGGCTTCTATCGCATAAACTTTTTGCTCTAGCTGCTCATCTATTTTTTTGCCAACATAGATATATTGGCGAATAGACTGCATCAGCTCCCACATATTGACTTTTTCTTGCTCAATCATGGCATTGTCTTTGAGCAGCTCATCTTTACCATTATAAAGACTGGTGACAACGGCATTGATATGTGACTGCGCAGATTCATATTGACGGAAGTAATCTTGTACTTTGTTCCCAAATGGAATGAGACCAAATAATTTGCGAGAGCTTGTGAGCTCTTTTTTACTTGGGTCTAAATCTTCTACAATGCCGCGTAGCTCAGTCAGTGATTTGGCAATGGGGGAGTTGTCAAATAGGCTATCGTTTAGACTCTTTGCGGGTAACTCCAGCATTCGGTTAGAAACTTGTGCCGATTCGCGAATCTCTTTAGTACCCAAATTATGAATGGATTGCACATTTTGTTGGAACTCTGGACTGTGTACAGAATTAGTAATCACATGATCGACAAACGCATCAACTTTGGCGTCAAGCTCTGGGATTTGGCTGTCATCCAACTTGACCACTTGATCAGCTTCACTTTTTTGTATCTCTTTAACAGGTTCTGGTGCCGTTAGCGAAATACTGGGAGTTGTCGCGTTTTCTGGTGGGGTCAATTCTTGCATGAAGGTTCCTATGGTATCTAAAATGGACAATATTTGAGCCAATGATCATAGATAGTATGAAACGTACCTGATCCTAATAATCAATGAACTTTTTTATGCACCTAATTGTTTTTATTTGAGTAATAGTGAAAGAGTGCAGCAGATCTTTAGACTAACTGGTAATGAAAAGGTTGAGAAGATAGGTTTTGTAAAGTAGCGTCGACTTATTATATGCATATAAATATATAAGGGCAAAATATGAAAAAACCATCAATATCGCACGGTATATTGATGGTTCAAATGACAGGTGTTTATATCGAATAACAGCATCGACCAACAGTCACCACTAACGAATAATCGATTGAACCGATTATTTCTTTTTAGTTGGCCCAAGCAGCATGCCCATTTGACGACCTTCCATCTTAGGGTACTGTTCGACGTTTGAGATATCAGCGGTATCTTCAATGATACGATCAAGTTGTTTGCGACCAATATCTTGGTGCGCCATTTCACGTCCGCGGAAACGGATGCTAATTTTAACTTTGTCTTGATCTTCCAAGAAGCTAACGATCTTTCTCAATTTGACTTGATAATCAGCTTCTTCGGTACTAGGGCGTAGCTTCATCTCTTTAAGCTGAGTCTGCTTTTGGTTTTTCTTAGCTTCTTTTGCCTTTTGCTTCTGATCATAGAGGAAATGCTTATAATCCATGATTTTGCATACTGGCGGCTTAGCTTCAGGAACTAATTCAACCAAATCTAGGTTTTCATCACGTGCCGCTTTCATCGCGGTTTCGATATCAACCACGCCCATTTGCTCGCCGTCTTCTTTAACGAGACGGACTTCTTTGACATTGATATCTTCGTTGATGTTCAAACGGTTTGACTGTTTAATAGGTATTACTCCTCATCTGTTTTTGGGGTCTGTCGGCCTTTTTTACTGACAGCGTTCTGTACTAATGTGGTAAATTCAGAAATACTCATCACACCAAGGTTTTCACCTTCGCGTGTTCGGACATTGACACTGCCCGACTCCACTTCTTTATCCCCTAATACTAGCATATAGGGAACACGTTCTAATGTTTTCTCTCGTATCTTAAATCCAATCTTTTCGTTACGCAAGTCGCTAATAGCACGAATACCCGCATTTTTTAGCTCACTAACTACGTTTTCACAAGCGTCAGCTTGTTTGTCAGTGATATTCATGACCACAACTTGCTGCGGTGCCAACCATACGGGCATCCAACCAGCATAGTTTTCTATCAATATACCGATAAAGCGTTCAAATGAACCCAAAATGGCACGGTGTAGCATGATAGGGACTTCACGCTCATTCTGTTCGTTGACAAACTCTGCATCAAGGCGTTCAGGCATGTTGGGGTCAACCTGAATGGTGCCGCACTGCCAAACACGTCCTAAAGAATCCTTTAGACTAAATTCAATCTTCGGACCATAAAACGCGCCTTCGCCAGGCAGATATTCCCAATCAAGACCTGAGCTATCAAGCGCATCTGCTAGAGCCTTTTCTGCAAAGTCCCAAGATTCGTCGCTGCCGACACGTTTTTCAGGACGGGTAGAGAGTTTCATAATGATGTTATCAAAACCAAAGTCTTCATAAACCGCAAGAGTCAGCTTAATGAAGTCAGCAACTTCTTGTTGAATTTGCGCTTGCGTACAGAAAATATGCGCATCATCTTGAGTAAATCCGCGCACACGCATCAGACCATGCAATGAACCTGACGGTTCGTTACGATGACACGAGCCAAACTCTGCCATGCGCAGTGGCAAGTCACGGTAGGACTTTAGGCCTTGATTAAATACCTGTACATGACAAGGGCAGTTCATGGGTTTTACAGCATAATCACGGTTTTCACTGGCAGTGGTGAACATATTGGTCGCATAGTTGCCCCAGTGACCTGAGCGCTCCCACAAGCTGCGATCGACGATTTGAGGCGTTTTGATTTCTTCATAGCCATTATCATATTGTACTTTACGCATATATTGCTCAAGTACTTGATAAATCGTCCAACCATTAGCGTGCCAAAACACCATACCTGGCGCTTGCTCTTGCATATGAAACAGGTTGAGCGCTTTACCAATCTTACGATGATCACGTTTTTCTGCTTCTTCAATACGCTGAATGTAAGCTTTCAGATCTTTTTTGTCTGCCCATGCCGTACCATAGATACGTTGTAGCTGTTCATTTTTTGCATCGCCGCGCCAATAAGCACCAGACATCTTGGTCAATTTAAATACTTTTAAAAACCGTGTGTTTGGTACGTGCGGGCCACGGCACATATCAACATATTCTTGATGATGATAAAGACCAAAGGCTTCTTCGCCCGGCATATCATTAATTAGTTTGAGCTTATAGTCTTCACCGCGTGATTGAAAAATGTCAATCGCTTCATCACGTGGGGTCATTTTTTTGATCACGTCATAATCTTGCTTGATCAGCTCCATCATACGTTTTTCAATTTTTTCCATGTGATCAGGTGTGAATGGTGTTTCGCTAAAAATGTCGTAATAAAAGCCATCGTCAATAACCGGGCCAATCACCATTTTTACATCAGGATACAGTTGTTTGACGGCATGACCCAATAAGTGAGCACAAGAATGGCGAATGATATCAACACCATCGGCGTCTTTTGGTGTTACGATTTCGACATTCGCATCAGCAATAATAGGATCATGCGCATCGACCAAATGCCCATTCACACGTCCTGCAACCGTTGCCTTGGCAAGTCCTGTCCCAATACTTTGCGCCACTTCCATGACTGTTGTATTGCCTTCGAAGTTTTTTACGCTACCATCGGGTAAAGTAATCGCTACCATAATCTATTCACCTGTTTTTGGATCCGTTGGCAGTGATGATTGCAACCATCAATCATATAACCGCAAGATCACATCAATTATATTCAATCATTGTGATATTTAATAAAACTACATGCATGCTCTTTCTTATCTTAGATAATCTGCATACAACCTTAAAAACCAATCATGGATAACACCTGACTGGACGATATAATAAGGAGCAGTATTTTACCTATATAGAAGAGATTTGATAGTAAAGAAGGAGAACAATGCCATGCAATCAACAATTATAGCAAAAACTGTCTACAAACACTAGATAGCAAGGGACTGACAGTCCCTAAAGAAATAGTAAATAGTAACCGCCAAGTCATTATTATTAAGACCGTGATCTGGTTTAGCAAAATAGTATTACACATTGTCTTTGCAGTTATATAAGGTCAATGAGCATA
>NZ_VXCU01000008.1:0-189111 GCF_052850615.1 Psychrobacter sp. 1176_08
GACTTAAGTCTCAGCAATGAGCGTTTGAGTTAGTTATAAAAAAGCCACCCTCTTTTTGAGGGTGGCTTTTTTTTGGATATGAAAAAGTGACTTCATAATATAGCTAACCCCAAATAAAAAAGTTACAACAATGATTCTGGACTGCCAACGATATATTTTTGTCGCCTTTGTCTGCGAAGGCACCGCAAGCAAGAAAATATGACGTTGGCAGCACTGTATATATTTTATAGTGGATTGACTATAGAAATAATATCTGTCTACATGAACAATGCCTATTTTACATAGAGTCTGTAGTAGACTAAACATTATCAAAATAAAAGGAGAAACTGTGGTTGTCATAGAGAATGTATCAGTACATGCAGTCGACTATCAGCAGACCATTCAAGCAGTAGCTGATATAGAAGCGGTGGTTCAGCCGCATGATGCATGGACGTATCAGACACTGATTACTTTGCTTGAGCAGGACAGTATCGATATGCTGATCGTTTATGATAAACAGTCAAGTACTGCCCTCGATAAAACAGTCATCAGCTATTGCCTATATCAAGTTGTTTTTGAGCAAGCTGAGATTTTGCGTATTGGCACGCATCCCAATTATCAACGTCAAGGCATTGCGTCACAACTGTTTGACAAGTTAAATCGTGAATTGATGCAACGCCAAGTAGAAAACCTTTTGCTCGAAGTACGGGCGGATAATATTCCAGCGATCGCTTTGTATGAGCAGCAACAGTTTGTAGTGATTCATAGGCGTAAAGGCTACTATCAACTAAAAGATAAAGCGGCTATCGATGCGTTGATCTTGCAACGAGTGGATACGTATACGTAGAAGTAGCGAGTAGATAAATGCCAATGCGTTACTCAAAATTAGAAGAAGAGTTGGTCAATGAATCAGTATGATTTTGATCATTGTTCATGTATTTTTTTTTGCACGTTTCAACGTCAATTTTGGAGCCATGATCTGCTTTCATATACTCTAGTACCTCGACACGCTCGCTGAGCAATTCTACCATCACACTGATGTTGGCCTGTTGCTTTCGTACTTGTGCCAATTTTTGCTGAGTAAGCATCAGCTGCAGATCGATATCGAGCTGACCGTCGTAATAATCATTAAGACTGTCTTTGATTTCAGTCAGGGTAAAACCAATAGCCTGTGCGCTTTTGATCAGTTCAATACGTTCCACGCATTCTGGATGGAACTCAGTATATAGACGTGAGCCTGCTTGACGTTTGCGAGATTTTAGTAAGCCTAGTTGATCATAGTGGCGCACAGTATCTTTAGTTGTATTGGCTTTTGTTGCTAGAGCACCAATCAATAAAAAGGAATTGTCAGGGGACATAATACTCTCGTTGGAAGCTATGAGTGGGAATAAGACAGTAGGAACAATTAACTCAATTTACGCTGCCAAGGGGTTGGTGTATCAAGTAATGAGACGGCTAGTGGTATATAAGCGTCTTTTTGCCATTTGACCGAGCCGGCCCTTATTAAAGTATCTAACTGAGTAAGAAACTCAGCTCGAGGTACGGTAGTGGCACCCAAACTCATCAGATGATCATTCGGTAACTGACAGTCAACAAGAGCGACCTGACTTTGTTCGCATAGCCGCATTAATCCCCAAAAAGCCAGCTTGGAGGCGTTGGATGCACAATGGAACATGGACTCGCCAAAATATATGCCGCCAAGCTTTAAGCCATAAAGTCCACCTATAAGCTGTCCTTGATCATTCCATACCTCAATGCTATGGGCAAAGCCTTGCGCATGAAGATTGGTATAGGCTTCAATCATCTCTTCATGGATCCAAGTGTGCTCACCTTCAGGAAGCCCATCACTACGCGGTAAGCTACAGGCACGGATGACATCATCAAATGCCTGATTCAAGGTCAACTGCCAACGTTCGCGTCTTGCTTGTTTGCGTAAAGACTTGCTTGGTTGGTAGTCGGAGGGCACCACCACACATCTTGGTTCAGGACACCACCAAGCGATGGGCTCGTCTTCATTAAACCAAGGAAACAGTCCCTGCGCGTAAGCAGAAATCAGCGTGTCAGATGCCAAATCGCCGCCCACAGCAACAAGACCAACCCCTTCAGGATCGATAGAGGTAGGATCAGGGAAGTCATAACGCCCAAGACTTTTTAAGGTCTCAGGCGTGATGTTTTGATCGTTTGGTAGAGTGATATTGCCCATTTAGGATTCTTGATCAGCGGTCAATGTCGATGCATAGGTGTGGTCAGTTGCCATCGTTTCACCAATAGCGTCCAGGTACTTCTCAGCATCCAGCGCTGCCATACAGCCTGTGCCTGCAGAAGTAATGGCTTGACGATACACATGGTCTGCAACATCGCCAGCAGCAAACACGCCTTCAATACTGGTTTGCGTGGCGTTACCATTTAGGCCACTTTTGACTACAAGATAGCCGTCTTTCATATCGAGCTGATCTTTAAACAAATCTGTATTAGGCTTATGACCAATCGCCACAAACATACCCATGGTATTTAGCTGTTTGGTGCTGCCATCAATCATAGACTCAATGATGACACCATTCACGCCCATATCATCACCAACGACTTCTTTGACTTGATGATTCCACTCGATTTTGATATTGCCATTTTTGGCTTTTTCAAATAATTTGTCTTGTAGAATTTTTTCAGAACGTAAGCTATCACGGCGATGCACGAGCGTCACTTCAGACGCGATATTAGACAGGTATAAAGCCTCTTCTACAGCAGTGTTACCACCGCCAATCACAGCGACTTTTTGATCTTTATAGAAAAAACCATCGCAAGTGGCACAAGCTGATACACCCAAACCTCTAAACTTGGTTTCTGACTCTATGCCCAAGTATTGAGCAGACGCGCCTGTTGAGATAATCAAAGCATCACAAGTGTAAGTGCCATTATTACCGACCAATTCAAAAGGACGTACATTTAGGTCGACTTCATTAACATGATCATAGACCAACTCAGTACCAAAACGCTCGGCATGAGCTTTCATGCGCTCCATTAATGCAGGGCCCGTTAAATCATGAGCATCACCTGGCCAGTTATCGACTTCTGTAGTGGTGGTTAATTGTCCACCCACTTCTAAGCCTGTGACCATCACAGGTTTGAGGTTGGCACGTGCTGCATACACTGCAGCGGCGTAACCAGCAGGGCCTGACCCTAGAATAATAAGCTTTTCGTGACGTGGGGCTGTATTGTCAGTTGCCATGAGTTTGTTCCTTGCTAAATATACGAATTAAAATAAGAATGATAAATGTTATAAAAAATTTCAAAAAATGAGACTGTTTTGGTTTGTTTAATTGCAATGTGATAATAACATAAGGGCATAGACCCAAAAGTGCAAGTTTGCTAAAACAAACACAGGCATCACTATAATCAAAGCATGTTTGCCTTGACGTTTGGCCTTAATAAATAATGGTTATTTTATAGAGTTTACGCAAAATTGTTAGCGTTATCCTATCAGCTGTTTGTACTAATTGTACGGTTTTATGCATAAATCGCAGATTGACTGACTTTCTTGCCTGCTTTCTTTAGAAGACTGTCGCCACCATACCTATCTATTTGTTATTATAAGAAGTTATGCCAAGTACAGTTAGAGTAAAAAGACCATCGTTATTCACCATTGTCGGGATCAATAATGGCTCTTAACCCTGTTGCTAGGTATATTTATGTCAGCACTTTATGTCAGCATGATTAGGCTTAGTCATGCGGCGACCATTTAGTATTAATAACAAGGCAGATCTTACGTGATATCAGCACCGCTTATTGAGTATTTGAAAAAAGGAATATTTACCCTCCTTGGGTTAATACTGGCCGTTTATCTGTTCGTCATTTTGATGACGTATACGGGTAACGATCCGAGTTGGTCACACATCAGTAGTGATATGACCACAATTAATAATATGGGCGGTGAGACAGGTGCGTGGTTGTCCGACTTGCTCTACAGCTTCTTTGGTTTTGGTGCATGGTGGCTGCTGGCATTTTTGATTTATGAGTCTATCCTTATTTGGTGGGACAACAAGCCTACGTTTTGGCTGATGCGTTTGGTCGCTTATGTCTTCTTATTATTAAGTGCCAGTGCCTTATTTGCTCAACTCGTGGCCTTAGTGCAACAATTCACCAATCCTACCGCGACAGCACTTGAAGGAGTGGCGGGTGGAATTATTGGTCTTGAGTTGCAGGTACGCTTAGCACAGCTCTTAACGCAGTGGGGGAGTGTGGTTTTCTTGATGGTGTTTGTCGTCCTCACCGCGACCTTTGCCTTTAACATTCATTGGCTGACGATTTATCAGAAAATCACCGCCCTGTCTTGGTTTGGTTCAGGCGTAAAAAAAGAAAGCACACAAGAGACCGTAGCAGTCACTCAAAACAGAGAAGTATTAAACACGAAGGGCAAAGTCACCACAGGGGCGAATCCAGATCAAGAAGCGCCAGCTTATGAGCAGTTGCCCTTGGCCTTGCAATCTTCTGAGCAGGCGACCGATAAAAGCGGTCGATTTAGCAACGTCTTATCAGACTTTTTGGTGAAGTCTGGGCTTTCTGATAGTGTCAGAGCCTCTATGGCCGCAGCGACACAAGCCACAACAGCAACCCAGACTGCCTTATCTGGTCATGAAAAACCTGATCCTTTAGAGACTGAACCACTAAAAAATGGTACGACTGAGAGTATAGATAATCAAACACATTCATCATCAAATCCTGTCATAGCGCCTGTCCGTAAAGTTGAACCAAGCTTTGCATGGAATGATGCCAATACGGTCGATGATTTGTTGGCGAGTGAGCAGATGGCCTACAGTGCCAATAGCATGAGTCATTCTGATACTGCTGCTCTGATTTCTGATGATATGAGCCCTGAGCCTATAAAAAGTGAATCGTTAAAAAATGAATTCGTTAAAAACGAGCCAACAGATTTAGAAGTGATAGCGGAATCTACGCCAGCATCTACTTCTACAATAGAGGCAGAGCCGTCTGTAGAACCAACCACTGCGAGACCTAAAACAAAGATCATTCAGCCTTCTGTCGAGGAGCAACTTTATAACGAAACAGCCAGTACTGACGCTGTATTATCAACATCAGAAGATACTACAATAGCCGTGGATACCTTAGCAGATGCATGGCTAGCAGAGCATGCTGATGTTTTAGAACCTGCTATGCAAACGGAAACCGTTCAGCCCAATGAGCCTCTGTCTAGCAGTCAGGCTGAGTTATCAAACAGTGATACGTCAACCGAGGTGGCGGCATTAGCAGTTGCTTCGCCAGTATTAGACAGCGTAGCCGCCGTGTCAGAAGCGATAGATATGACACCAACCAATACACCGCCTACCAATCCAACAGCAGCGCCAACAGTAGACACGATTGATGTTGCTAATGCTGCGAAAAACACGCAGCCAGTCAAACCGACGATGAGTTTTGCCGTACCAGAAGGGGATAGCAGCAACCATATCACTGATATGATGCCAGAAGATGAAGACACTGATACATCAATCATGCCGCATATTAGCGATGATGATGCCTTTAGTCGAAAGTCACGCTCGATGCAGACGGCACAATATCGCAGCAGCCTTACGCCTATTCCAGAGATGTCTATTCTTGATAAGCCAGATCCAGATCGTAAGCCTAGCTATACCATAGCTGAGCTTGAGCAGCTCTCTGAGCTGTTAGAGATCAAGTTACAAGAATTTAATGTAAAAGCGTCGGTGGTTAATGCTATCCCCGGTCCTGTCGTGACGCGCTTTGAAGTTGAGCTGGCCCCCGGTATTAAAGCCAGCAAGGTTACGGGTATTTCACGTGACTTGGCGCGTTCATTATCGATGGCGTCTTTGCGTGTGGTTGAGGTGATTCCTGGCAAGCCTTATATTGGTATCGAAGTACCTAACAAACAGCGTGAAATGGTGCGTTTGATTGAGCTACTCAATACCGAGAAGTTCAAAGACCCCAAAGCGCAAATCAGTATGGCGATGGGTAAAGACATTGGTGGCAATCCAATTATTACCGATCTTGCACGGGCACCGCACATGTTGGTTGCAGGTACGACTGGTTCGGGTAAATCGGTATTGGTCAACTCCATGTTGTTGTCGATGCTACTCAAATACACGCCCAATGAGCTGCGTCTTATCTTGATTGATCCAAAGCAGTTAGAGCTTGCTAACTACAATGATATCCCGCATCTACTGACACCAGTCGTCACTGATATGACCGAGGCGGCCAGTAGTCTCTCATGGTGCGTGGCGGAGATGGAGCGCCGTTACCAGTTGATGAGTTTGCTCAAGGTTCGTAAGCTCAATGAGTTTAATAAAAAAGTCATCGCAGCGGAAAAAGCGGGCAATCCTATGCTTGATCCTTTGTGGCGGCCCAATGACAGTGTCAGCATCAGCCAAGCACCAAAGCTAAAAACCTTGCCCATGATTGTCATTGTCGCGGATGAGTTTGCTGACATGATTATGCAGGTCGGTAAGCAGGCAGAAGAATTGATTACACGCTTAGCGCAGAAATCCCGAGCAGCGGGTATTCATTTGATGCTTGCCACTCAGCGCCCATCGGTAGATGTGATCACTGGTTTGATCAAAGCCAATATTCCCGTACGTGCTGCCCTACGTGTCAACTCAAAGGTCGACTCACGGACGATTTTGGACAGTGGTGGCGCTGAGGATATGCTAGGCAATGGCGATATGCTGTTCTTAGGGCCTGGGCAGATTGAGCCCGACCGTGTGCATGGCGCTTATGTCAGTGACGAAGAGGTCAACCGTGTCTGTGATGCGTGGCGTGAGCGCGGCGCACCGGACTATATTGACAACATGGCAGGTAACTTTGAATTATCTAGCCCAGGTGGTAACGGTGGTGGTAGCGCAAACAATGCTTCTGGCGAAGATGATGGACTGTATAACGATGCGGTGGCCTTTATTATGGAAACGCGTAAAGTCTCTGCATCTAGTATCCAGCGTAAATTTAGCATTGGCTATAACCGTGCAGCGCGTATTGTGGACTCTATGGAGGAAGCCGGATTGGTCAGCTCAATGGGTAAAAGCGGCAAGCGTGAACTGCTGATGTAGCGTTTAGGTTGCAGTAGATACAGTCGATTCCAAATAAAACAGAACCTTTATATTGCAACGCGGAACTGGTATCAATTTTATACTAAAACTCACTATAGCAAAAAGACGAGTCACAAAAGTGGCTCGTCTTTTTATGAAATACGCTTAATCATATTTTCACAAATTGAGGATCTAAAACCAATGTCTATGATCAGTCATGCTTTGATTTATCAAAACTGGGTTTATTTACAAAACTATGAGCTCAATCCAATCTCCAAATGACCAATCAGTTTGTTTATCGACTATAAGGTGCCATTTTTTATACTAAACTGACAGTGGTTATAAGATAAATAGGCAACAACTTTAGTCAATCTGTCAATCTCATTTTAATTACTCTCCAAGGACGGTCAGTTATGTTCAAAGAATACACTCAGTATGATGGATTAGCCTTAGCGGCATTGGTTAACTCAGGTGAGGTCAGTGCAAAAGAGTTGCTGGACGCGGCCGTTTATCAGGCCAATAAGCTCAATCCTAAGCTGAATGCCATTGTTCACCGTTTTGATGAGCGCGCTTACAATGCCGCGCAAGCAGGATTGCCGAAAGGCGTATTTACTGGCGTGCCTTATCTGTTAAAAGATTTGTCATTTAGCTTCGCTGATGAACCGATTACGATGGGCAGTCGCAGCGTCAATATCCTCTCAGAAAACGACAGCGAAATCGTCAAACGGATGAAAGCCACGGGCGTTAATACCTTTGGTAAGACCAATACGCCTGAGTTTGGTTTGATTATCACGACTGAGCCAAAAGCGCATGGTGCTACTCATAACCCTTTTAAGAAAGGCTATAGCACTGGTGGATCATCGGGCGGCAGTGCAGCAGCAGTCGCAAGCGGTATTGTACCGATGGCGGGCGCTGGTGACGGTGGTGGTTCGATACGTTTTCCAGCTGCTTGGTGCGGTGTGTTTGGACTCAAACCCAGTCGTGGGCGTAATCCAATGGGACCGAGATATGGTGAAGGTTGGGAAGGCGCAGTTGCTGATCACGTGATTACACGTTCGGTACGTGACAGCGCCGCGATGCTCGATGCTACGAATGGCGCAGAAATCGGTGCACCTTACGTGATTGCGCCGCCAGATGGGACGTTTTTACAGGCAGCAATGCGTGCGCCAAGGCCATTAAAAATCGCTTTGCAGCAGCAGCCATTGATTGCCAATACCGTGGTGGACAAAGAGGTGCTCGCTGTACTTGAGCAAACGGCCAAGCAACTAGAGTCTATGGGGCATCAAGTGATACCTTGTGAGCCAAATATTAATATAGAGCAGTTTTGGCATGATTTTATCGTTGTGGTCTGTGCGCATACTGCCTTTACGATTGACAATATCGAGCGGGAGTTTGGCGCTGCCCATATCAAAAACCTAGAGCCACAAACCTATAATATGGCGCTGCTAGGACGTTCGTTATCAGCAGCTGATTTGGTTCATGCCAAGCACGGTTGGCACCACAGTCAGTATCAAACAGGCCTGTTATTGGACACTTATGACATGATTTTATCCCCGACAGTACCCACGCCTGCTGTCAAACATGGCGTGCTGCCACCAAGTCGTATGAATGAGATGATGATGCGTAGTGCTGAAATACTGAATAAAGGTTTCAATATGGGGAAACATGCCTTCAAATCAGGCATGATTGAAAAACTAAGTGCTCCTGTACTAGGCAAAATGGGCTTTACCTTGCTGGGTAACGTCACAGGATTGCCAGCCATGTCAGTGCCCGTCGGTATGAGTAAAAAAGGTTTGCCAATTGGTATGCAGCTCATTGGACGTATGAATGATGAAGCGACACTATTGAGTCTGGCAGGTGAGATGGAACGTGCTGGTTTATTTACCAAACCTGCCTTTAAGAAGTAGATTTGTACGCTTTGATTAAATAGCTATTAATTAATCGAAGCGATAAATATCCATCCCCAAACTATGATGTGCCATACTTTGATGCACGACAGAGACACGTTGACCCGCACCTAAAGCAAAGAACAGTGGTAGCAAATGCTCATCACTTGGGTGAACATGCTTATAATTGGGGTACTGTTGCCAATCTAGCGCAGTAGGAATGTCTGTCTTAATGTGCTGTAATAGCCAATCTTTAAAGTCTTTTGCCGCCTTATCAATACTGTCCGCTTGCCAACGCAGGGCTTGCAAGTTGTGCGTGATGCTCCCTGAACCGATAATAAGTATCTGCTCTTCGCGCAGACGTTCAAGCTGTGCGCCCAGCTGATAGCAAGCAACACTGTCGTAGTGCTGTGGTAAAGATATCTGTACGATTGGTATGTCTGCTTGTGGATACATATGGATAAGCGGGGCCCAAACACCATGGTCACAAGCACGCATCGGATTGATGCTGCACCTAATACCGCGCGCAGTAAGCTGATGCGCGAGCGATTCAGCAAGCGCTGGCTGACCAGCAGCAGGATACTGTAGCTCATATAGCTCAGGCGCAAAGCCTGAAAAATCATGCCACGTTTTCGGTTGAGGGTTGCTACTGATCTCAAGCTTGGCTGACTGCCAATGTGCGGACATAATAACGATGGCACGTGGCTTGGGTAAGTTTTGCCCGATACGTGCCAATGCACTGGTTGTGGCAGATTGTTCAATCGCAAGCGTGGGTGCGCCATGCGAGATAAACAAGGCTGGCAGTTTAGCCAAGTTGGCTGCCTTAGAGACTATAGCAGACGTGTCTTCCCAAGCATCGGCAGACGTGATGGGCTGCAACGTGTGCCCATGATGATCGCCACGTTGTGAAGTGGAATGAGAGGCTTTAGGTATTGCGCGTTTTGGATATTTCATGTTCCAGTTATTAGGGCGCATGCCAGTTTTTCAATCTGTTTTTTCATGGTTATTTTCAGATAATTTATCGCGAACTGTACTTTGCTTAATTACCACGATGATAGGGATGGTTGTTATTGATACTCATCGCTCGATACAACTGCTCCATCAAGACAACTCGTACGAGAGGATGTGGCAATGTCAGCGCGGACAACGACCATTTTACGTCAGCTTTTGCCAGTACTTCAGGCGAGACACCATCTGCACCGCCAATGACCAAAGCAATATCATCCCCTTGTTGCATCGCATCTGATAGTTTATCGGCCAAGCCTTCTGTCGAAAGCATTTTACCTTTGACGTCCAATACCCATAATTGTTCGCGCCCAGTGGCATTATGAGCTGCCAAAATGGCTTGACCCTCTTGTTCACGATACTGTGCTAAATTGGCATCTGAGGGGTTTTTTGCTCGCTTGGCGGCCGCGATTTCGATGATGTCTGTACTGAGCATGGGTTGAATACGTTTATGGTATTCATCAAAACCTGTTTGCACCCAGTTAGGCATTTTGTTGCCGACGCTCAAAATTCTTACTTTCATAGTCCATACCACGTCAATAATTAAATAAATATCACAAGGTTTTTTACAATTGGTTGCGGCCAATACATTTTCTTTTTTGATCTATTATCACATCAAAGGTGAAATCGTTTCTGAAACAGTCTGTTCTGTCTTTTGGTGGTGAGGGTCACTCGGGCTTGGCTTTGGAATAATGGTAAGCTTTGCATCCGATTCAAATACAATGGCTTCAACTTCATCGAAGCTATTTATTCCATCAGAGCGCATTGCACATTCTATCTCCTGCCGGGTCAATCGTTCATCACGCATAGCATCTGGTAAAAACTGCCCTTGATAAAAAACAATACGCGGCTCGGACAAAATAAAACTGCTAAATTGCGGTGAGATAGAGGCATATTTGGTGACCAAAAACTGCAATAGATAGAGCACCAAAATAGAAGAGGCCCCTTCAATAAAAGGAATGTTTTTGAGCAAAATGGTACTGGCACCTAATGAGCCAATCATGACGGTCACAACCCAATCAAAATTATTGAGCTGAGAGGTAGAACGTTTTCCTGAAACTTTCGTCACTAGCACGATTAAGACGTAAATCATGGTGGTCGTCAGTACGATGCGCCCAAGTTTGTCTATATTGTCAAAAAAAAGCATGTCCATTAAGCGCACTCCTATGGTAAGAATAAAACCGTGTGCCGCTAAGCATCGATTCATAAAAGAAAGTAACTGATGAAGCTCACCAATTGATACTGTTAGCCTAACGAATTCTAAGCCTCAAAAGGAAAAAATTTGTAGTCAGTCATTGTGGTTTTATAAGGTTCAAGTCGCGCGTTATTAAACTCATATGGTCTTACGTTTGGGATCAAGCAAACGATTCATTACCCAAATACTGATGCGAGCGCTGACCAATGTCATTACCAATATCAGCATCAGTGAGGACAGCAGCGGTAGGGGCTGTTGTGTGGTCATCTCAAACAATACTTCGCGGCTCACTGCGTCAAACAACCAAAACCAAATCCCCAAGAAGTAAATCACCGTCAGTACCCAAACAACTGCTATTCCGCCAAATACTAAGCGATTACTCTCACCTCTATTCAAAGCGCGTTGCTGCTGTTTGGTAAACTTATGCACCGCAATATAAGCGCCAACAATGATAGAGATTACTGTGACCAATGTTGAGTTCAGCGCCACTTTGGTTTGGATCATCATAAATACTGCGCTGGCAAGCACATAACCAATCGCGAAAAACCCAATATATCGAGCCAGTTTAGGTCGTGCCAATTGATGAGTGTTGAGCGATCCATTGTGACCTGAATGCGAGGTAGATTTGTTGAGCGTGGTAGTCTTGCGTGACATAAGCTGACCTTTATCAAGGTAAAAACAAGAAAATATAAGTAATATAGTGAGTCAATAAAATAGCGAGGCACTAATGATAAAATAAAAATGCGCAAAGACCACTTTAGAGACGGTCTCACACCTTTGCGCATGCTTTCTAAGATTTGCGCCTTTGCTGTTTAGATTAATGCTGCGCCGTCCAGTCAAGTACCACATCCAATACCGTTCGAGCATTATAGGCATTTAGTGCTTGCTCACTGTTGATCAGTCCTACAATGACATAATCCTGTCCTGATAGGCCTTTGACGTATCCTGCCATCGACGTCACGTTGTTCAATGTGCCTGTTTTTATCCATGCGCGTCCAATAGCTTTCGAATCAGGCAATCTATCACTATGCGCCACGATGGTGCCACTCACACCAGCCACGCCTAAAGAGTTAACGTAACTATCGAAGTTTGGACGATTATATGCATACGCCAGTAACTCGCTTAAATTAGCGGCAGTAATCGTACACTCGCGGCAGAGTCCTGAACCGTTGGTTAAATACGGTGGGGGTGTGTCTAGATTGCTCTGCCACCATTGATTGATCGTCTGTAACGCGGTCGAATAGTCCGTCGTTGGATTGCCAAATTGATATAAACTGGTGTTATGTAAGCTGCTATTTTTCACAGTTTTGTTTTTCAAACGATCGCTTTTGTCGTCAAGAGAACTACTGATTGTCCCTTGCTCATTCACATTTTTACGAATATCCGTTTTATTTGTAGCTACTTTAGCATTATTGTCATGATGATAGGCGCCTATCGATAGTGCCACTTGTTCAGCCATGACATTATTTGAAAAATGGTTGATGTCATAAATTTGCTGGGCCAGATTTAGTGACGCGTAGCTTACAATAGGTAGCGGCGATATCGGCCACGCGGCTAGTCCCTTTGCGGGTGTTGATTTTTTGCTTGCATCATAAGGCGTTTCTTGTGAGATGACATCGCCACTCAGCGTATTGCCCAGTGCCTGCCATTTTGCCGCAATGACACGTGCCGCAAACTCTTTGGCATCGGGATAAGCAATATAAAAGGCGTGTTCTTGGCAGCTGTTTGGCAAAGCCGCATTGAGCGCCAATCGATTGGGTTGCCACTGCGGTGCAAGGCTGTAGCGCGCTTGACCACAGGCTGCTGAGCGTGTGTCTATGGTGCTTGGCATTTGATAGTTTGCTAATTGCGGTGTATACACCAAAGCCGCTTTGCCATTGTCTACCGGATAGCTCTTGATACCGATGGTGCTAAAGTTGACCAAAAAACCATCAGGACTGGCATTATAAGGTCGCAGTGGGTCGTTATCAAAGGCGGCTGGATCTTTGGTCACATTATGAAAAATGGCACTATCGACAATCATGTCACCATCGATATGGCGAATGCCTGCTGCCTGTACTTGATACAATAACTGTTGCAAACGCTCATGAGTCATTTTTGGATCGCCACTCCCTTGAATGATCAAGTCGCCGTATAACCGATCGTTGACAATCACACCCGTATGATAAACACGCGTGTGCCAAACAAAATCAGCACCAAGCGTATCCAAAGCGATAAAGCTAGGCACAAGCTTCATGGTGCTGGCAGGGGTACGGGCGATATCAGGTTGATAACTCAATAAAGGAGAAAACGAGATGTTGATAGACGATGTCGCTATTTTATCCCGATTATTTTTTGAATCATGACTGTCATCATTGGGAGTGGTTTGATTGCTGTTTAAGAGATGACTATGAGAGGAATAGCTATCGGATAATGGGGTAGGAATACTCTCTAGGCTTTGATAAATGTAGGGGTCATCGGTATAAGCATGTATTTTTTGTTCATACTTCTTAATTGTGCGTTTCTCAATAGTCGTCAGAGCACTGTGATACTCAGTCGAGTTTTGAAGATTCTTTTTACCCTCTTTAATAGGGTTTTGAGTACTTTTTGGACTATCTGCTTTAGAATCAGTAATAGGGTCTATTGTGCTTGTCGCGCTTACACTATCGACGACCTGAATGGGAGACGGCAGATGACTGGCGTTTTTATCACCGACTGGCGTGATGACAATGCTCATATCAGAAGCGGACAAATCTGCACGTGCCAAAGCCGCTTGTATGGCCTCAGGCAGCGCCGCTTGTGCAAATACTGGCGTTGCAGTGGCTAAAAGCGCAAGTAAAGACAAGCGTTTGCCTGCTTGCAAAAACGGACTCAAACGTTTGTTAAAAAACTTTGGTTTGTTATCAGTATTATAATCGAGGTTGGTATCAGTATTGGCATTATGATGAGGGGTGCAGCAGCGCTTAAAAGTAGGTAACATGAGCATCTATCGTTAGGTGAAAAAACAGCCTATGGTAACATGAGTTATCGTTTTCGCGTAGATGTAGGGCAGGGTTTGAGTGTCTCTTTTAGGGTATATTATGACTGTGAGCGTAGGTGCAAAAACGCCATCGCTGTCATGATGGCATCGTTATAAGCATCATGTGTGCCCATTTCAGGAATTCCATAATGCGCCAAAATATTGGTTAGACGCTGTGACTGATGGGGAATGCCTTGTGTACGGTCGCCCATACGCCGACTGTATAACTGACGCACATCAATGATTTGATTCGGTAATGTCGTACCCATATAGCGTTTGACCACAGGGTTTAAAAACCCGATGTCTAACTGCGTACAGAATCCAACAATCGGTCGATTGTCTATAAAGGGTAGTAAAAGCGCCAGCATCTCATCATAGCTCATCCCATGCTCAACATCAGCAGTGCGCAAGCCATGAATCACAATCGTATCTCGGTCTGGCATCACAGGCGGTCTACATACCAGGTGCATACCGTTGCCAGTATCAATCGTATTGTCATTGATATGAATGGCGGCGATAGATAACAAGTGATGCTTTTTTGGGTTCAGCCCCGTCATTTCACAGTCAATGGCGACCCACTGTTTGGCATGAGGTTTGGCAAACATAGATACCAACTCTGGACGTTGTAGCTGGTTTTTTTGCCAAGTGCCAGATAACTGCTTTAGCCAATTCATATCCGTCACGCACCCCTTTATGATACTTCTGCAGTCATGATATCTCTAATTGATAGTGCTGACGTAGTTGGTTTTTGAAGCTTTTGACCACAGCCAAACACTCTTTTAGTAAGTCACGCTCAAGCGCGGTTAGCGTCATTGGGTTCACTTGACGCGCCTGTCTATCATCGGTTGAGAGCGCAACAGATAAGCGCTGCGCCATAAAAAACTCTAACGCTTCTAACAAAGTGTCGGCGCGTTCTTGATTCAAAGCTTGTACTTGCACCAGCGCTTTGAGGCGGTTTTTGGTACTTGGAACGTCTAAGATATCGTTTTCTAAGGCGAGCGTACGTATGCCATGAACCAATGGAAAGATGCCAGCTTTTTTTAGATCGATGTCTGATGAGGCTGATTTGCCTGCTAGTAATGGTACAAATTTTTGCCACCATTGATTGACATCACCAAACTGTAAGGCGGCGCGGGCGAACTGACGTACAAACATAGGGTCTGACTGGCGATGCGCAACTTGTAAATGTTGCCGTACCTGAGTGAGGAGGGATTCGTCACCGCAGACGTATTCACCATCGAGTATGGCGGACAGATAGATGCCATGCATGGGATCGGTATTTTTCAACCATGAGCCAATCTGTGTGTTAAACGACTTAAGCGGTTGTCGCCACATCGGATTGGTCATCATGATATTGCCATCACATAGTGGATAGCCGAGACTGGCCAAATGTGTATTAAAGGTAGCGGCAAACTGAGCCAAATCAGGATGCATGTAGCCATCGCGTATGATAAGCGCGTTGTCTTGATCGGTACGCATGATTTGCTCACCGCGACCTTCTGAACCCATGACAATAAGACAGGTATTTGCGACGACATCATCAGGCACGATTAATTGCCAAAGTTTGGTAAATACTTGCGCGTTTAGCGTCTGTACCATGCGGCTGATATTGCCGATTTTGACGCCGTTTTGATGCTGAGCACGAATATAGCGACCGATCAGCTCAACAGCGGTATGTAAGCTTGATAAGTCTTCTGCTTGTTCAATTTGAATACTAATCAGTTGTGAATGGTGGCTGATATGAGCGAGCATATCGCTTTGTCCGAGTATGCCTATCACCTCACGGTTGGTATCAAGGACCGGCAGTCTATGGATACGGTAGCGTGTCATGGTCAGTAGGGCATCGCCAATCTCATCGCCTGCGTTGATGGTGCGCAAGTTAAAATTGGCATAACGCTGGCATGGCGTTGTATTAGGATCTTGCTGCTCACTCACCGCGCGGCAAATATCCGTGTCCGTTAAAATGCCCAATAAATGATTGGGACCGTGTGACAAAGAGACGTCATGATTTGAATGATTGATGGGTCGCACCAATACGTGTTTGAGTCCTGCTGTTGTCATGATGCGGGCGGCCTCGAATAAGCTGCTACGAGCCTCGACGATGTGGACGGGTAACAGAGTCACATCCGTCACAGGTTGCAACATGATCTGCTGTACTTCTTGTTGGTTGTTATTGTGAGAGAGGGCAAAAGTCTTATTCTGGCGTCGCTGCTGTAAGGCTTTTAAGCGTTCAGGCAGCTTGTCTGATAATAACTGACGTACCAAATGATTTTGGGCGCTAATTTTATCGATTGCTTCGCCAGTGACTTGCAGCAGCAAGGTATCCTCAGAGGCTCGATACTGATAGGTTTGTGCCGCTTCAATCGTAGCATTACTTGCTTTGCCATCTTGCACGCGGGGCGTTACGACAGATTCAGGCAAGCGCCGACTGTCGAACCAATCGTTGTTATTGTAATCATCAGCATGGTTACTGCCCAAGTAGGAGGCGACAAACTCACCATCAAGTAATTGCTCTATTTGTCCTTTGATGACCACATACAGATACGTTAATTCTTCGACAGGTAGGCTTTCGCCTTTGGCAAGGTAGCGAATTTGGGTGTGCTTTCTAATGCTTTGTCGTTCAGCCAAACTTAAGACGTCAAATGGTGGCTGAGTAAAATCAAGATGGGGCATGGCATCATCCTTGATGGCATATCGGTGAGAGTATTTACGATAGCATTATTAGGATATCTATTATTCTCGATTATGCGCCAAGCAGCTGACGAATGCGACCAATCGCTTCACGACTCTCATCGACACTAGCGACCAAAGCAATCCGTACATAACCTTTTCCTGGATTGTGACCATTGATTTCGCGAGATAAGTATCTGCCTGCTAAGGCATGGATGTTGGCTTGCTCATATAACGCTTTTACAAATACCTTGTCATCCCCTTCGAATTGCTCAGGCGCTTTTATCCAAAAATAAAACCCTGCCTCAGGCATACGCAGTTCTAGCAGCTCACCAAGCTCAGACATCCACAGTGCAAATTTTTCTTGATACAACTGGCGGTTATGAGCCACATGCTTCTCGTCTTGCCAAGCTGCGATAGAGGCGAGCTGATGCGGTATCGGCATCGCGCAGCCTTGATAGGTGCGATATTGTAAATACGCCTGCAAAATTTTGGCATCACCTGCCACAAACCCTGAGCGTAGACCAGGCAAGTTTGAGCGTTTAGATAAAGAGTGGAACACAACACAGTTTTTAAAATCATGACGGCCAAGGGCCGCGCATGCTTGCAACAAACCAATCGGCGCTTTATCAAAATACAACTCGCTATAACACTCATCACTTGCAATGACAAAACCATACTGATCAGACAAGCGAATCAGGTATTCCCAATCTTCCATCGTCATGACTGAGCCGGTCGGATTATTGGGACTACAGACAAACAAGAGCTGCGTCCGTGCCCAAACGTCTCTTGGCACTGCGCGATAATTGCCTTTAAAGTCATTATCACGTGTGCAAGGCACAAAGTAGGGCGTTGCTTGCGCAAGTATCGCTGCACCTTCATAAATTTGATAAAAAGGATTTGGCATTACGATGGTAGGTGGTTGATGAGAGGGGGGTAGTCCAGGATTGGCTGCGTCATCTGCAGTGTGGTCAACCACTGCTTGCACAATACTAAAGATTGCTTCACGCGTACCCATCACTGGCAATATTTGCGTATCAGGATCCACATGCGTTAAGAAAAATCGCTTTTCGAGCCAGTGAGCGATGGTTTGACGCAGCTCAAACAGACCGTTAGTGGTTGGATAATGACTTATTTTGTCCAAGTTTTCTCGTAGTACGTCCAGCACAAAGGCAGGTGGCTCGTGTTTGGGTTCGCCAATTCCCAGCTTGATTTCACTGTAGGTAAGGGCTGGCGCGCTATCTGCAAGCAGTTTTGCCATCTTCGCGAAGGGATAAGGATGTAGGTGGGTCAAGTTGTGATTCATAATTAGGATAACTATAATAGACAATTAATAATAAAGTTATAAAGAAAAGTTACATTCTAGCAGTGTGGCAATTCTCTTATTTTTTCTTTTTTTCATGGTAAGACTGTTTGTTGGATGCCGAATAATTATCGCTCATCGAACACTCAAAAATGTAGTCGGATTCAAAACCGTTAAATAAAAATTATCAATGACTAACGGTCATGAGTACAAAAAACGCTATCAGTCTTCATGATAAAATATTATAAGGATAATTTGATATGCCTAGTGTTTCAAAAACTGAAGATATAGACGCTGAACATATCAATCATGATAATGTAGGTAGTCATCAGCATCATACTCGATTGTATGAATTATTGAAACAGCGAGAACAGTATTGGTGGCAGGCTCGACAGCAGTTGCTGACTCGTAAAGAAAGAAAAATGGTTTGGTACAGCGAAAACAGTTTGATGATGTGGTTACTATGGCAATTGGTTGGTTATGTGGTCGTTGCTATGATACTAATGTTAATAAGTAATTTACTCGATATAGTGCTACCTTTATGGCAATACATTGCTTTGTTTGTCTTACAAACCGTTATTTTCGTTTTTATGTTGATGGCTAAAGGGCGAACGGCCAATAAACTACAGCGTAAAATCGACAAAGATGAAATGGTGAGTGAAGAAGCATTCAATGAAATGGTTATCTTAGCAAAAGACAGTTTGTTTCCAGATGTACATGCTAATGCGCCAATTTCTTTAAAGCAGTTATACGATTATTTTGAGGGGCAGTTTCATCTGACCAGTCTGCATCGCTTACTACAAAAAGAAGTTGATACTGGGCGACTACTACTGACTCAGCAGCAGTTAGATGCAAATATATTGCCGCCAGATCTTGCTGATGATGAGCTGGATGATCATGCCAGCGAAATGATATACAAAAGCATGATTTAAGACAGTTTTCCTTCTTCAAGTTACGTTTGTGACCGTTTAATCCTTCCTTTATCGACGAGTCCGGTTATTCAGCAATACCTTTATCAATCAAATACCTCTATAAACCAACATATCAATTCATAGAGGTATCGATTTATTGTATCAAGTCACAGTGTCTTTTTGTGTACTTAGACTTGCGATTAGTGCTGACTTTAAGGCATCGAGCCTATCAGTAGATAAGGGTTCATCATTTTGGTCACTGATATAAAACATATCCTCTGCACGCTCGCCCAATGTAGTAATACGGGCGGCATGTACCTCGATTTTTTGTTGTAAAAACACCTGTCCCACTCGTGCCAATAACCCGGGCTGATCCAGCGTCTCTAAGCTCATGATGTGTTGATCTGATGCTTCATTAAACTCAAAATTAATTACCGTTGTCACTTCAAAGTGTTTGAGCTGACGAGGCATGCGCTTGTTCGTCAGCTTAAGCACAGTAGGATCTTTAAAGGCATCGATCAGGCGTTGTTTTAGCTCCTGCTGACTGTCCTCATCAACCAACAGCGTGCCGCTAGGATCAAGGAGTACATACGAATCTAAGGCAAAGTCGCGGGTAGCGGTAATGATACGAGCATCCAATACATCCAGATTCATCTGATCGAATACGGCCATCGTGACGGCAAATAGATTCATCTGATCTTGCGTATAAACGAAGACCTGCACCGCATCAAGTGCCAGCTCTCGATGCTCGCGTAATACGACCAAAGGCGGGCTATCTGCGTTAGAGGCAAGACCGATAGGCGGGTGGTTCAAGATAGCTTCGGTATGCCATAAAATATCTTCGGCAATCTCTCGCAAAAAGTACTCATCGCCCAAATCGTCCCATAGTCGCAAGACTTCGTCGCGATTCATATGCTGATTTTTGACATTGTCCAGCATCTCTAAGGTTTGCTTACGCGTAGCACTAATCATGTCTTGACGGTTGGTCGGCGCATCTATATCAGCCCGCAAAATGCGCCGAGTCTGAGAATAGAGCTGCTTCATAAGGGTTGCCCGCCAGCTATTCCATAACTGTGGGTTGGTCGCATTCATATCGGCAACGGTCAGCACGTAAAGATGATTGAGATGGGTGACATTGCCAACCAAATTTGCAAAAATAGTGACCACTTCAGGGTCTGAGATGTCTTTTTTCTGGGCAGTCATCGACATTAATAAATGATAACGAGTCAGCCAACCGACCAAGTTGGCATCTGCCAAACTCATACCGTGCGCCAGGCAAAACTCAATAGACTCCGTTTCACCCAGCTCACTGTGATTGCCACCGCGACCTTTGGCAATGTCATGGAACATCGCTGCCAATACCAAAATTTCTTTGCGCTCGATTCGTTGGAATATTGAGCTGACCAAGGGAAAGTCTTCATAAAAGCGCGGGTCGGTGAAGCGGTGTAAAATTCGAATCAAAAATAGCGTATGTGCATCGACTGTGTAACGATGAAACAGATCATATTGCATCAGACCTGTCACTTGAGCAAAAGCCGGAATATAACTGCCCAAAACCCCACAGCGATTCATGGTACGCAAACGATGAAATAGATAGTTCTGCTCTTTTAGATTGGCCAAAAATAATGCCTGATGTACAGGGTTGTCGCGGTACACCTGATCGATACCGCGCGCAGCGATTTTAAGCGCACGTAAGGTATGAGTACGCACGTTTTTGATACCGTGCTGACCCATCAATAAAAACATCTCCAAAATCGCTTCAGGATGCTGAGCAAAAACCCTATGATGTGACATGGCGATCTGGTCGCCAATTTGATTAAAGTGCGCGTTAATAGGCTGCTTTTTTGGTCGCTCGGCATCTGGTAGATGCGATTCTATGATTGTCTCATAATAATGGTTGGTCAACATCTCAGACAATGTCGATATTTTCATAGCGCAGCGGTAATAATCTCGCATAAAACGTTCAACCGCCGCGTTTGGCTCATCATCTGGTTGAGTCTCATAACCCATCAACTGAGCAATCTCGCGCTGATAATCAAACAGTAGCTTATTTTCATTACGACCTGTCAAGACATGCAGATAATGACGTATTTGCCATAAATAACCCTCTGCAAAGCTCAACTCATCAAACTCTTTTTCTGTCAAAAAGTTCTGTTGCACCAAGTCATAAAGCTTACTGACGCGAAAATAGCGTTTGGTCACCCAGCCGACCAGATGGATGTCGCGTAAGCCGCCTGGTGCTGTTTTGATATTTGGCTCAAGGTTGTATTCTGTGGCATTGTGCTGTAAATAACGCTCTCTTGCCTCAGCAACCTTGACATCATAAAAGTCACGCGGCGACCACTGTTTGTTGACAATCTGAATGGGCGTCTGTTGCAATGCCTCATTCCCAATCAATAACCGAGCCTCTAGCTGAGCGCTAGCAATGGTATGATCAAGCGCGGCTTCTAAAGCATCATTGACACTACGTACAGAGAGAGCAGGCTCTAACCCGATATCCCACAGTAGCGCCACTAAGCGATCTATTTTTTGGTTGGTATCTGGACTCATCTCATCTGGATACAGCAGCAAAATATCGATATCTGAATACAGCGACAGCTCACCGCGACCGTAGCCGCCTGTGGCAAACAGTGCCAAATCCGTCTTATCAAGCTCAAACCAAGTAAATAGGGCAGTGAGCAGGCGATCAATCGCGCAAGCACGTGCCGCTACCAACTGACGAATATTGACACCACGCTCAAGAGCACGGCTGATGTCGTCATTGATTTGGCTTAACCATTTTGGAATATCAATAAGCAGCTGTTCGGTGTCATGCGTGTCTGCCAATAGTGATGTGTTGGCCGCTGTATTATTCAATAGCAAAGGCAAGGGCGTTAGATCAATAGTAGCAACATCACAATTCAGCATGAGAGGTATCCAATTAAGAGGTTGAAAATAAATCGTTAAAATTAAGTCGTTAAGAGCATGTCATTAAAAACAAAGAGCGATTAGGCATCGTAAAACAGATGCCACACAAATCATATGCGCAAAAGTATAAAGATAAGCTTTAACAACACCTTACTCAATATGCCCTAATTATGCGCCAAAAAAAAGACCGCCTAGGCGATCTTTTTTATATTACTGGGTCAAAAAGCTCAAATCTTCTTCAGGTCGCGTGGTAAATACCTCACAGCCATTGTCGGTCACAACCATCGTGTGCTCCCATTGAGCAGACAACTTACGATCTTTAGTGATCGCTGTCCATTCATCGGGTAAGATTTTCGTCTGCCAAGTGCCTTGGTTGATCATTGGCTCAATGGTGAAGGTCATACCCGTTTTTAGCTCAAAACCCGTGCCTTTTTTGCCATAGTGCATGACTTGGGGCTCATGGTGAAACTCATTGCTGATACCATGTCCGCAGAATTCGCGAACGATACTGAAGCGTTCAGGCTCGACCACTTCTTGAATGGCAGCACCAACATCGCCTAAGCGCGCGCCATTTTTGACGACACTCATGCCAGCATATAGGGCGTCTTGTGCCACTTTGCAAATGCGCTGCGCCATGATAGAGCCGTTGCCAACGATCCACATTTTTGAGGTATCGCCATAATAACCGTCTTTGATGACGGTCACATCGATATTGATGATATCGCCATCTTTGAGCAGTTTGTTTTCGGCAGGAATGCCATGACAGACCACATGGTTAACAGAAGTACAAATCGATTTTGGAAAGCCATTATAATTGAGCGGCGCAGGAATGGCCTTTTGCACATTAACGATATAATCATGAGCGATTTGGTTAAGTGCTTCGGTACTAACGCCAACCTTGACATGCTCATCAAGCATCACAAGGACATCACTGGCAAGTTTACCAGCCACACGCATTTTTTCTATGGCATCAGCGGATTGAATAAGGGATTTTTTAGTCATCATCGTCTTACTTATAGTTATGAGATTGGTATGGTGCATTATAGCATAAATGTGGTTAGTGCTGTTTTGCGCGCATTGACCATCTATTCGTTAATTAAGTTGTTATTTGCCTGACAAGTCGCCGCATTCCTGACTCTATGGAGATGACTATAAAGTCACTAAAATACGGCCTAAATTCAAAAAAACTCATTGAATGTTGCTAAATATAGTCGTAATGTAATTTTGGTTGCTAAATGGATTAGCAAAGGTTTTCAGTACTTTTTTGCAGGATGCAAGAATAAAAGGACTGAAAACAGCCTCACCTTAACGATAACAAGGATGTTGTTATGAGACTCAAAGATTACTTACCTTCGGCAGACATGCCAAGCCTTTTTTTACCCACACTTGGTACGATTGGTGCGGGTATCTTTATGATAATCGTACAGACCAATTCTGCCCAAGCAGCGGGTCAGTACTATAATTGTGCCAATGCCAACGGTTGCAAGTTGGTTGATAGCCAATATTTCACATCCAGCTATACCAAGACGCAATATCCCGTCGTCATGGCTCACGGTCTTGGTGGTTTTACGACACTATTTGGCGTCATCGATTATTTTAATGGAATTCCTGGTGAGTTGATAAAAGGTGGCTCAGAGGTATATACCACCAAAACGTCAGCCGTCAACAACAGTGAAATCCGCGGTGAGCAATTGCTGCAACAAGTCAAAACCATCACTGCCATCTCAGGCAAACCCAAAGTCAATTTATTTGGGCACAGTCAGGGCGGTATCGACATTCGCTATGTCGCTGGCGTTGCGCCAAAATACGTCGCCTCAGTGACGGCCGTCTCAAGTCCAGAGCAAGGCTCAAAAACCGCAGATTTTGTCAAAAAAACGCTTGAACCAAACAACACTACTGGAGAGCCATCAAACGTCACCACGCAATTAGTATCAGGCGTATTCAATTTAATTGGTGGCTTTACGGATATCGGTTCGGGCATAAGTTACAAGCAAATACAACAGCAAGATGGCTGGAAGGCACTGGTTGCTTTATCCACGAGTGGGGCTGCCACCTTTAACGCAAAATTCCCAGCAGCGATGCCAACCTCATACTGTGGACAGCCTAGTAGCACCAAAGTAGGTGGTATCAGCTATTATTCATTCAGTGGGGTTGGGCAGCTAACCAGTGCCGTTGACCCAAGCGATTACCTGTTAGCCGCAACAGGCGTACCATTTGCAGGCGAGTCTAACGATGGATTGGTATCTGCTTGCTCAAGCAGGCTTGGTTATGTGATTCGTGACAATTATAAAATGAATCACTTAGATTCAGCCGACCAAGTGCTGGGTCTGACCGCATGGGGCGAGTCTGAACCAAAATCTATCTATCGCACTCAAGTAAATCGTCTGAAAAACGCCAGTCTATAAGAGTTATTTAGAATGATAGACAGAAATAGCATCAATTAGGCTTTAATTATATTGATGCTGTTTTTGTTTATCAAAGTGGCCAATCGTCAGATCAACCTATTTTTGCTACTAAGATACCTTTGCTATGTCAAATAATGGCCGCTCGCCTTTTTTAACTGTCGTGATGATTGTCGTGGTCATCCTCTTAACCGTGGCGATTATTTTATGGTTTAAACCAAACAGTAGCAGCGTTGCTTCTACCCAATTGGCTTCCACCACAACAGGCCGTCCAATTACTGATAGCGAATCGAATCTAGTCAGTTCTGACCAAGGTACGACTACCAGTCCTACGCAGGGCAATACGCCATTTATCACGGGGCTAGAGAATCTACCGCGCTCGTTGCAAGGCACGACGGTCGATGGTGAAATCATCATTGACGAGAATAAACAGCTGGTTGTGACCGAGGGCTTACGGCGTCTGTTCGATTACTTTTTATCCGCGTTTGGGGAAGAAGACGAAAGTGTGATTCATGAGCGCGTAAAAGGGTATATTCGCAATCACACACCAGAGCCTGCTGCTAGTCAAACCATTAGTGTATTCGATCAATATGTGGCGTATCTCAAAGCACTGCCAGAGATAGAGAAGCGCTATGGCAATCTACAACTGCAAGCGACGCAAAGTGGTGAGCTGGATTTAAATATAGTGGCGCAGCGCAAGCAAAATGTTGCAAAGCTTCGTCAACAGCATTTTGATAAGCCAACCATCAGCGCATTTTTTGGCGCAGAAGAAGTATATGACAACTATAGTGTTGAGATGATTCGAATCAATCAAAACGAGCAGCTATCTGATGCCCAAAAAGAAGTGGCAAGGCAGGACTATATCAGCCGTATGCCAGACAATGTTACCAAAACCAATATTGAGCAACAAGCCAATATCAGTGCCTTAATCACTCGGACAGAACAGATGAAAGCAAAAGGCGCGACGGCAGAAGAGATATATAAAATGCGTCGTGAGTTGGTAGGCGCACCAGCCGCTGCACGGTTAGCGCAAGTGGATCAAGAAGATGCAAGCTTCGATCAACGTTTTACTCAATATCAAACCCAAAAACAGCTGCTGTTGAGCCAAAATTCAGACAATGTGCAAACTCAAATTGAGCAGATTGAACAGCAATTGTTTGATGAGAGTGAACGTAAACGGTTGACAGGCTATGCGGCGCTGCAACAACAAAAAGCTGCCAGCTCTAATTAAATGTTTAACGAATAATGCGAAAGTGTTAGCAGCTAATGGCATGTCTAGCAATGCCTAGTAGCAAAAATACTATAAAGAAGAACAAATAATAGGGCAATCGCGCACTCAATCTATAAAGACAACTGAGTAGCAACTATGCATAATAGCTCAATTGTTTAGATACATGAATAAAACAATAAACCAATGATAATAAAGCTCATGGTTAGGATAAAGGGCATATCTGTTTTTTATGCAAATGCTTTTTATACTAATTATGCTTAGTAACCTATATAGGAGTTTATATGAAAAACATGACTAAAATAATGATGGCAGCGACGCTTGCTGTTGGTACACTTGCTGCTGGCTGTCAAACGACTCCGAGCGTAACAGCGCCCGTTACTCAGTCGATTACTTCTGAGGCGCTACAAGCGTACAACTGGCAACTTGTTGATGCCAAACGTATGAATGGTGAAAAAGTCAGTCAGCTGTTTATCAATCCAGCGAAACCGCTAACATTGAGCTTCTTTGAAGACAACGGCAGCGAGCGTGTGACATTTAAAAATACCTGCAATAATATGGGCGCGCAGTACAGTGTGGTAAATGGCAATGTACAGATCACCAATGGTATCAGTACCATGATGGCGTGCCCTGAGCCACAAGCGAGTTTTGACACCGCGACATTGGCCACTGTGCAAGGTAAATACAGCCTTAATAAGAATGTGAATAATACGCCTATCTTAACCATCAAAAATGACAGCCAAGTTGCTTATTTCAAAGCCGTCGCTAAGTAACTTATTCAACACAGCTCAGTCAATAAAACTTGTGTCGGTATGGCTTATGTCGGCACAGCTTATTGAACTAAGTGCGCTGTTTTTCAAAATCAGATTTGATTGTCACGATGCCTCACTACTATATTAAGTGGGGCATTTTTTTGTGTAAAACCAAAGTCCAATGTGCGCTACACTAGAGATAAAGTTGGTCTCTAAAAACGCTTATTATGCACTCATTAAAGCTCTATTGGACTTTATCTTATGTTGAAACGCTTTGTGTCACAACCGGCTAAAACTCTTATTAGCACCTCGATCGCGATAGGTACGCTCAGCATCATAACGGGTTGTCAGACGCTACCGAACATGAGTGTGTCTAATACCACGATGAATACTGCTAGTAACCCACTTACAGCGGCGATGCCTGCCATCGACCGTCAAGGACATATTGCTTATGTGGAAGAGCAAGGCGTAGGCGCTGCCAAGATATCCACCCTTTATACCATCCGTCCTGATGGCAGCGATCGGCAATTGATTGATCAGTTAACTGGCTATATCTATGCGCCTGCATGGTCAGCGGATGGTCAACAGCTGGCTTATAGCAAACAAGCACCGCGCGAGCATCCAAAGATTTATATTTATGAGCGTAAAAGCAACAATAAACAATTGGTCGTGGATAGTGAAGGCAGCAATCTATCAGCGTCGTTTTCACCGGATGGACAAAAGCTACTCTATAGCTCAACCGTTGGCGGCAACGCCGATATTTATAAGCGGCGTTTAAGCGATGGCAGTACCAAACAGCTCACCACCTTGCCCAGTACTGAGGTTCAGCCAAGCTACGCTGCTGATGGTAAAAGCTTTGTTTATACTAGCGACAAAATCCGTGCGGGCAGGCCGAGCATTTATCGTTATACCTTTGCCACTGGTAATGCAACACTGATACCGACAGGAGGTTATGCTGCCAGTCCGCAACTAAGCGCAGATGGTCGGCGCATGGCATATCTGAATGGTCGCAAGGCTGCGGTCATGACGCTTGTCACAGGTCAAGTGCTTGATTTGGCAGAGACAGGATTTGATGAGCCAGCGCGCCTGTCACCTTCTGGGCAATATGCTGTCTATCCAACGCGCAACTCAAATTTAGGCGGGCAAGTAGACGGGCAAAGCGGTGGCAGCTTGGTCATTCATTCCTTGTCTGGTCGTACAAGCTATGCGATCAGCAGTCAAGCTGGCGGTATATTGCGTTCACCCGTTTGGGGTCGTTAATGGCAAAATCTATGTATTATGTAATGGAATGTATATATAATTGAAGATAAAGAAACATAAGTTGATTCTATAGCCTAAATTTTAACAGGTTCTTGGTCGTATACTGAATTTGTCAAAACCTAGCACAGGAAGGCGATTTTTTATAGAGTTAGGGAATCAAACGAAGGAGCAACGATGCACGAGTCTTTTTTAGTCTTTGTCACTAAAATCAGTTTGTACCCCACGGTTGTATTTACAGGACTTGTGATGTTCGTGACTTTGTATTGGTTGGTGTCTTTACTTGGTATGGCGGATATGGACACCGTAGACATTGGCGAATCAGGTGCAGATGCCTCCAACCTAACTTCAACAGGGTTTTTTACAGGCATCATGCTCAAGTTCGGTCTTTATGGCGTGCCTTTCATTATCATACTTTCGTTGATCAGCTTGATCGGTTGGCTACTCAGTTACCTATACACCAGTTTTTTGCATCAACATTTTGACTCAGGGCTTTTGTATTATGTATTTGGTACAGGTGCTCTTATTTTTGTCTTAGTCGTCTCCATGTGGCTAACCGGCCTCATCATCTCACCCATACGCAAAAACATCGCCAATATCCCTAAACGCAATGCCTCTAGTCATGTAGGTAAAATCGCGATAGTGCGGACATTGACCGTCACAAGCAAACATGGCGAAGCCGCGCTCAATGACGGCGGGGCAGGTTTGATACTCAAAATACGTGCGGATGTCGATGACAATCCACTCAAAAAAGGCGATAGAGTGATGTTGGTAGAGTATCTGGATAACACCAACACTTATCGAGTGACAGCAGTTAGCAATCAATAGAGAATGGACAGCAATCTCGTAATACATACTTATAAAAGATATAAGACCCGTAATCTGTCTTTAGGCAGGGTATCAACCGTTTTACATTTGCTTGGAATGTTTTCATTAAAGGAATGAATATGGACATACTCATCATCGTCGGTGTCGTCGTGATACTGGCGTTTGTTTTTATCATGGCAACGCTACTCATGCTCAAAGCGTTTTATATCAAGGTTGAGCAGGGTACTGCGTTAATCATCAACGGCGTGAATAAAATCGGCGTACGCTTTGATGGCGGCTTTGTCTGGCCCGTCATTAACAAAAAAGAGCTGATGAAAATATCGCTGATCACCCTAGAAGTGGACAGACGCGGCAAAGAAGGTTTGATTTGTGCTGATAACATGCGCGCGGACATCACGGTGGCGTTTTATCTGCGTGTCAATGAAACCGAAGAGGACGTGCTCAAAGTTGCTAAATCTGTTGGTGTAGATAGAGCCTCTGATAAGGTTGCAGTCAATGAGCTGTTCAATGCCAAGTTCTCAGAAGCCCTAAAGACAGTAGGTAAGCAAATTGATTTTGTCAAACTGTTCGAAAACCGCAGTCAGTTCCGCGATAGTATCGTTCAAGAGATTGGTAACGATCTAAACGGTTATGTCCTAGAAGATGTGGCAATTGACTATTTAGAACAGACGCCAAAAGTCTCGTTGGACTCAAGCAATATCTTAGATGCGGAAGGTATCAAAAAGATCACTCAGCTGACCGCCTTTCAAAACGTCATCACCAATGAGCTTGAGCGTGATGAAGAGCTGGCCGTCAAAAAGAAAAACGTCGAAACCGTTGAAGCTATGCTGGAGTTGGAGCGTCAGCAAGCCGATGCCGAAGCCAAACAGAAGCGTGAAATCTCATCAGTGATTGCACGCGAAACCGCTGAGACACGCAAAATTGAAGAAGAAGAGCGCAAAAAATCTGAAACCGCTATTATTATGGTTGAACAAGATTTGGCGATTCAACGTGAAAACCAACAGCGTGAAATTGAAGTCGCTGAGCAAAACCGCCTACGTGCCGTGGTTATTGAAGAAGAGAAAGTCACGCGTGCTCGTGATTTAGAAATCGTCTCGCGTGAGCGTGAAGTCGACTTGCAACGTATCGAAGCCGAGCGTGCGATTGAGCTTGAGAAAAAAGAAATCGCAAACGTTATTCGTGAGCGTATCGCGGTGGACAAAACCGTCGCGCAAGAAGAAGAACGCATTAAAGAAGTGCGTGAAGTCAGTGAAGCGGAGCGCTCTAAGCAAACTCGCGTACTGGCAGCCGAAGCAGATGCTGAAGAACTCAAAGTGCGTCAGGTGAAAAAAGCGGAAGCAGAGGAGCTCTCTGCCAAGCACAAAGCCGTTGAGATCACCACGCTTGCCAATGCCAATCTAGAAGCGTCTGCTAAAGATGCAGAAGCAAAAATCAGAATGGCAGAAGGTATCAAAGCAGAAGAGTCTGCTCATGGTTTTGCTGAAGCCGCCATTCAAGAAGCCAAAGCCTCTTCTCTAGAAAAAGAAGGCATTGCCAAAGCCAATATTATCAAAGCAACGGGTCAAGCTGAGGCACAATCACAGCGTGAAAAAGGCATGGCTGATGCCGAAGTTATCGCAGCTCGCGGCGAATCCAATGCCAAGGCAGAGCGTGATATCGGTATGGCAAATGCTGAAGTTATCGCCGCGCGTGGTGAGTCAAATGCCAAAGCCGAACGCGACGTTGGTCTGGCAAAAGCCGAAGTTACTCGCGCACATTTCCAAGCCGAAGCAGATGGTTTGGTCGAAAAATTCAATGCCATGGGCAGCATGAGCAAAGAGGCACGCGAACACGAAGAGTTCCGTATGGGTCTTGAGACAGCGCTGCAAGAAGCGATTGCATCCATTGAGGCTGGTAAAGAGATTGCCAAAGAAAACGCAGAAGTCTTAGCTGTGGCACTTCAAAAAGCCAAAATCGATATTGTGGGCGGCGAAGCGCACTTCTTTGATAACTTTGCCAAGTCACTGTCGATTGGTAAAGCCATTGATGGCTTAGCGGGTAAGTCAGACACCTTAAGCGGTCTGATCAATACCATGATGGCCAATCAAGTCATGAAAGCCAATCAGTCAAATGATGACAAGCCTGCTTAAACGCGGCGCGACTGGTATGGATTTTCTTCGCGTGCTGCTAATGCAGAGGCTGCAAAAAATTCATTCCAGTCGCCTCATAACACTCTTGATGTAGGCTAGCTACATAAATAAGCACGTTGCCGCTTAGATGGCAAAGTGCGTTAGGCAACTTATTAATAGTATGATCGATACGGTCGGTTTGAAATAAGATCGATATGTGAATAGCTATATGCTTCTGGTATAAATTTTCCTTGCTTACTGCTAAACAGAGGCTGCGGAAAATTGATACCAGAAGCAACCAACTCAGTGAGAGAGTAACGGTTTCAAAATGAATCGACTATGGTCATCGCAAGATTAATAAATTGGCTAATCTAAAAAAACTCGCTGTCATGACTGTTTTTTTAGATTAGCTTCTTTTTCAAGTTTTATCTTATTTTCTTTATTGCTAAAAATAAACACGGACGAGCAACGATGGCGGATACGCAAAAACCAACCGATTCGGCTAGCAAAACCACCGACAATCAAGCTGAGCAAACCGATCAGGCAGTGGCATCAGGCAATGCCTATGAGCTAATCAAAAAACGTCTAACGGAGCAAGGCAGTCGCCTAGAGCAGCAAACGGCCAAGTTGAATCAAGCGCGTCTGACGGAATTTGGCAGTACGCAGATGCAAGTTATTGCCCGCACGCGGATTCGTACCGAATACAACTGTGTGGCGCAAGACATGGTGCAAGTCGGTGACTATCTGCTGTTTGGCTATAATGTGTTTATGGGGCTAAAGCGGGCGAGTAACATTCAAGATGTGTTGTCGCTGTATCGATTGATAGAGCCTACCGAAAAAATGGGTAGTGAAGGTGATGCTAGAGGTAATGCAGAAAATAGCCATATAGAAAGCCACGACATAGTAAATAATGATGTAGAAAATAACGCTAAAGAAACCAATGCCAATAGCAATGATCCAGAATATCGACTTGAAGAAGTCGATTTAAAAAACACCTTTTTAGATCAAGATGCTTTTGTTCAAGATTTTAATGAGCTGTATCGATATTACAAGCAAACGCGCCTGATTCAGCTGATCGTCAAAGACAGCAAGCTGCTATTGGCGTTTCAGATTGGTGAGCGTATCACCGACATACGCGTCTTTCGCTTTGCGCTGGATTTTAGCCAAGGCACGCCAGAGTCTGCCCAAGTTGCTTATGTCGACAATAGAGGCGAGCGCGACATTGAGCTGCCGCCTGCGTATGATTTTGATTGGATACAAACCACGCGTGATCAGATGATCAATGGTAAGTATCCACATATGAATATCTTGGACACGATATTTGTAGAAACCGTCGGCGGTGATTTGACTATTAAAATTGAGGACAATACGCAGTCAGGGCAGGGCATCTATAGCGAGCCTGTCAATGATCGCACCCAATCGCTCACCGATGCCGAGATTGCGTATGCCAAAGTCGGTAGTCTGATACTGCTCAAGATATTGCCGTACCGTGAGGACAGTTATCGTTATTTTGTTTATAACACTTTGACTGAAGCCGTGCTGCGTTTGGATGCCATTGGTCAATCATGCGTCCAACTGCCCGAAGATCACGGCATTATTTTTCCTGGCGGCTATTATCTGCAGACAGGCGAGTATAAGTTGTTTGATACCAATAGTGCAGGCGCCAAAGATTTAAAATTTAAACGTAGGATTGTCGCACCAAATGGTGAAGATGTTCTGTTCTTGTTTTATGACAGAGATCTAGGTGTCACTGGGTTGTTTCCTTATAACCTCATCAAAAAACAGTTAGCCAACCCAATCTATTGTAATGGTATGGCATTGGCAGACAGTGGGCGTTTGGTGTTGTTTAGCGCCCAAAGTGAGCCATCGCGCATTCACCCGATGCAGATATGGCATACCCCTTACGCCTCACCTGAGTACATCAGTGAGTTGCCTGAAAGCACCAGTTTTTATGGCAAAATCGGCAACAAAGAGTTGGTACGCGGCATCTCTGATCTCTATAGCATCACACGTCTCATTGACAATCAAAGCGTGTCGCAAAAGCTCTACGAAGAACTGGCGGACAATACCAGTAGATTGTTTGATAGCTATTACTGGCTGTCTGAGCTTGAGCTCAAAGACGTCGCCAGTAGTATTAAAGAAGTGACAGCGACGGCCGAGCTGGTTATTGATGAGTTTGCCAAGGTAAAAAGCATTCAAAAGCAAACCCAGATGGCGCTCGCGGATGCCGAATCCCAGCAAAACGAGATATTACGGCAGATACGGGTCACGACGTTTGAGTCAGCAAGCGACTATGTCGATCAGCTGTCAGCGCTCAGACGACAAAAAGGTCGCTTAGTGAGCTTAGAAGAATTGCGCTATTTAGACAGTGATAAGTTGCAAGCACTGCAAACACAGTTAGAAGAAGCAGAGAGCGAGCTTGCCGAAAAGACCGTACTATTTTTAAGTGGTGAAAAAGCGCTATCAAGTTATGAAGCCGTGTTAATAGATGTCAGCGAACGCTTGAATACGGCGGAAACCAATGCCGAGCTAAAACCTGTCTTAGATAAAATCGATGAAACGGCGCAAGGATTGGATCTACTGACGGAATTGCTTGGCACATTGGACGTTGCGGATGCCACGGTACGCACACAAATTATCGATGACATATCGACCATTTATGCCAGCCTCAACCAAAGCAAAGCCAAACTCAATCATAAACGCAAAAACTTGGGATCGGTAGAAGCGGTTGCGCAATTTGGTGCACAATTCAAGCTGTTTGGTCAATCGATTGCCAATGCCTTATCCATTGCCAATACACCTGAAAAATCAGATGAGCAAATGGCGAAGTTGCTCGTACAGCTAGAGGAGTTAGAAAGCCAGTTTGCTGACCCAGAGACCAGTAATGGCGATCAGTTTTTAGCAGATATCATCAGTAAGCGCGAAGAGATTTATGAAACCTTTGAAAATCATAAGCAACAATTGCTCGATGCGCGCAACCGTAAAGCTCAAAACTTAGGTGACGGCGCGCTGCGGATGTTAGAAAGCATCAAAAAGCGCACACAAAGTACAGGCGTGACAGGATTTACAGAAGAGGACGCGCTCAATACTTACTTTGCCTCAGATGGGTTGGTACAAAAAGTACGTCATATGGCAAAAGAGCTACAATCCATGGGCTTTAGCGTCAAAGCGGATGACATCGATGCGCGTTTAAAAGCCATTCAAATCGAGAGCTATAAGAGTCTAAAAGACAAGTCGGATTTGTTTGAAGATGGCGGTCAAATTATCAAGCTGGGCAAACACCGCTTTTCGGTCAATACCCAACCGTTAGATTTAACCTTGCTCAGTCGCCAGCAATCAGATGGCAAGCGCGTGCTCAATTTGCATCTCACGGGTACAGATTATTATGAGGTGCTCGACAACGCTGAGTTAAATGCCTTGCGTCCATATTGGGAGATAAATATTGCTTCCGAGTCTGACAAGGTATACCGCGCTGAATATCTGGCGTATAGCATTATCGAGAGCGCCAAAAACAGCCGAGACAATTTGACTGAAGCATGGCTATATCGTGCGTATGATGAAACGGCAAATACGCTCAATATTGACGGCAATATTGATAACGACAGCGCGCTGGCTAAATTGGTCAAATCCTATGCCACCCCGCGTTATCAACTCGGTTATGACAAAGGCATCCATGACCATGATGCCACGCTGCTGCTGATGCAAATATTGCCAACGCTGCGAGAAGCGGGTTTATTGATTTATACGCCGCAAGTGCGAGCATTGGCACAACTGTTCTATTGGCAATTAAATATAGTGCAAGCGCTGGGCTTAGAAGTGCTGCGTCAGTTCGGTTATGATGCTTGGCTCTCTGAATCGGTGCTGACGCATGCGCGTAACTGGACGGATAGGGCGGTTACGGCTGAGCAGCTGCGCCGTACCTTAGGTAGCGATACTGCCAAAGCACTGCTGGTTGAAGACATGACTCACATCATGCGAGGTTTTGTCACTGCTTATCAAGACAATCAGTCGGCGTTAGAAGCGAAGCAGGGCAATGATGCGAGTATCTTTCAGCAAAGCCATGTTCAGCTGGCTTGTGAGTATTTAGTGAGCGTGATGGGACAAGCAGCGGCGTCAGAAGTGGGTCTACATAAACCCTTCAACTGGCAAACCAGTCAACAGGCCGAGCAGTTGTGTGAGCAATTAACCAAAACATTGAATAACGCTTCAGGCAACTTACAACATAGCGCCAGCTTTGAACAATTACAATCCGCCATTAGTAAACTTGGTTTTCAGCCCAAGTCCGCTTACGAGTTGCTGGCAACTTGGTTTTATGCGTTACTGGATAAAACCTACCACGACAACGACGCAGTCGATGGGCAAACGGATGAGACAGAAAGTGACAACAATCCGCTCAGTGAAGATCAGCGCGCTGAGAGGGACGCAAAAAGCGCTTTACGCAAACAGCAATTAGAGAGTGGTCGCCATTATGTGCCTGAAGCCATTGCAATCTTACTGACACAATTAAGCGATACGCAGCGTGAAGCGTTAGTACAGCGCCTTATGGATTCTGGTGTCAGCTTTGATAAAAGCAGTAGCAAAGGGACAACTGGCGCTCCATCCAATTTATCTTTTTCCTCATCGCCACCGCTCACTAGTTTGAACAATCCGCTCAATCAAGTACAAAGCTTTGAGCGCAGCACTGGTAAAGTATCGCTTGAGGTACAAGTAAACAATCTGCTGGGCGAGCATACACGTATTCATCAGCAGACGTTACGCTTTGCGGTCGATGATTTTGTAAATCGCTTGCACCATCATGATACCCAAGTGATTCCGGCGTATAAGCGTTACCTTGCCATGCGTTCAGAAATCTTGCATGACGCAAAAGAATCCTTACGACTGGACGAGTTTATGCCGCGTCCATTGTCCTCATTTGTGCGTAACCGCCTGATTAATGAGAGCTATTTGCCGCTTATCGGCGACAACCTTGCCAAGCAAATGGGCACGGTCGGCGATAACAAGCGGACTGATTTAATGGGTATTCTCATGATGATATCGCCACCTGGGTATGGTAAGACGACCTTGATGGAGTACGTGGCCAATCGTCTTGGCCTGATCTTTATGAAGATTAACTGTCCGTCACTTGGACATGATGTCACCTCGTTAGACCCCGAAAAAGCGCCCAATGCCACCGCGCGTGAGGAGCTGAATAAAATAAACTTAGCTTTTGAGATGGGCAACAACGTCATGCTCTATCTTGATGACATTCAACATACCCATGCCGAATTTTTACAAAAATTTATCTCACTCGGTGACGGTACGCGCCGTATCGATGGTGTCTGGCAAGGCAAAACCAAGACCTATGACATGCGCGGCAAAAAGTTCTGCGTGGTCATGGCGGGCAACCCGTATACTGAGAGCGGCGAAGCCTTTAAAGTCCCTGATATGCTCGCCAACCGTGCCGATATCTACAACTTAGGCGACATCATGAGCGGTATGGAAGACATCTTTGCCCTTAGTTATATCGAAAACTCCCTAACCTCTAATAGTGTCCTCGCACCACTGGCAAACCGCGACTTAAGCGATGTGCATCGCCTGATTAAAATGGCAAAAACGGACAACGCCAACCTCGCGCAAGCGCAAAGCAGTGATCTGACCTATCCGTATAGCAGCTCAGAGATTAATGAGATTATCGCTATCTTGCGTCATATGTTTCGGGTGCAAGAAGTCATTTTGGACGTCAACCAAGCTTATATTGCCTCCGCCTCGCAAGATGATAAATATCGTGTTGAGCCGATATTTAAGCTGCAAGGCAGTTATCGTAATATGAACAAGATGACTGAGAAGCTCTCGGCAATCATGAATGAGAATGAGCTAAACCAGCTGATAGACGACCACTATCTAGGCGAGTCGCAGCTATTGACCCAAGGCGCTGAGAGCAATCTGCTTAAGCTTGGTGAGATGCGCAGCACTTTAACACAAGAAGAATCAGAACGCTGGGCGCAAATCAAAACCGACTTCTTACGCAATAAAGCCATGGGCGGCGAAGATGGCGATACTGGCGCGCGCATCGTCGCGCAGTTGGTGGACTTAGCAAATGGCTTCAATACGATTAGCAGTCAGTTTGATAAATACTTAAGCCAAAATGACCCTGAACAAATCGCCCGCTTACGAGAAGCAGGACAGCAAGTGCAGATAGAGGCACAACTCGAAGCCCAAAAAATCCTCGCTGATAGCTTTATTAATAATGCCAAAGTCGTCAGCGACAGCATTGATAATGGCTTTGAAAAAAGCATGACTCAGCTGACACAGCTTTATAAGCACGATCATAAAGCAGAAGGCGAGTATCTCAAACAAAACCAAGAGATGCAAAAACAGCTGATGGTGCAGCTGGTCGATGCCGTGGAGCAACTGGCACACAATATGGCGGATAGTTTGTCTCGTAGCTTAGCCGAAAACCTGATTAAGAATGGTGACAGCAAAGCTGTAGAGAGCAATGCGCCTGATATCCATGAGCAGACCACACTGATGGCAAATGCGCTCAAGCAAGCGCTGGCACCACTGACGATGCGCATGGATGAGAAGCTAGCGATTGATAGCAGTACTGATCAATCTGGTAAGCTGATCGTCAACAGTCTCAATCGCCTAAATAAAATATTTGACGATTATGACTAGTAACTGTGAATAATAGCAATGATACGTAGTAGGCTATAGTGCCACATGACTGATGTCGTAAACAAACCAATGAGAAAGCTATGGCGCACAAAAAAAAGAATGTTCGAAAAAAACTCTGCCCCGTCTGTGAGCGTGAGTTTAGTTGGACTAAAAAGCTGGATAAAAACTGGGAGAGCATGGTCTACTGCTCAGACCAATGCCGTCGAATTAAGAAGTATGAGGGTGTCGAGCATCAAAAGTAAGATTTCACCGTAACGCAAATAGTCAAAAGTAGATGGGAGCAAACAATGGCACATAAAAAAGTAAACTTACCGCAAAAAACCTGCCCCGTCTGCCAGCGCCCATTTACGTGGCGCAAAAAGTGGGAAAAGGACTGGGAGCAGGTGATTTACTGTTCGGAGCGGTGTCGTCGGACGAAAGGTAAATCAGATTGAGGTAGTCCAAAACATTAAGGTAAATTATGAGTAAGCATTTTGAGCACTCAAGCTTTCGAGAAAAGCTTATTGAACACTTATTTATTGGTGAGATGTTAAAGCTATCTTGGCTAAAAGATGATTGCCAATTGGAAGTCATGAAACCTGAAGTCGATAATGCAGGCTGCGACGTTGTCCTCGAAAATAGTAATGTTATTCGTCATATTCAACTAAAAACTTCAAAACTAGGTGGAACAACATCAAGTCAGAAGGTCAATATTCGATTGGCGAGCAAACCTTCGGGTTGTGTGATCTGGATAGTATTTGATGAGCATACGTTGGAGCTGTGCTATTTTTATTTTTTTGGTCCTGAGGCTGGAAAGCCGTTAACTGGACTAGAAAATGTTAAGGTCGCAAAACATACTAAAGCAAATGCGGATGGCATAAAAGCTAAACGGCCTAATATTCGCACTATTAATAAGGGACAGTTTATTCGTTACGAGAGTATTGAAGCTTTATTTAACGTTTTATTTTATAAGTAAAAAAAGATATATTTTGAATGCTACTTCATTTGTTAGCGCCCCTTTATTTGACGCAAGAAGCGAGAGAAAGATTGGGAGCAGGTAATTTATTGTTGTGATAGGTATTGGCAAAGATTTAATAAATACATGAGATAAAGTAGAATAATTGTTTATTTCGATGCTAGAATGGTTAATAGTGCAAACTAAAGTTTAATATTTATAATGAAAAAAGATGTAGTTAAACGAAGTAAGAACAAAAAACGGCCTGTGAAAAACTATGCAAAATATGCTAAAAATAAAATACAGATCTTTAGTAGCGCTCATCATAGTCAACAGTTTGAAGACAATTGGGTAGTAGAGAAAGAATTCACTTGTGTTCGATTGGGACTGCTTAGATTCACTCAAATAATAGCAGCTTTTCTAATGGTTTTTAGTATACCTGTTGCAAGTTATTTAATGCATGCTGTTGAAGGATATGAAATATTTATAGTAATTGCTGTGTTTGTTGTTGCTATATTATCAGTCGCCCTATTAATAAATCCGAGTATGATTTTTAGAGGTGTTAACTGGTTGCGACAAGGCAATATCAAATTAAAAGGAAAACAAATTGAATTAAAGATAGACAATAAAATTCACAATATACCAGTATTGGATATAAGAAAATTCAAATGTTATAAAACTACTAATTACAGAGCCAAAATTGAAGTTGTAAAAATTATTATAAAGATGAAAGATGGTTCTAAGTTTTCTTTGTACCAGTCAACTAATTTTAGTGAGAACATATACATATTGTATAGTGTTGGTGTAATGATAGAGTCCATATTGACAGATCATTTTGAAAAGATAGACAAAGGTGCTTGGTTGCATCGAAAAGAAACCATTCATTATGCAGATATACTGACAGTTGTTTTTATCACCACATTTATAGGTATCGTGATCTATTTTAAGATGTACGATTTTTTATTCATTGTGTCCATGCTTGTATTGATTATCATTGCTCCTCGTTTTACCCTTTTTGTAACTAGTACACAGCACAGTAGTGATACCCATATATATTACATCAACAGAACGTAACTTTGTTTTTCTAAGAGCCGATTGTTTCGGCTCTTGTGTACAACTAATTTTAAAGCTCTGGACTCGACTAACCCAAAACCTATAAACCCCTACCTAGCATCTCTCTTCGCAAAGATATTTGCAACCAACGCACCGCTAAAGTTATGCCAGACACTAAAGATCGCACTCGGTAAGGCAGCGACAGGATTGAAATAAGTCGCGGCAAGGGCAGCGCCCAGACCAGAGTTTTGCATGCCCACTTCCACCATGATGGCGCGGCGCTGTCTCTCCGTAAATCCAGACAAGCGCGCGATCACATAGCCCAAGGTATATCCCAACATATTGTGTAGAGCAACGACGATAAAGACGATGGCACCGCTATCTAGGATGGTTGCTTTAGACACCGCGACTACAGCTGCGATGATAATTGAGATACCCAATACCGACACCATTGGCAATACCTCGGTGACGAACGCGATCTTGCTACCCAAAAACTTGTGAAAGACGACACCCAATAAGATAGGCAAGATGACGATCTTGGTAATGGTCACCATCATACTGGCCAAGTCGATATCGATCAGCTGACCGGCAAACACGTTTAATAAAATAGGCGTTAAGAAGGGTGCAAGTAGAGTAGAGATAGAGGTAATCGCTACACTCAGTGCCACATCCCCTTTGGCCAAAAACGTAATTACATTACTAGACGTACCGCCAGGGCAACAGCCTACCAAGATGACACCGACCGCGATTAAAGGGTCGAGATTAAAAATCATAGTCAACAAATAAGCAATCAGAGGCATCAGCGTGAACTGTGCTAATAGTCCTACTAATACAGGTTTGGGACGTTTGACAATCTCTAGGAAGTCTTCCGTTCTAAGTGTCATGCCCATGCCAAACATAATGATGCCAAGAATTGGCACAATCAAAAACGCCAATGAAGCAAAAAATTCAGGAAAAACGAATCCTAAAACGGCACTGACCAATGCCCAGATTGCAAATGTTTTGCCAATCCAACTAGAAAGTAATGCAATCTGATTCATAGCCTGTCTCAAAATAAGAAAAAATGAAGTAGGCAATAATTTAGCACGGTTATTGGCAGTAAATGATAAAAGTATTTTGTGATACGTGCAGCGATAAGTTTGCTGAGAGCGGATAGAAGAAGGCGCAATAAAAAAGGCTTACCCATCATAAATGAGTAAGCCAGGAGATAACTATAGAATGTTTAGGTATTAACCAATTTTTAAAAATCTACAAATTCGGATTTAACCATTTCTCAGCCGTTTTTATGTCCCAGTCTTTACGCTCCGCATAGCTCTCTAACTGATCGCGGCTTATTTTGCCGACGTTGAAGTACTCACTATCAGGATGCGAGTAATAGAATCCGCTGACGGAGGACGCAGGCCACATTGCATAGCTTTCGGTCAAGGTCGTGCCGATTGCCTCTACTGTACCGAGCCAGTCAAACAGTTTGCCTTTTTCGGTGTGCTCAGGGCAGGCAGGGTAGCCGGGTGCTGGACGGATACCGACGTATTTTTCTTTAATCATCTCATCATTGGTGAGGGACTCGGTTGGTTGATAGCCCCAATAGTCTTTACGAATCAGCTCATGCAGATGCTCGGCAAAGGCTTCTGCTAATCGATCAGATAAGGCTTGTACCATAATGGCATTATAGTCGTCGCCCGCTGCTTTGTACTTTTCCGCAAGCGCCTCTGTGCCAACGATGGAGACGGTAAAGCCGCCCAAATAATCCGTGTAAGCATCAGACGGTGAGATATAGTCCGCCAAGCTTAGGTTTGCCTTACCACTGGCTTTGTCACTTTGCTGACGTAAGTGCTCAAACTGATGGGTCGGCTGACCGTTTTGTTGCGGGTCATTGTCATAAACGGTGACAGTATCCGCGCCAGTACGGCGAGCTGGCATGAGTTTGAATACGCCTTTTGCGACGATTGATTTTTCCGCAATCATTTTGTGTAGCAAGTCTTCGGCATTACCAAACAAATCGCGCGCTGCTTCGCCAACCACGTCATCTTGCAAGATTTTGGGATACTTGCCCGTTAGACCCCAAGAGATAAAGAAAGGCGTCCAGTCGATATAAGGCAGTAGGTTATTGATGGGGTAATCGTCAAATATCACTTGTCCCAACTTATTAGGTACAGGCGGGACGTAGTTTTCCCAGTCATACTTAAAGCCAATCTTGACCGATTCGGCATACGTAATCTTAGCGGCTTTTGGTTGGCGTTTGGCGAGACGCTCACGCACTTTGACATACTCTTCGCGCGTCTCATCGATCAGCGCTTGGCGGTGTTCTTTTGAAAGCAGCTTGGTGACCACACCCACGGAGCGCGAGGCATCCGCCACATAGATGACGCCATCGTTTTGATATTTTGGCTCGACTTTGACTGCCGTATGCGCTTTTGAGGTGGTAGCACCGCCAATCATCAGTGGTAAGTTCATGCCACGCTCTTGCATTTGCTTGGCGACATAGACCATCTCATCAAGACTTGGGGTAATCAGACCTGATAGACCGATGATGTCTACTTTCTCTTTAATAGCAGTATCAAGGATGGTCTCACAAGGTACCATCACGCCCAGATCGACGATGTCATAACCGTTACAGCCGAGTACCACACCGACGATGTTTTTGCCGATATCATGGACGTCGCCTTTAACGGTTGCCATGAGGATTTTACCTTTTACCTCACCTTCGACTTTTTCCGCTTCGATATACGGGTTGAGCCATGCGACCGACTGCTTCATCACGCGAGCAGATTTAACCACTTGTGGTAAGAACATTTTACCCGCGCCAAATAGATCGCCGACGATGTTCATACCATCCATCAATGGCCCTTCGATGACCTCTAGCGGTTTGGGATATTTCTCCCACGCTTCTTTGGTATCCGCTTCGATAAAGGTCGTGATGCCTTTAACCAGCGCATGAGCGATACGCTCTTCTACGGTGCCTTCCCGCCAGCTCATATCGACGGTACTGTCTTTTTTCTTACCGCCGTCTTGGTAGTTTTCAGCAGCGCTCATGAGTCGCTCGGTGGCGTCTTGTCCCGTCTCACCTTGATTGCGGTTGAGCATCACATCTTCGATGGCATTGCGCGCCTCAAGAGGGATGTCGTCGTACAACTCAAGCATAGAAGGGTTGACGATACCCATCGTTAGACCGTTTTTGATCGCATGGAACAAAAACACAGAGTTGATCGCTTCACGGATGGGATTACCACGGAAACTAAATGAGACGTTAGAGACGCCGCCCGATACCATGGCATTTGGTAGGTTTTCAGTGATCCAGCGCGTGGCATTGATGAAATCCGCGCCGTAGTTGTTGTGCTCAGGAATACCCGTTGCCACCGCAAAGATATTTGGGTCAAAGATAATGTCTTCGGACGGGAAGCCCACTTCGTTGACCAAGACATCGTAGCTTCGCTGGCAAATCTGAATTTTACGCTCGTACGTATCGGCTTGACCATCTTCATCGAAGGCCATGACAATCACAGCTGCACCATAACGCATACATAACTTGGCACGCTCGACGAACTCAGCATGACCTTCTTTCAATGAGATAGAGTTGACGACAGATTTACCCTGCGTACGTTTTAGCCCTTCTTCAATGATGTCCCATTTCGACGAGTCAATCATCAATGGTACGCGGCTGATATCAGGCTCACCAGACACCAAGTTGACAAAATGTATCATCGCTTGCTTGGAGTCCAGCATACCTTCGTCCATATTGATATCGACGATTTGCGCACCACCCTCGACCTGATCGCGTGCGACATCGAGTGCTTCGGTATAGGCTTCGGTTTTAATCAAGCGCAAGAACTTTTTAGAGCCTGTGACGTTGGTACGCTCACCCACGTTGACAAACAAACTTTCAGGCGTAATGGTAAAAGGCTCAAGTCCAGACAAGCGGCAGGCGGGCGGTATTTCAGGAATAGCACGCGGCGCGTAGTTTGCCACCATCTTGGCGATTTGGCGGATGTGCTCAGGTGTTGTACCACAGCAGCCGCCCACGATATTTAGAATACCCGCTTTGGCAAAACCTTCGAGTAGGGCAGCGGTTTCTTCGGCTGTTTCATCATATTCCCCAAACTCATTGGGCAGACCTGCGTTTGGATGCGCAGACACATAGGTATTGGCAATATTGGACAACGTCTGAATATGCGGACGCAGCGCATCAGCACCAAGCGCGCAGTTAAAGCCAACCGATAAAGGCTTTGCATGGCGAATCGAGTTATAAAACGCTTCCGCTGTTTGACCGGATAATGTCCGACCTGACGCATCAGTAATCGTCCCTGAAATCATAATCGGCAATTCAAAACCAATATCTTCAAACACGCCAGTCACTGCAAATATCGCGGCTTTGGCGTTTAGCGTATCAAAGATTGTCTCAATCAAGATCAGATCGACACCGCCTTCCATCAATGCCAGTGTGGCTTCACGGTAATTGAGCACCAATTCATCAAAGGTGATGTTACGAAATGCAGGATCATTGACATCAGGCGAGAGTGAACATGTCCGTGACGTGGGGCCAATGACCCCAGCGACAAAACGTGGCTTTTCAGGCGTCTTAGCAGTGAATTCATCGGCTGCCGCGCGCGCAAGCTTGGCTGCTGCTTTATTCAGCTCAGGCACCAAGTATTCCATGTCATAGTCCGCCATGGACAAGCGCGTACCATTGAAGCTATTGGTCTCGATAATGTCTGCGCCCGCTGCCAAATGATCCATATGAATTTCTTTGATCATATGCGGCTGCGTGAGCACCAATAAATCGTTATTGCCTCTCACATCTTGACTGATATCTGCAAAGCGCTCACCACGATAATCAGATTCTTCCAGCTTATAGTTCTGAATGTGCGTACCCATTGCCCCGTCCAACATCAAAATCCTTGATGCCATTTGTGCAGTGATACGGTCACGTACAGTCAGTTGTTGCGCTTTATAAGGAAACACCGCAGGCGGCGTTAGAATAAAACCATCCGTAGAGTGTGACGAGCTAGAAGTGGTCTCTGTTTCAGAAGAATGTTGCGGGGTCATCGTTTGAGTCGTCATTTGAGTCATAGGAGCGCTGCTTATATCGTCAATGTTATAAAAGGAAGGAATAACAAACAGAATGCAATTTTTATAAAAATATCGGGCAAATCCGTATTATTTTAGCATGAAAATCATATGGTAAGCGGAACAGTACTTATTCCTGTTTGGCAGTAAAAAAGTAAAAAAAGTATTGGTAACGAGAAGCAGCACCACAGGCAATTTTATAAAGAAAAGCGTGAAAATGACTCTCATTTCGATTCAAGATTACATAACGTGTAGCTCTTGTAAATCAAAGCAAACGCTCTCTTATGAAAGACAGACGCAACTTACACCACAACTACAAAAAGTAGCGTAAATTCGAGTTTATAAATATTTTTTATATGTTAATTTAATTTCAGAAGGATTTGTTTTTCGTAAGCAATACTTACTAGTAAATGTGCATGATTTCATTGACTTAATGTCAATATTTATCATGAATGTTTGCTTAGTGGTTAGCATTACGAAAAGAAGATCTGATCTGTAAGACAATAATTTTGTGGTTAACAAATAATTGAATCATTAAGGAACATGTTATGAAACTTACTAAAATCGCTACTCTTGGTACTTTGGCACTCTCAATTGCAGGCCTAAGCGCTTGTAACAACATGATGCCAAACAAAAGCGCTGATATGAAACCGCCAATGCACAGCCAATCTATGGCAAAAATGAACGTCGTACAAGTTGCTCAAAGCAATCCTGATTTTTCAGTACTAGTAGAAGCCATTCAGGCCGCTGGTCTAACAGGTGCTCTAGCCAATCCAAACGCTCACTACACAGTGTTCGCGCCAACCAATGAAGCCTTTATGCAAGCGTTAAAAGAAACAGGTATGACCAAAGCACAGTTGTTCGCAAACAAACCATTATTGACCAAAGTTTTAGGCTACCATGTAATCAGTGGCGATATGGCAATGTATAAGAAAGACGTGAAGCCAGGTAACGTCATGACATTGAGCAAAGACACATTGATGGTTACCAATCAAGGTAAGCTGATGGATGAGATGGGTCGTACGACCAATATTGTTAAGACAGACATTCCTGCCAACAACGGTGTGATTCACGTGATTGACAGAGTATTAATGCCTAAATGATAAGTAGGGCACAAATAAGTCGTGTTTGAACAAGCATCACTTGATGTACGTTATATGTCCTTTCTATAAGATGAAGCTGGTATCAATACTAGCTTTCATCACTCATAAATTTACTAACTATTTAATCAGAAGATAGGTGTCGTTTTAGATATCATCTAAAGTTCTTTTAAAAAGCTCTCCTAAATAGTTACTACTATTGATTTACTCTAATAAAACTTCAGACCATAGGCGTGAAGTTTTTGACATCTTTATCGGACTTAACGCTTTTTTTGACTCAAATATATAGAAAAGAAAACTCTGGTGACCGATTCCTCTTGTATGCGTAACCGTATGCTCTGTTGTAACAAGGCAAGAAGGCGAGTGAGTCATTTAGGAAATAGCTCCTTTACTATTATATTAGCTATTATTCAAATAATTCCTTGTTTTGTACACGTGATTGATACAGTCTCGCTACCTAAGTATGCAGCAATTTAAAATGAATCAGTTAGAATCATAGTCATTGGAATAACAGTATCGATGTCCTCGAACTGTGTGACAGGTTTTACTTGCTATGCACAAGTCCATAAGTCATCTGCTGTTATATGCACATATTGAGCAGAATGGTTTGTTTAACAAACGATTTAACCCATTATTTATTTATAAGGAAATACCTATGTTAAAGAAGAATTTATTATCGATCGCAGTTGTTACAGCCGCTATGTCACTGGCCGCTTGTAATGATAAAGAAGCCGCTACTGATCCTGTAGAAGCTGATACGACTACTGAAGAAGTAGTAGCAGAGCCAGCGGTAGGAACGGCTCCAGAAGCTGAAGCAGAGCCGATGGCTGATCCAATGGCAGAAACGGATGGCATGGCAACACAGACCATCGCTGAAGTAGCAGCTGGTAATGAAAATTTAACCATCTTGACAGCAGCGCTTAAAGCCGCTGGTCTTGATACTATGCTAATGGAAGATACCAAATACACTGTATTTGCACCAACTGACGACGCTTTTGCTCCAGTATTAGAGAAGTTAGGTGTGACTAAAGAAGAGTTATTGGCTAACACCGAACTACTGAAAAAAGTATTGCCTTACCACGTAGTACCGATGGAAGTAAAAGCAGCTGATATCCCTTACGGTACAGACATCGAAACTGCTAATGGTGCAACGATTTCTATCAGCGATGCTAACGTGATCACTGATGCAACTGGTGGTACAGCAAACATCACAGGTACTGACATTATGGCAACCAATGGTGTTGTACATACTATCGATGCAGTATTAATGCCTGAATAATCTACTGTTGGAAGCCTTTTTTATAAGATATTTCCGTAGTGAAGAAGCCTAGCCATTGAGCTAGGCTTTTTTGTGCTCAGGTACTAACTATTTGTAGAAGAGTAATCTATAAAGAGGATTTAGCGTCATGTCTTGATATATTTTACCTAACTCTACTTAAGACAAATATGACTCCTAAATTCTACTTATATAAAAACGCCCGAGTTATACAAAAAGGCCCGAGACAATCGTCTCGGGCCTTTTTGTATACTATTTAACTGATGACTATGATAAAGACGACTATCGAATATCTTTACGTAGTGGATCAGCTGCCATTCTTTGTTGCTGTTTTAGATGACGCTCTTCCCAGTAAGGTGCGTTTTTGATACCGAACTTGGCTGGATCAAAAGTATAGTCCTCAACACCAGCTTTAAGTTGTGCTTCGTAGTCTTTAAGCATAGTTAGGGTCGGGCGAGCCACAAAGAAGATGACCAAAATACCCACAATGTTTAGCCAAGCCATGAGGCCAACACCGATATCACCAATCGCCCAGATGTAACCAGCTGAGTTTAGGCCACCGTAAGCCACCATGACCATGATAAGCACTTTAACTAAGAATACACCAGTTTTATGAGCGCCGCGCCCAAGAAAGCGTGTCAAGTAAGCCACGTTGACTTCAGCAATGTAGTAGTAAGCCAAAATTGTCGTAAAGGCAAAGAAGAATACAGCGATGGCGATAAAGACATTACCAAACGAACCGTATACAGATTCCATTGCCATTTGCGTAAAGGCAGGGGCGTTGATTTCAGTAGTAGCAGCAACGTTCTGTACGATGAATTGACCATCTGGTAATGTACCTTGAATGTTGTACATGCCAGTAGACAAAATCATGAATGCAGTCGCAGAACAAACCAGTAATGTATCAACATATACTGAGAATGCTTGTACTAGACCCTGCTGTGATGGATGCTGAACTTCAGCAGCGGCTGCAGCATGAGGACCTGTACCTTGACCTGCTTCGTTAGAGTAAATACCACGTTTGACACCCCAACCGATTGCAGCACCAAAACCTGCTTGTGCCGTGAATGCATCGCTGATGATCAAACCAAATACATCTGGAATCAAGCTGAAGTTGCTGAACATGATGATTAAAGCTAAGGCAATATAACCGATTGCCATAAATGGAACAGCAAATTCAGTGAAGGTTGCAATACGCTTAATACCACCGAAGATGATGACACCTAGGATGACTAGGATGATGGCTAAGCCTACCAAACGCATAGAGCCGACTTCTAAGCCTGCCACGTTCATGACAGTACCTTCGCCCATTACCTGTGCGAATGCGCTGATAACACCGTTTGCCTGTACACCAGGTAAGAACATACCACAGGATAGAATAGAAGCGATTGCGAAGAGGATGCCGTACCACTTTTGACCAAGAGCACGCTCAAAGTAGTAAGCAGGGCCACCGCGATACTCGCCAGTGACAACGTCTTTTTCTTTATAAATCTGTGCGAGTGTTGATTCAACATAAGCAGTAGATGCCCCTAAGAAGGCAACAACCCACATCCAAAATACCGCACCTGGACCACCGAAGCCGATAGCAGCTGCTACCCCAGCGATGTTACCCATACCCACACGCCCTGCAAGAGAGACGGCAAGTGCCTGAAATGATGAAATACCATCAGTACTGGATTTACCAGTAAATAGTAGCTTGATCATTTCACCGAATAGACGTACTTGTACGAAGCGCGTCATAATGGAATAAAACAAGCCTGCGCCTAAACACAGATAGATCAGCGCGGGGCTCCAGATAATTCCGTTTACTAAGTTAACTAAACCTTCCATATTTATATCCCTAGTACTGTCTCAAAGTGGCTCTGTATGCTCTAGGAGTAAGCTAACTGGTTAACTTACTTATTTAAGTTAAGCAGTTAAATTAGCTACATTGACTTATATATAGTTAAGTCTCATACGTGTTTAGCCAATAAGAATGGACTGTAGTTGTCCGTATTTATCCACTTGGCTTGCTAGCAACAATACCTATTTGCATAGCACTTATCATTCGTAATATTAGTACCAGCTGCATGTAAAACGCTTTTGCTACATTAATTACTCTTGTATCTTATTATGACGTGATGAATAAGATTCGTGATAAGTAGAGCAGCGGATAAAATAGGCGTTTATATAATTGAACACTCATCATCATGATGGTGTTCAATTTGCTATGAGCCGTGTCAGCTGGATACATTACTGATAGGGCGTATTGAACGTACTAAAAGATATTTCATGGCTCAATAAGGATTTTATACCTCAATTACCAACTCTCTAATACGTATCAAAATATAAGTCCACTACCAAATGTATTCAAACCGTACGGCTACGTAACTGCAATTTGCCATATTTTTATCCTAATTACTAGAATTTTCTTTATGGAGAGATAGATATATTTGAATTTAGTGAGTTGAATTTGGTCATAAAATATGGGAAGTGTCTGTACGCTTAGCATTGCCGATTAGTGACTGTATATCCTCATATAACGGTTTCTGATACTTGACTTGTAAAAAAAGTTATATAAAAGCCATAACAGCTTACAATTGGGGTTGTGTTTTGGTAACGGTCAATTGTAAAACCATCACGATAACGCCATTATTAATGTGATATTCGATAGGCAGTGAGACTTACAGGTACAAATGACACATATTGATTAGGTTGTACCTATCTACCTATCGATAGTTTGTCTACAAGAAAGTGCCAGCCTATGACATATATAGTATATATATGGTTCACTAGACTGGCATTAAAAAAATGAAAGAACTATTAGAAAACGTGTTACCAGCTATTTGTTATTTATGATTATTAGGAGAAACAACGATGACGCGTAAATCTATTATGAAACCAGTATTGTTAGCAGCACTATTGACAACTTCTACTGTCGGTTTGAGCGGCTGTGGGTATAACAATCTTCAAGCGCAAGACGAGCAAGTGACAGCGTCATGGTCAGAGGTGGTCAACCAATATCAACGTCGCTCTGATTTGGTACCAAACTTGGTAAAAGTTGTACAGCAATATGCGACACAAGAGCAAGAGGTCTTCACGCAAGTGGCAGAAGCTCGCTCACGGGCTGGCGGTATTACCGTAACGCCTGAAGTACTCAACGATCCAGAAGCAATGGAGCGTTATGCTGCTGCGCAAGAGCAGATGACAGGAGCATTATCGCGTTTGATGGCTGTATCTGAGCGTTATCCTGAACTAAAATCAGATGCTTTGTTTCAAGATTTACAAGCCCAGCTAGAGGGCACCGAAAACCGTATCGCCGTCGCACGCAATCGCTATATTCAAGAAGTGCAGGGCTACAATACAACGGTTCGCCAATTCCCAACCAACGTGACCGCAAAAGTCTTTGGCATGCAACCTAAGCCAAACTTTAGTGTCGCTAACGAAGAGGCGATTTCAACCGCGCCAAGTGTCGATTTTGGTGGCGACGATGCTGCGACAGCAGAGTAGGATTAGGGTCAACCAAAGCAATACAACAGTAGAGCGGTCGTTGCCGCTCTATTTGTTTAATGACAGGTCAAATGTGTTTTAAAGGTGTTGATGGACGTGGATGCCTATTAATTTAGTATAGATGTCACTTGAGGTGGTATAGATTAGATGAATAATTCAAAAGCAATCTTATCAACATTATTGTTTACACTCAGCATGACTGGTGCGTCAGTACTTTATGCTGCGCCTAATGCCGATGTTGGAACCAGTGTGGCCGCTACCGATAACCCCTCAACGATGCAAGATCGTAGTGTCGAGGATTTGGTTGCTATTGCCAAGGCAGGTGAGTCCAATGAGGCCATTAACGATGCAGTGCTGGGTAATGATGCCATTAACCCTAATGCAAGTAACAATGATGCGGCTGACAGTGAGGTATCTACATCAGGCCCCAGCCGACCGGATGTAACATCAAGTGCACCCAGTATCGATTCAGATAAGCTAATACTAAACGAGCCGGTCGTCGATCAGGCCAATATCCTAAACCCACAAGAAAAACAGCGCCTAGAAGCGCAGCTTCGCGGTATCTATCAGCAAGGTTTGGCTCAGGCTGCTGTGGTCATTGTACCTACCACCAACGGCACACCCATTTTTGATTATGCGCTTCAAGTAGCCGAAAAATGGCAATTGGGTGATAAAGATATAGACGATGGTTTATTGATGGTCGTGGCTGTTAATGACCGTGATATGTATGTTTTAACAGGTTATGGATTAGAGGGTGTGCTACCGGATGCGGCCGTCAATCGTATCATTCGTGAAGACATCACCCCGTTGTTTAAGCAAAACAACTATGGCGGCGGTATTTTGGCAGGTATAGATGCACTCAAAACACGCCTGACTGCTGATCCTGAAGTATTAGCTCGTGCTGACACTCAAGCCGCTGAACGAAGCACACAACAAAGCTCAGATGAGGTACCAGCACCGATTTTCCTATTTATCATGGCGATGATATTTGGTAGCTTTATTACCAAAATATTGGGTCGTGTGTTTGGCTCTATCTTGACCGCAGGTGGCTTTTTTGCAGGCTCGTTAGCGCTAGGTGGCGGCTTTTTCATGACGTTAATCATGGCGATATTTATATGGATGTTTTTGATTTCGCGAGGCGGTGGCGGTAAAGGCGGCGGTGGTAAAGGGGGGCGCAGAGGCGGCGGCATGATTTTCCTACCTGGTATGGGCGGTGGCAGTGGTGGCGGCTTTGGCGGTGGTGGTTTCGGTGGCGGCGGCTTCGGCGGTGGTGGCGGTGGCTTTGGCGGCGGCGGTGCTGGCGGTTCTTGGTAATTGATTCACTAAACAACCGTCAGTAATGACGTATTTGAGGAAATAATATAATGGTAGAAAGCAACGCTTCAACTTCCAGTTTGGCTCGCTGGTGGCGTCAGGTATTGTTTGTCCCTTTATTACATAGTAAATGGCTGACAGCGGACGCAAGAGCACGTCTGACAAAAAGAGTAGAAAGCGCTGAACAAGGGCATCGTGGTGAGGTTTTTCTAATTGTAGAAAATCATCTACCCATTCAAGATGCGTATTATATAAATTGTCGTGAACGAGCGATTGATTTATTCAGTGAGTATCGGGTTTGGGATACCGAAGAAAACACAGGTGTTTTGGTCTATGTCAATATTTGCGAGCACCAGTTAGAAATCGTGGCGGATCGCGGTATTAGTGCTCACGTCAGTCCCACCGTTTGGCATGCGATGTGCGAAAAGGCAGTATCAGGTATTGCCAACAAAAAAACAGAAGAGAGCGTGGCCGAATTGCTAGATGAGGTGGGGCAGGTGCTTCGTCAGTATTATCAATTAGAAGACAATCCATCAGGCAATGAGTTGTCCAACACAGTGGTGTTTTTGAAGTAATTGGTGTTAAAGGTGACGGTACTGTCTGTCAACTTAGTCCATTCTCTCATTGATGAGATATATAGATTGGTATGGTTGATTTTAGTTTATAGGGTTTTGACGTAAATTCAAATATAATGGCGCTTCTATTGATAGATGAAGTGGATATGCAAATTGCGCGTATCTAATTTTTCTATCAATAGGCCTTAATACAAAACCAGTACTGGAACACTATGATTGATTTAATAAAGAAACTACCAAAAGCTGAGCTGCATTTACATATAGAAGGTTCTCTAGAGCCTGAGCTGATGTTTAGGTTGGCCAAAAAGAACCAAGTAGACATTCCTTATAAAGATATAGAAGATGTACGCAACGCCTATAATTTTACCAATCTACAGACCTTTTTAGATATCTACTATGCGGGTGCTAATGTCCTTCTCACAAAAGACGATTTTTATGACTTAACGTGGGAATATATCTTGAAGTGTGTCGAAAACAATATCATCCATACTGAGATATTTTTTGATCCACAAACGCATACCGCCAGAGGCGTTCCTTTTGATGCAGTCATTACAGGCATTAAAGAAGCGTTACAGGATGCCAAAGCCAAATATGGCATCACGTCTTGTATTATCATGTGTTTTTTAAGACACTTATCACAAGAAGATGCATTTGAAACGTTGGATGCGGCACTCAAATATCAAGACGATATTATCGGTGTAGGTCTGGACTCTTCAGAGCTTGGCAATCCACCTTCAAAATTTAAAGAAGTGTTCAAGAAGGCAAAAGAAGCAGGCTTTAAATTGGTCGCTCATGCAGGCGAAGAAGCCGATTTTTCGTACATCTATGAAGCATTGGATCTATTGAGTATTCACAGAATTGATCATGGTGTGCAATCTATAAAAAGTGCCGCGTTAATGCAGCGTCTAAAAGACGAGCAAATGCCGCTCACCGTTTGTCCGAATTCGAACATTGAACTCAAGGTTTTCGAAACTTATAAAGAGCACAATATCAAAGAGCTTTTGGATTATGGCTTAAATGTCAGTGTCAACTCTGATGATCCAGCGTATTTCAAAGGCTATATGAATCAAAACTTTATCAACTTACACGAAAATCTTGAACTGTCAGAAGATGATATTGTGACCTTGGTAAAAAACTCGTTTAAGTCAGCATTTATCAGTGACGAGTTAAAAGAAGTCTATTTAGCAAAAGTTGATCTTGCTCTACAATGAACTTCGTTTGATTTCTGACTTAGTCGCATTTAATTGAGTAAACATAAAAAAGGCTTAATGGCTGATATAAACCGTTAAGCCTTTTTTAGTGCTACTGTTTTAAACTGCCCATCGCTTATCTAGCGTCATCTTCTACAAATACCTTTCTACTTATGAGCTAGTGATTTGCTTTACTAACAAGGGCATTATCAACCCTGCTTTTTCTTTTATGATGATATCGATGATGGTGTTCGGCGTTGGATTTGGATTTATCTCGATAACCTTAGCGCCATTTTGCTTGGCCAACTGTGACAGTCCAGCAGCAGGATAAACGAGGCTGGATGTACCAATACTGATAAACACCTCACAATCAGCAGCAGCCTCTTCTGCGGTCTGCCATGCTTGTGCTGGCAACGATTCTCCAAACCAAACAATATCTGGTCTGATATAACCATCACAGTGCGAACAAGTGATTAATGCCTCAGCCTCAATCGCATCAACGTCACTGCTATGTAAAACTTCACTACTATGTAAATTGTCTGATGTGCTTTTATAAGGTGTCTGGCACTGATTGCAACGATTAAGTGCCAGATTGCCATGCAGATGAGTCACAATACTACCAGCTTGCTCATGCAAATCATCCACATTTTGAGTGATGAGGGTTAGTTGCTGATGGTTGGCTCTTGCGAGTCGTTGCCAATGTGCCAAGGCCTTGTGTGCGGGATTGGGTTTTTTATCCGCGACCAATTTTCGGCGCCATTGATACCATGACCAGACCAGTGCTGGGTCACGAGAGAATGCCTCTGGTGTGGCTAAATCTTCTGCCTTATAGTTTTCCCATAAGCCAGTTTGCTTATCCCGAAAAGTAGGAATGCCGCTTTCTGCTGAGATGCCAGCACCCGTCAAAATACAAATGCGCTGTTTTGATACCAATAGTTTGGCTGCATCCTGTACTTCTGCTATTAACGCTGGTGATAATTCTGCTAACATGAGCCAACCCTTGCTAATAATGGATATTTTTTCTCATGATAGACGGAATTTGGTGGCTTGTCATATTGTTCGTTGTGATCGCAGCCTTGTGGTTATTGGCAAAGTCGCGTAGCGTCAAAGCAGGCGAGACATCTTGTAGCGGGCAATCAAAACAGACTAAAACCACTGCTAATGATGGTCTACAAAAGACGTCAGCTTTGTTAAAACAGTATTTCCCTAATTATCGAGTCACTCGCAAGGCAAATCATTTATTGCTCAGCCAGCAAGATCAGAAAGTTGCGATGATTACGATGGATAAGAAGGTTGCCATAGGCCAGCGACGTCTTGGCAGCGTACCTGTGATTAATTATCACCGTGTACCTAGTCGCGCACAACTGACGGCCAATTTGCAAGATATGAAATAGATCAATATTAACGGAAGTTTAGAATGATAGAAACACGGCAAAATACACAAATAGATTTGGGTATAAGTGAGTCATTGGGGTAATACTAGGAAATGGGTAAATACGGTGATTGGTGCGCTCGGCGGGAATCGAACCCACGACCCTCGGCTTCGGAGGCTAGAACCACCATATTTCATTAAGTTATATTAATGTATAACAACCTACCATACTATACAAATAAAGGGGTGTAAAGGATTTATCGGTGTGACGTTTAGCGTCTTTTAAAGGAGTTTATAGCAACATGAATATCAATTTTGGTCACTAGTTAAGTATAGAATTCAATCATTTTTTATGGTTTTAATGTACGTATTTTATACTTAAATTTTTCAGAAATTACTGATTAAGCGAATTATTAACTCATCAAAGTAATATCGGAATAAATTACTGTAGAAATGGGGTGCTATAATTTCGAAAAAACAGTCAGGCATTTCAGCCGTAGTTTAGATCTTAACGATTTTTCGAATGCATTGAAGAAACGGTTCTGGACTACACTTGCAAATACTCCGATATTGAGTTTTTGACAACAACGTTTTGAGTTTATCTTCTTTTGATTTACCTTGTTAAGCCATCAATAATCTTACAGTAACCTCAAAAAAATACTCATCTTTGATAGTGATACCAACCGTACCTTTATGTGCATTAGCGATAGCCTGCACGATAGATAATCCCAACCCTGTACCTGCATACTTATGGCTAGTTTTATCATGACGATAAAATCGCTCGAATAATTTATCGGCTTGACTCTGATCTAACGGTTTGTCTAAACGATTGGTTATCGTTAGTCTCAACCATGGCTGCTTTGAGGGTCGAACCTCGTCTTCTGCTACATTAAGTGAGGTGGTTGAGGTGAAGACGGTAGCGGATATCATGATAGTACTATCACTAGCTGCATAATAAATCGCATTTGACATCAGGTTGGCAAACAGCCGTTGCAATAAGCCTTCATCACCTAATACTCTTTCGAACTTACCTGATTTCTCAAAAGTTATCCCTCGATCTTCTGCAATCATTTCATAGTAATCAACGAGCTTTGTGATTAAGCTGTCTGTATCCACGTGACTGATTTGCGAGTCACTTAATCCTTTTTGGGTTTTTGCCAGTAGCAGCATATTGTTAATCATGGCGGATAACTGCTCTAACGTATCATGCTGATGATGTAGCTGCTCGATATATTCGTCGCCTTCTCTTGGCTTAGTTAACATGACCTGCGTTTGTGTACTCAGCGTCGCTATTGGCGTACGTAGCTCATGGGCAATATTGTCTGAAAACCGAGACAAAGACTCAAAGTTACTTTCAAGCTTGACCATCATTGAATTGTAAGATTCTGCTAGTGGCCTCAGTTCTAACGGCATATCGTCAACCGCAACTCTTTCGTCTAACCTTTGGATGTTTATGCCTTTCATTTTTTGTACGATAGTGGACAAAGGCGCAAACCCCCAATACACACTTAATGCCGCTACTGAAACCAACAACAAGGTGATGGCTGTGAGTATCAAGCTCAGCTGGCGATTAAACTGGATAAGATATTGATGATGCACATCGATAGGTAATGCAATAAACGCCAAAACCTCTTGATTTGGAATAATAATTGCTCGGTAATGCCTATTATTTATCTTGATCATAAACTGCTGCTCGTGATGATCCTGCCATAGTGATAACAAGCTAAAATCGGGCGGTAAATTATGAATGAAATTACTAGGGTCACTGGATAATAATTTGCCTTTTTTATCTGCTACTAAGGTTTTTAAATCATAATCTAGCCAAGAGGAATGCAAGTGATTGTCATTAATGAGTGATTGGGACTTTGACACTGTGAATGGTTCTATGTGATCGTTAACATCAATCATGCGTTTGCGCAGGTTAAAAGCCGCATGGGTGATAATCTCTGAGTCCATTTGCTCAAAGTGTCCACTCACAGAGCGCTGCACCCATGCATAGATGATGACCTGAGAGATAATAACGAAGACTGTCAATAAGGAAATCGTTCGCCATAGCAGTGACCAGCGCCGGTTTCTGAGTGTATGGTTCATGCTATTTAGAATCGTCTCCGTCCGCATCAATTTGGACCTCAGTAGCCAGCGCCTCTAAGCGATAGCCCATGCCGCGCACAGTATGAATGAGCTTTGCCTCATGACCATCGTCTATTTTTATACGAAGACGTCTGATCGCCACATCAATCACATTGGTATCGTTATCAAAATTCACATCCCATACTTGGGAGGCGATCACGGTACGTGGTAGCACTTCACCTCGGCGCTCTAATAAAAACTGTAGTAAGGAAAACTCTTTTGCCGTGAGCTTAATAGGCTTGCCGCCTCTATGTACCGTGCGCTTGGCAATATCCATCTTGAGATCTGCTATTTGCAGGATCGTACTTTGATAATCGGCTTGATTGGCGCGTCGTAACAGACTCTTTATTCTGACGATCAATTCTGCAAACGCAAAAGGTTTAGTCAAATAATCATCGCCTCCAATCTCAATCCCTTTTATCTTATCGCTTAAGTCATCTTTTGCCGTTAGAAAGAGCACAGGTGTTTGCTTACCCGCTGCTCGGTAATTGCGCACCAGCTCAAATCCACTAACATCAGGCAGCATCACATCCATTAGGATCACGCTAAACTTTTCTGTCATCAATGCATGATAGCCATCTAGGCCTGTTAGGTGATGATCAACAATAAAACCAGCTTCCGTTAAACCTTTTTTTATATACTCGCCTAGTTTCAACTCATCTTCTACCAGTAGTATTTTCATAGTAACCCCTCAATACGATTATGATTATTTGACATCCTAATCAATATAGATGACAAAAACGTTTTGTAACTGACAAAAATGTCATGTACTCGTAATCAGATTGTCAGTCTTCATTTGCTAATCTATATGAATGAAACATAGTTGCTCGTTCCTAATATCTAGCTACTACGAATTATTTTCACAGGTAATCAATTTAAACGCCTAATAACTTACAAAAGAGGTTTTATATGAAAATTCACGGTTCATTCAAAAAAGCAGTATTGCTATCGGTATCTGTACTTATCGGTATTACCACTGCTAATGCGCATACTACTGATCTAAGTACTTCAATCATCAATAACTGCGACGCTGTTACTGACTTTGCAAAAAACTTGGATCATAACGATGCTCAGCTTTCTAGCGCCCAAATGAAAAGCTATATCGATGCTAGAGTGGCTTGTGAGATTGAACACAAAGATCAACATCTACAGTCTGAAAAATACTTCATTAACAAATATGGTAGCGATAAGTAATATCAGCGTTAACGTCATACTAAAGGATTGCTAACAATATTAAAAACCATAAATAGCAAGATGACAGAATTGTAATCTTGCCGTCATCTCTCTGTCAGAATCAATAAAGTATGCTTTAAAGTAACTTAATAGTTTGAAGTCTAGTCGACTTCAAACCCAATCAAATAAGGATTTACCATGTCACTATCTAAATCAATCGTAGCAACTGCTATAGCTTTAGTCGTTTCAACGTCAGCTTTGGCGCATGATCCTAAGATGCATGCTGAAAAAGACCAAATGAACTGTGAAAAAATGCAAAAGCACATGCAAATGATGGGCAAAATGGATCATAGTAAAATGGATATGAATGATCCTGCCATGAAAGCAATGATGAGTAATATGGGTAAAATGAAACAGATGTACCAAAAACACTGTGTGACAAGTAATAGCAACTCTTAACGATTCACTTTATACACTCGTGATTATTGTTAGGTAATTTTTATCAAAGGGTAATCGGGTATTAATAAAAATGGATTTTTAGGATGAGCCTATGAAGTTTTTACTAGGAATACTCTTTGCTGTCTTTGTCGCTATTGTAGGTGTTTTTGTGGTAGTGACTAGTGGTGTGATAAATATTGGCGCTGATCAAGCCCATAGTCCACTGGTTTACAAGTTTTTAGAGACTGCCCGCACACGTTCAATAGCGAATGCTAGCAAGGACATCATCGTTCCAAACCTAGAAAAAGTAGATATGATCAGTACAGGTGGTGCGGATTACAAAGACATGTGTGCAGGCTGTCACTTATCTCCTGGGGTAGAAAGCACTGACTTTAGCGCAAGTCTATACCCTAAACCGCCCAACTTTACCAACGCTGATGTGGTTGAGCGCTATCAAGCAGAAGCTGGCGCACAGCAAGGTTTTTGGGCGATTAAGCACGGGATCATGGCGTCCGGAATGCCAGCATGGGGTGCCTCTCACGACGATGATAGAATGTGGGCAATGGTGGCTTTCATTAGATCGTTACCTGAATTAGATGAAGCTCAGTACACGATGCTAACGACTAGGTTGGACGACGATATGTTAGATATGTCATTTGATGGTGAGATGGATATGTCAGGTGATGGATCCGGAATGCAACATTGATTTTTCGTAAGAGATGCAGTGCTCAATAGTGCTGCTTTTTGCGATTTGAGTTTTAAGCTTTACCAGTACTACTTTGGTCAGTGTTACGGCTTTAATTTTTATAAATGTGATCGTCAGATAGACGCTCAGGAGTGGTTTTATGAGACGCTATACCAATAGATTTATTAATGAACATAATCTGATATCTGGCCGTGTGCTCTCAGCGATTGTGGTATTACCATTATCGTTAACGATTGCCGCTTGTAGTCAACCTAACGCCACTACTGCTGACTCAAAACCAGCGACTGAGCCAACTACCGCTACGCAAACCGCTCTAGTAGAGCAACCACAAGCGGAAATAATGCCTGTCAGTGCTCATTCAGACACCCAGCCAACTATCCTAAAAAATATCTCAGTCACCGTTTATAAAGATGCCAATTGTGGCTGCTGTAAAGAATGGGTCGGTTATGCCGAAGGTCATGGCCTAAATGCAACCGCACAGAACGTCGAAGATTTGTCCTTGTTTAAAGAGCGCTACAGCGTACCGCAGCAGATGCGCTCTTGTCATACCGCTGTCACTACTGACGGCTACGTATTTGAAGGTCATGTCCCTGCCAAATATATGGCACAGTTCCTAAAAAACCCACCAAGTGATGCGATCGGTCTTGCCGTACCTGGGATGCCAGTTGGTAGCCCTGGTATGGAATATCAAGATAAATTTATGCCGTATAAAGTGATGCAGCTTAACAAAGATGGCTCAACAGCCATTTATGCAACCATTGAGTCACCGCAGCAGCAATTATAGTTTGAGTGACGTTTAAATAGCTTATCCAGCTCTACTAATGGGCTGTCGAAGACATAAGCTTGACTGATAAATATATAGACTCAACTCCCATTTCATGGATTAAGTTAGGTAAATAATTATGAACAAGAATATGCTTAACCGCAGGCGTTTTTTGACAGGGTCCTCTACTCTATTAGGGGCATCCATGCTATCCACACTGCCATCTATTGCCAATAGTGCGCTCGGTAAAGGTCAACAAAACGTAGCCGTCAACAGTGATAAATCTGACCATATCGTACCTATCCTAACCGGTAATGAGTTTGACCTGTATGTCAGCAAGAAGCCCGTTACTGTCAATGGCAAGTCGAGTATGGCAACCCTCATCAATGACTCGCTGCCAGCGCCAACGCTAAAGATGCAAGAAGGCGATACCGTGACCATCCGTGTCCATAACCAGATGAATGAGTCGACCTCTATTCACTGGCATGGCTTGCTCGTCCCATTTGAGATGGATGGGGTGCCAGGTATCAGCTTTGATGGTATTCCTGCGAACAGTACCTTTACCTATAAATTCAAACTCATTCAATCGGGTACGTATTGGTATCACTCCCATACTGGCTTTCAAGAGCAAACTGGAATGCGCGGCGCTATCGTCATTGAGCCTAAAGGCCGCGAACGTCATCCAGTCGCCGAAGATCACGTGATTTTATTGAGTGATTGGACACATCGTGATCCGCATAACTTGCTAAAGCTATTAAAGCAGCGCGCTGACTTTGATAACTACCACTTGCCAGATTTTAAAAAGCTATTGTCTGATATTGCCGCAACAGATTTAGAAGCCGCTTATGACAAGCGCAAAATGTGGAATAAGATGCGCATGATGCCGACAGATTTTACGGATCTGTCTGGTGAGAAGACATTCACTTACCTTATGAATGGTAAAACCACCGCCGCCAATTGGACACAGCTAGTGAAAGCGGGACAGCCCGTCAAACTGCGCTTTATCAATGGCTCGGCGCAGACGATATTCGATGTGCGTATACCGGGTCTGAAGATGACAGTCGTCTCAACGGATGGTAATGATGTCGCGCCTGTCGATGTTGATGATTTCCGCATTGGGGTGGCTGAGACTTATGATGTCATCGTCACGCCGACCAAAGATGCACATACCATATTTGCCCAAAACATTGATCGTTCGGGCTATGTCGCGACCACGCTTGCGACCAAAAAAGGCGCTCGTGCTGCAATACCTGCTATGGATAAGATCGAATGGCTGACCATGGCTGATATGATGGGGGCTATGGGTGACAAAGGCTACAAAGCAAAGCACGCTAAGACCGAGTACGACTTTAAATCTGATATGCGTGTCGACAGTCCACGTATGAACCTCGATGACCCCGGTATTAACCTGCGTGATATTAATAGAAAGGTGTTGACTTATGACCAATTGCGCTCCGTGGATGAGCAAGTACTGGCAGAGCAGCGCAAACCTACTAGAGAGATCGAATTACATTTGACTGGCAATATGGAACGCTATATTTGGGCGTTAGATGGTGTCATGTTTAAGGATGCAACGCCTGTCAATATTAAACCTAACGAGCGCGTACGCATTACCTTAGTCAATGACACCATGATGAACCATCCGATGCACCTGCATGGTATGTGGAGCGACTTGCGAACCCCATCTGGAGACTTTCAGGTACGTAAGCATACGATTGTGGTGCAGCCAGCGCAAAAGATTAGCTTCGATGTGACGGGTGAAGTTGGACGATGGGCATGGCATTGCCATCTGCTTTATCACATGGAAGCCGGTATGTTCAGAGAAGTTGCCGTCGTTTAACAAACCTTCGAATATGAGGCTTATTATGAAAATATCTAAGAAAAATCTGCCATTCATTGGTTTGTCATCGCTAGTCTTGCTCACATCATCGTTTGCAACGGCTGCTGATATGTCTGGTATGGATCATAGCGGTATGGATATGTCAGGCGATATGTCTGGTATGGACCACAGTGGCATTGACATGTCAGGCGATATGTCTGATATGGATCACAGCGGCATGGATATGTCGGGCAATATGTCTGGTATGGATCACAGTGGCATGGACATGTCGGGCGATATGTCTGATATGGATCATAGCGGTATGAGTATGTCGGGCGACATGTCTGGTATGGATCACAGTGGCATGGACATGTCGGGCGATATGTCTGGTATGGATCACAGCGGTATGGATATGTCAGGCATGGATCACAGCGGTATGGATATGTCAGGCATGGATCACAGCGGCATGGATATGTCAGGCATGGATCACAGCGGTATGGATATGTCAGGCATGGATCACAGCGGCATGGATATGTCTGGGATGCAAGGCGGGCAGCCGCCAGCCGATGCTCGTAGTCCAGACTATTCAAATGGGGTTCCCTACGGGCAGTATGGTAAGCCAATGATGATGGGCAGCATGCCATTATGGGGAGTATCAGTAGACGACTTGGGCTATCAGTTTGATGAGGATCAAATCAACTTCGAGGCGACGGGTTGGTATGGTACTGACAGTAATCGTATCAGGCTACGCACGGAAGGTAGTGCTCAGACTAAAGATGATAAAGAAATCGATAGCTTGAGCTCGCTTGCTTATTGGAAACCACTGAGCATTTTCTGGAATGGTGAAGCTGGTGTCGCTTACGATACTGAAAACGATAACGCTGCCCTTATGGCAGGTATTGTCGGTACCGCGCCGTATTTTATCGAAACAGATGCGAGAGCCTATTTATATACCGATGGTCAACTTCGTCTTGATTTAGGCGCAGAGTACGAATGGCGTTTGGATCAGCATTGGGTGGTCATACCGGAGGTGGGACTGACTGCCTTTAGTAAAGATGACCATGATAATGGCATTACCAAGGGCTTTAATGAAATGGAAGCCGAGGTTAGGCTGACTTATGAGACATTCAGTCGCCAACTCGCGCCTTACATCGGTGTGAGTTATGAGACAGCGCTTGGCAAGGCTCGTGGTCAACGACGTCAAGAAAATGAATCGGTTGATAGCAGTAGTTTGACTGCGGGGGTCAAATTCTGGTTCTAATATTATTAAAATAATAGGGGATATACTATGAATGCTTCAGATCAAAACACCATGGATCATCAACAGGGCATGAACCCTTATGTAAAGTTCACTCTGATGATTGTGACGTCTACGATTGTGATGTACATCATGATGTATTTCAATACTTATGAATGGGATCATATTTATTTTAGTGAAACCCGAGCTTACATGGCGCTCTACATGGGTGCCGGTATGGCAGTGGTCATGTTGGCATTTATGACGAATATGTATAAGAAGACCAAAGTCAATTTAATGATCTATGGTCTAAGCGTATTGATGTTTGCTGTTGGTATTTGGGGTGTTAGATCACAAGCAACTGTCGATCAAGTCGATTGGATGCAAGCGATGATACCGCATCACTCGATTGCCATTCTCACTAGTAGTCGCGCTGATATTGAAGATCCGCGTGTACAAAAGCTTGCTGACGATATTATTAAAGCGCAAAAGCGTGAAATCGCTGAGATGAAGCAATTGATTGATGAGCTTGAATAACGATCTATACTGATAGGAATATTTTAAACAAATAAAATAATGGTCTATCAAATAATAGACTTAAGCATATAGGTCTTTTTATTCAAAGCTACTTTCACTACAGAATCAAAACATTGCTCATGAAAAAGCAATAAAAGGCTGAGTATGCATGGTTCACTTTCCCTACTGGCCTTCTGGCTGCTGCAATTGTTGTCTCTTTTAGTGCTTACTCCTATATCAAAATCTCTAACGCTTACCCGTCAGCTGGCGGTGCTGCGACGTACTTGCATCAAGTATATGGAGACTGTTTGACGACCGGTTTTAATGCTCTACTGATGTAATTTTCTATAATTATTGCGCAAAGCTTTCTGGCTCGGATGCTCGGGTCATATACCATACCGTTGTTTGGTAGTGACGAAAGCGGTGTATAGCATCCACCAAGGAGAGTCAAGATGAACGAATTGAATTCAAAAGCGAATACTTTAAGAATTGGTCCTGTGGGCAATAGCGTTTCTCTGTTTCTGCTCATTAGCTATCTCTTGTGCATAGGCTTTGGCCTACTCGCACCTGAGCAGATAAGCATGCATGAGGCTTGGGCACCGCTGCTACCTGGTTTTGAATGGCTGACATGGTCAGGTTTCCTAATTGGATTTGTCGAATCCTATCTTTATGGTTGGTATTTTGCGATTGTGTTTGTACCGCTATATCGCTGGTTTGCTAAAGCAGGATGAGTCTAGCGTAGCCATTGAATCTTCGGCTCAGATAGGTCAGCTATGCTGAGAAAGACGAACAGTGCACCAATCTTGAATGGGATCAAAAGCTAGCGACTTAGCCCTAAACTATCATTGCAATCAATAACGGGAACATAGTCATGAAACACGATACGACAAAAAATACTTCGGACAGCGAAGCCCCTGATTGCTGTGACAGTACAGCGAATACAGGCATAGAATCTAATAAAGATACCACTTACGATAAGGTGCCAACTTGCTACAGTGGAACCATTTATACCTGTCCGATGCATCCGGAAGTCAGAGACATTACAGATAGAGGCTGTCCCATATGCAAAATGTCTCTTAAACCTGAAGACACTGTTGCCGAGATGGTAGCAATGAAAGATGACCATGCAAGCTGCCATAGCATGTCAAATACCGATGCCCATCCTACTAAAGAGAGTAATTACGACAAAGTACCTGAAAATTATAGCGGAACCGTTTATACCTGTCCTATGCATCCAGAAGTGAGAGATGTGGAAAAAAGCGATTGCCCAATATGCGGTATGTTTCTCAAACCTGAGAACGAGGTTACTGATGAAGACAGTCATGCACACTGTCATGGAAAGGATACTTCTAACAGCACTGATGTAAAATCTATCAAAGGCGGTAAATACGACAAAGTTCCTGCTGATTATGATGGCACGGTCTACACCTGTCCTATGCACCCTGAAGTCAGAGATGTTGAGAATAGTGGCTGTCCAATATGCGGCATGGCACTTGAGCCTGAAACGCTTACTATCGGTGAAGAAGATACCTCAGAGCTCGATGATATGACTCGTCGATTCTGGGTTTGTACAGTACTGACTGTACCGCTATTAATATATGTGATGAGCGGTATGTTTGACGTAAACGTAGTTAATTTCAGTCAGTATGGTATCTCATCACAGATCTTACAATGGGCTGAGTTAGTGCTTGCGACCCCTGTCGTGCTTTGGGGCGCCGCCCCGTTTTTTGTCCGTGGTTGGCAGTCTATAAAAAGCCGCAATCTCAATATGTTTACTTTGATTGCGATAGGCGTAGGCGCTGCTTATATTTTTAGTATTGTCGCGACCTTTTTTCCCAATATTTTCCCAGACAGTTTCAGAGACGCTAATGGTCAAGTCGGTGTGTATTACGAAGCGGCAGCTGTCATTGTAACCTTAGTACTTTTGGGTCAAGTATTAGAGCTCAAAGCCAGAAGTCAAACTTCAGGCGCGATTCGAGCATTGCTTGAGCTCGCACCGCCGACTGCAAGACGTGTCGATGAAAATGGCAACGAAGTCGAAGTCTCGCTTGATGAGGTCGTCACTGGCGATAAGCTACGGGTTAAACCGGGTGAGAAACTACCCGTAGATGGTACAGTGATCGATGGCAATAGTAATGTTGATGAATCAATGGTAACGGGTGAGCCAATCCCTGTGTCAAAAGCACAAGGAGATACGGTTACTGGCGGTACGGTAAATGGCACTGGAACGCTATTGGTCGAAGCGGTCAATGTTGGAGCAGATTCGGTATTATCCAAAATTGTACAAATGGTTGCCGAAGCTCAGCGTAGCCGCGCACCTATACAGAAATTGGTAGATAAGGTAGCTGGGTGGTTCGTACCGATCGTGCTTATCTGCTCCGTCATTACCTTTATTGTCTGGGCGATATTCGGCCCTGAGCCCGCTATGGCCTTTGCACTGGTCAACGCTATTGCAGTGTTAATCATCGCTTGCCCTTGTGCTTTAGGACTCGCCACACCTATGTCGATTATGGTCGGTACTGGCAAGGGTGCTCAGAATGGCGTGCTTATCAAAAATGCTGAAGCGTTAGAGAGTATGGAAAAAGTCGATACTATTGTCGTCGACAAGACCGGAACACTGACCGCTGGTAAGCCCGAGCTTACTGCAATTGACGCGCAGGTAGGTCAAGATGAAGACGAGTTCCTCGCATTGGTAGCCGCAGTAGAAAGTGCAAGCGAGCATCCTTTAGCAGAAGCTATCGTTAGAGCGGCTCAAGAAAGATCACTCATTATTCCTAAAGCTACTGACTTTAATTCGACTACTGGCGAAGGCGTACAAGCCGTGGTCGATGGTAAGAAAGTCGCTATTGGTAACTCTAAGCTTATGGAAAGCCTAAATAGTTTTGATAATGAGCTGTCCATTAAAGCTGATGTCCGTAGAAAAGACGGTGAAACGGTAATGTTTGTGGCTATAGATGGTAAAGCTGCTGGTATTATTTCAGTTGCTGACCCTATTAAACCAAGCACCAAAGAGGCTATTTCACTGCTTCATGACGCGGGACTAAAAGTCGTCATGCTAACGGGTGATAACGAAAAAACCGCGCAGGCAGTCGCCAATAAATTAGGTATCGATGAAGTCCATGCCGACGTCTCACCAGAGGACAAAAACCGTATCGTCAAAGAGATGCAAGATAGCGGTAAATTGGTAGCAATGGCAGGTGACGGTATCAACGATGCGCCCGCACTAGCGCAGGCTAATGTTGGTATCGCTATGGGAACGGGTACCGATGTGGCGATGGAGAGTGCGGGTATTACCCTGCTAAAAGGTGATTTAATGGGCATTGCTAAAGCTTATAAGCTTAGCCACGCCACCATGCGCAATATCAGACAGAACCTGTTTTTTGCCTTTATTTACAATGCACTTGGTGTCCCAATTGCCGCAGGTGTGCTCTATCCCGTATTTGGGCTTCTACTTAGTCCAATGATAGCAGCGGCAGCTATGAGCTTGTCGTCATTCTCGGTGATTGTTAACGCGCTTAGACTACGTAGGTTGGACTTGTGATATGAATGTTAGGAAAAATTGTCAAAACGTAATGCCCAATACGGGTTTTATTAGAATTTAAAAATAAGGATATCGTTATGGGTAGTTTTTCTATTACACATTGGCTGATTTTGTTAGTAGTCGTAGTGGTTGTATTTGGTACCGCTAAGCTCAAAAACGCGGGTAAAGATTTAGGCGGTGCGGTAAAGGGCTTTAAAGAAGCGGTAAAAGATGAAGAGACCGAGCATACTCGCAAAAACCGCGCACTTAGTCATGAAGGCAATCTGCCAGTACCAGATACTGACTCAAATACACAGGCTGATGATATAGAAATCAACCCTGCTACCACTGATAATAAGCAGAAAGTATGAAGTGCGCCGCTATAGATGGCGATACTCAATAGCCTATTAATTAATATATTTGTCTGTTATGTTTGATATCGGGTTTTCCGAGTTACTCTTGTTTGGCGTCATAGCCTTAATCGTATTGGGCCCAGAAAAACTGCCGCAGGCCGCACGTACGGCTGGGCAATGGTATGCCAAACTGCGCCGTACAGTATCCATTTTACAGTCTGAAATAGAAGCTGAGCTTGATCTGGCTGAAACGCGCCAACAAATGCAAAATGAGCTTGCAAAAATCCGTCAGACTGAGTCAGATATGAAGCGTGAACTAGCAGAGATGCGCGGTAGTATGCAAAAGTTTGAAGACTCGCAGAATCAAAGCTTAGACGCTTCACATCAACCAACCGATCCTCATCAGCCAAATATTTCTTCTTCACCTATAGAAAAGGTGAATGAATGAGCTTATTTAAACGCCAAAAAAATCGACAAAAAAAGTTAGCGGATACAAATATTAAAGCCCCAGACACTGCCCATAGTGATGAGGCTGATAATGTGCTGAATGCGCTCAGTGATATGCCTATTACTGAACACTTGATTGAACTACGCAAGCATCTCATCAAAATATGCGTAGCCGTTTTGATTGTTTTCTTAGCATTGGTAGGGTTTTCGCGTGAACTCTACAACCTTTTATCAGACCCTCTAGTTGCACAGTTGCCTGCGAACTCGACTATGATTGCCACTGACATTACCTCAAACTTTATGGCACCTATTCGCTTGACAATTTTCGTTGCTGCATTTGTAGTGATGCCTTATATTCTGTATCAAATTTGGTCATTTATAGCTTCTGGCTTATATAAAAAAGAGAAGAAAATTGCCATTCCTGTGCTGTTTTCTTCGATATTTCTATTTTATACGGGTGTTGCCTTTGCCTACTTTGTGGTACTCAAAGGCGTATTAAAGTTCTTTATCCTATTCGCTCCGCAGAATGTCATACCTATGACCGATATTGATAGTTATCTGAGCTTTGCACTCAAGTTGTTTATGGTGTTTGGACTGACTTTTGAGATTCCAGTGGTTACTTTACTATTGATAATGGTCGGTATCGTATCCACTCAGAGTCTAGAGAGTAAGCGCCGATATATCATTGTTGGTTGTTTTGCTGTGGCAGCTGTAGTTACACCACCCGATGGTGTCTCAATGCTATTGCTAGCGATTCCGATGTGGCTACTGTTCGAGTTAGGTTTGTTTTTAGCAAAAGTGCTAATCAAAGAAGAGCATAAAACTGTTTAACCTCGCAAAGTAGCTATGGCGCACAATGACTATTTTATAAAACAACTATAAAAACAACCTTATCTTAAACATTTCAAATACCTTTTTTACTTTGGCTGTCTTCTAAACCTTATCAGCATACCCACTAAACTTAGTAATGAGATTTAAATGGAACACCTAAGCAATAACCAAGATAAAGTGAATGACAATCTTGCAGATCAACTTAATAAAGAGTGCTATTGCCGTACTTTAGATCGTAAAGTACTTAATACTAGCCTTCAAAATCAATTGTCAGACACTAGAGACAACCCAATAGGAGCTAATGAGCTTAATAAAATTTTTTCAGCAACACCGGTGTTTGTCCCCAAAACAGAGATAGAGACAATGGTGCGAATTGTCGCAGCTATTGAGTCGGCTGCTAGACTTCCATCTTACCAACAGCAAGTATTGTCATGGGCACCCAAAATTGCTGCTTTCGATCCAGGGCCAATAGGAGCCTTTATGGGTTATGACTTTCACTTAGGTAGCGATAGCCCTCAACTTATTGAGATCAATACTAACGCTGGAGGCGCATTTTTAAACGTAGCACTTGCCCGCGCACAAAAACAATGCTGCCACCCTTCCGAGCAAAGTGCTGATACTACTAAAATGCTTGATGGCTTTGAAGAAGCCGTCACTAACATGTTCATACAAGAGTGGCAGCGACAATCGGCTACTGCCATGCCTAATCGCATAGCTATTATCGATAATGATCCCAAAAGTCAGTTCATGTATTTAGAGTTTCAGCTGGCTTGCCGACTACTTCAAGCTAAGGGCATTGATACCGTTATACTTGATCCGTCTGAAATTAACTATGTTGATGGCAAGCTGACAGCGCATGGTAAGCCCATTGATATGATCTATAATCGGTTGGTCGACTTTGCATTTGAAAACCCTAACCACGCCGTGCTTAAAAGTGCCTATCTAGAGGGTGCGGTAGTAGTAACGCCTAATCCTCATGTCCATGCTATATTTGCGAATAAGCGCAACTTAGCCTTACTATCCGATCCGCAAACTTTGCAGTCGTGGGGACTAGATAATGATGATGCAAAATGTCTAGAAAGGGCAGTGCCAACTACCAAAATGGTTATAAAAGAGGATGCAGCAGAGTTATGGCGTACTCGGGGACAATTGTTTTTTAAGCCAGTTGCTGGATATGGAAGCAAAGGCGTCTATCGCGGTAGCAAGCTCACTCGACGCGTTTTTGAGAACATTCTGGATGAGGATTATATTGCACAGACCTTTATACCTGCTACAGAGCGATCAATAAAAATCGATGATGTTGTGACGACCAAAAAAGTAGATATACGTCTTTATACCTATGCAGGACAGCTGTTACTAACTGCTGGGCGTATCTATCAAGGTCAAGCGACTAATTTTCGCACACCAGGGGGTGGATTTGCGCCTGTTTTCCAAGTGTGATCATTTGGGTTTGGCTTTTAAGCAGTGTTTACTATTTGGATTATTCTAAGTACTAATGCAATAATCAAAATATCATGCTGAACTGGAAAAATGATGATTCAACTCTTTATTCATTACTTTCTGCATCAAAATAATTGGCTTAGGATTACTATATCCGATACTGAATAAAAGGGATACGTTATCTTATGAGGCGAAACGGGCATAAGTTTTTCTGGCTTATTGTGCTTACACCGATAGGAAGAAACAACTACAGTTGATAGATAGAGCGTGGTAATCTGTGCCGTTCCTTCGACTATAACATGACTTTCTTGAAGAGGGTAAAAAGTGGTTCTGGCAATCATAATGGCAGCGATTCTGATCGCTGTCTGCACGACAATACATTACGGCGCGTTAAAGTTCTCGTCACAGTTTGTGACGCCGTCTCGCCGTCTAGGACACTGTCTTGGGGTCGCAGTCGGCTCAATCGTACTTGCCCATACGTTCGAGGCGTTGCTCTACGCTGCTGGCTTCTGGTTTGCTGTGCACGACCTTGAGGTCGGTAACCTCGTATCGTCCTCATCTAGCGATGGTAGCTCTCTTAATTTTATGGACTACTTTTACTTTTCGCTAGTCAACTTCACAACGCTTGGGCGAGGCGATCTCATGCCCAACGGACATCTACGATTCATGACTGCTATGGAGGCTTTCCACGGTTTCCTATTGATTACAGTATCCGGAACCTTTGTTCTTCAGATCATGAGTGGTAAAAAACCCCTTTCAAATTAGCTAAACGCCCTCTCAACGATATATCGAGCAGAGTTTCATACCTCAGGTCAGGTCAGGACATGGATGTTGACTGTTCCGGAAGCGCTTTGAGAGAATGTGGTTGTCTTTACTCGATCTACTCGCGTTCGGTACGCTTCGAAACCAGCCACCCAAGGAACATCCATTTGACAGCGTAGATTAATATTATCGGAATGACCATCCACTGAAAGAGCGGCAACGCACCTATGCTTAGTAACGGAACATCAGGCATCAGACCACTATAATTCCACCTTTGGCCAGCTCCAGTTGCCCAGTATTCAAAGAGTATTGTCACAATCAGGCCAACGCCAAGGTATATCGATAAAGTCGACAGAAGCCACTGCTTTGAAATCCAGAACCAGTCTTTTACAAACAACGCCCCAAGCACGTAGGCGCCAAAGGCAATATTGGCATCACCGAAGGTCGCACGTGTACAAAGCCAGACCACCTCCCAGTGGCTCGCTTCTGCCATGCCTGAGAAGAACGGTACCTGTGCCATCTCCCAAAAAAAATGGAGAAAGAAACTTACGCTCCACACCATCAGGGCAAGCACAGCTAACGCTGCTGCTCGGCACGATTGGTTTACAAGAGTCATAATTCCTCCAAAAATAGCCATAGCAATAAATACAGTTGCATGTTTACTCGTTCCTCATTACCAGACCGAGTTACCGTTTACTGGCGTCTCTCAACGGTAGATTAGCATGTTACCTGCTGCGCGTGTTTATCACGGTCAGATGACCAACTTCCGTATGCCAGGTGGTGGATTCGCGCCTGTCTTTCAGGTGTGAAGGTATACCTCAGATCGTGTATGATACTCTTAGAACACTTTCTAAAACACCCTCTTAAATCGGAAAAAGCGATGACTCAAACCGTTATCCATTATTTTCTACACTTTGGTATGCCGTTTATCATCGCCTATATGTTTTTTCGTAGTGACTATAAGCGAGTTTATTTGATCCTATTAGCAACCATGCTAGTTGATTTAGATCATCTGCTAGCGACACCTATCTTTTCGCCCAATCGTTGTAGTATTAATTTCCATCCGCTACATACTTATTATGCGATGGCAGTATATGCGGGCATGTTGTTTTTACCAAAGCCCTATAAGGTAATTGGTTTAGGGTTATTACTACATATGTTGACTGATTTAAATGACTGCATAATGACCTATATTAATTGTCCGCAGTGTTTGAGTCAGGCTCCTGCCCGTGAGTTGGTAGCGTGGTTAGGCAGAGCTATTAAGTTTTAATACGGTTGTGAATACATCCCTTTGTATCTCTCTCATAAATCATCTCTTTAATGACTCCTAGAAGTAGATATATCGCTATCCAATCCTGAATAAGTCCTCGCATTAGATCGCTTGTGTTCCAATTCGAGGATTAAGGTTGTCTAGCTTGTTACTCTAAGCTTAGTGAGATAGCTCTGTTTCTAATCAGGCATAGCGGAAAGAACTAACCGCTACTTCTTTAGTTTAGTATGACTATTCAATGTGCCACGTGTTGTATCAAGCAGATCGGCGACGTTATTTAATAAAATGTAATCTTTTGGGGTTTTTGATTCCCTATTGAATATTTCACTCCATATCTGACTTTTATACTCTTGCGTTATTGTTTTAAGACTTGGATACATAAGCCCAGGTTTAGCTAACGAGAGTATTGATATTGCTCGGATAAAGTCCATGTATATAAAGTCAATCACATCCTGATCAAATTCTTTCTTAACTTGTTTCTTATGCTCAGGCTTAGAGTCTTTTTTAGAGGTTTTATAACTTAAGAAAATAGTGTTGTTGTTATTAAGATCTTTTAGGTTAAATACAGGTAAAAAACAACCACCAATGAGTAAATACTCATTCACATCATTATTCACTAACGATACATTATGAATAGGTACACTGTTATAACAATCAAACTTAGTATGCATAGATTTAATATAGGCTTCTTGACCACCAATTAAGTAGGCTTTCACTATTAGCTTATTTAGTTGGCTAGCCAACGGATGAAGACTAATTTTAGTGCTATTGTTAATGCTGATAGACTTTGCTGACAGATTCATGGCTTGTGATCTCCTAAATTAATTCTTTGCCCTATCATAATGAAAGCGTAATGACAGAAAATTTGTAAAGTTCTAACGGTCCATTGCTTGATTGGGAGATTTGATTTCTCTCTATTATTAAGCCTAGTCTGCTCAGTTTGGCTAGATAGTGATAATTCAGCACGGATCTTCTTTTTGTATACGTTGCCGTTCAATTTATCTGCTACATTACAATTTTTTATTTGAGATGAGGCAAGTAATTTCATTACAGGTTGCCATTCCTTTTTATCGTCATCTTTAGCTTGTGCATAATGGTATATTTTTAAATTAATATTCTTCTTTAAGACTAGTTGTCTCAGTATTTGTATATAACTATATAGATCCAGAGCTTCATTAAAACTAATATGATTTTTGTAGTATTGAGAGTTCGTAAGCGTAAGCCCTACAAACTGAAGCATAGGTTCTCGATTGTCTTTTATCTTATATAAGTCACGAAATTTATTGGTCATCTGCATGAGCATGTGGTTGTCTTCAGCATACCTATCGAGAACTGGTAATAAACTCCTGTTATCATCAGAGGCAAACAATCTGGAATTACCGTGTGTGGTTTTAAACGCAGAATCGTTTCTGAGCCGTCTAGCATTCTCAAGCCACATTTCAAAAGTATTTTGATCAAGTTTATAAACATCCATTTTTTCCTTGAAATCTTCCTCTCTATTATGTACCTCTAGAGTCTGACGAACTTCATCGAATGAGTATCTTTTTGGCTTTGTAGATTTTTTATCTGCTCTCTTTAGTCGTTTACTATGTTTTGGTTTAGGCAGTGGTTTAAGTTTGAGCTTGTTAAGCAGATAGTCATTAACTGCAACAGGTGAAGCGGCTAACTGCTTTTTCAAACGTCTAGGAATGCTTATTAATTCATGGTGTTTAGACGTTAGGTGGTAATCCATATGCCAAAGTAACAATCCAATCTGAATGTCAGTCAAATGAACATAAGATTCAAAAGTGGTACTAGGACTGGCATGACCAGCAACCCCTGCTAAGGCATAGATTTTTTTGTATTGTAGTGATGTCTCAATATAAGCTAATATTTCACAAGACTTTTCTTCGTCATAAGGTAATAGGTCTTTTAAAGCCTGAGTACATTTGTGTCCCTTAAAATTATTAGCTTGGTCATACATAAATGACATTAATTGAAAATTAGTCAAAAAGCTGTGTCTTAGATGATGAGTCGTAAGATGAGGAAGTCCTGTAACAGTTTTAATTAACTGAGATAAAATTTTAGATAAATCACTGGCACGATAAGCCATACCCGCTTGGTTAGCGATTAAGGTGTCACCTTTACCCTCACCACGAATAAGCTCGACTTTTCTAAAAAACAACATATCTGAATCTGTCAAAAGTTGTTCTAACAACGTCCGTCTTAATGCAGAACCCGTTTTATTATTACCATATTTGTTGTCACGCACCTCTAGATAAGCTGAAGTTATAGCCACATCTTTTAATCTAATCTTAACTATCTCACCTATTCTAAGTCCACAGCGTTGACCTAAAATCAGAGCGAGCTTTACCGCTTCTAGCTCATCTTTAGTCATTTCAAGATTGTCAGCACTGCTAAGAATAGCCTGAAACATAGTTTCTGAAAGATAACCTGTCCTATGATGTGCTCTCTTGGTAGACGAAAGAGGTGCAATAGGTTCAATATTATGTTGATTAACTAAATATTCATGAATCTCATCAATACGAGTAGCAATAGTATTCTTAGCGTCTTTTGACTTCCCAAGTTCAATAAGTTCGCTATAAAATTGAATATAATCCTCTTCAGTGTGCTCCTCAAGAGCAACACCCTGCGTCAGAGATAACCATCGATTCGTAATAGTGCCGCTGTAAGTCTGAACACTACTTACTTTTTTGCAAGTTACTGTTTTCGTCAGTAACCAACCTACAATTGCGATCTCACTTAAAGGAGCATCGCTCGTGGATAAACGTTCATATAGCTGTTTGAGGCCAGCTGAGAATGTAGTCATTGAGATTTTTTCATCTTTATTCTTTTTGAATAGCTTAGCAATCTCGACAGTGATAGTAGGGTTAGCTTTTCTAGGCTCTACAACGACATCGTTATGATACTCAATGCTAGTAGTTACATTGGCAAGGGTCTCATGAGATATGTTAAAGATTAGAGACTGCCAATTGGCTGTTGACAGACCATAGGTAGAGTCCCAACCAATTAATAGATACCAAGTATGTTCTGGCAGATCTAAAAATAGATAATCTTCTAAAACATAGACTGCACCTATTAAAAACTTCTTTAAAGTCATAGATAGTTGGTTTTGACTAAGAGATTTAGTCATCTGCAATGTTTGGTATAGCTTATGAATATCAGTACTAAGCGATACCTTTTTAGTCTTGCCCTTTTTGTTATAGAGCTTAATTAAATAGCTCGTTAATGGCGATAAAAAGACTTTTACTTCATGTACAGCTGTTGAATCGTTGTAAGTGTTAGTATGGTAGCTATCGTCATCAATAATGAGTGTTGTCACAGGCAGTTCAAATATGCTTTCTATAGTTAATGATTTGTCACTGATGCGAGATATAAGCGTTTGTAATATTGGCTTTTTTAATACAGCACTATGGAAAATTAACGATAGCATTAAATCTGTGATAGTAAGCTCATAAGCTTTGCTAGCTATACCATCTATCCAATACAAATAAAAATCTAATATTTGTTGGTTTTCAGAAAAGGTTACTTCATTTCTAAAAGACTTTGGACGGTATGAGGTAACAATAAGCTTTGGAAAACCAATATCAATGTCCTTATTTTCAATATAATCTTGACAGCACTTTACTGCTTCGTTATATCCTTCTACATAACCAAGATAGCCCTGAAAATGTTTGTTTTCTAATAATCTTTTATCAAGCTGCTCCCACATAGCATTAAATATTGTTTGAGGATCATTTGATGCAATAATTTTGTCAAAATCTATAGACTCTCTAACTATTCGTTTAGACAAGTTTTTACGCTTTAAGGTTTCTTTGCTTCTATTCTCTGCACGCTCCTTGATACCTGATTTACGCTGAGCCATTAATTATTCTCCAAATAGATAATTTTAAAGCCGTTATACTCAAGTATTTTATTAAGCTCATAAGCAAACCTGCGCAACTCACTTCTTTTAAGACCACTATGCTTATCGTAGTAATCGAAACCAAGTTCATCAGCATGCCCCATCCAAGCTCCAATAACATCATGACCAAAACTATCAGATAATGATGAACTGCTTTTAGCAGAAAAGATTCCAACTTCTGGGCTTTTATATGAGCGTATAAAATGACGATGCCAGTTTGACGGTAACTCTAAAATCCTAGATAGTCTTTCTTGAATAAATGTTTGAGTGAGACTGACTTCAGTAATAGTATTAGTTTTTTCATCCAGCTTTAGATAACTGATAAGTCCAATATTGCTAGCAAGAATATTTGAATAAATATCGCATAGACTATTATCTAGATTATTTAAAATAAAGACATTTGTCTTTAAATACTTGATGTACTGCTCAATCTGATGATTTGCTATATCAGGTAGATAAATATATCTACCTCGAGTATGTTGGCGGTTTTCCTTGTCGCTGATGAAATATTTCTTGGTTCTAACATCTATATCTATAAGCCTACCAAAAGGTTCACGCACTGGACGATAACCACTTGAAACCGATAGCAAAATATATAAGTAATCAGTAAAGGTATTATGTAGGTCAACTATAGATCTAGAGTTTAGGGTATTCCTATCTAGCAATGAAGAATTGATCCGAGTGATTAAATCGCTAACTATAGATGTTAAGCGGCCTTCTTGTACGGCTAAAACACTACCTATCTGTTTGTCCCAGTAATTTATTTCTCTATCATCAGGTAATTTAAAAAATAGATATTCCTGATTTTTTTTTGATTCATCGTTGACCTTATCAAATGTTATTTCATACAAATGCTCATTAAAGTCGTCCTGGCAAAGGAATAAATCTAGTTGGCTAACATTGAAATAAGGAAGTGCCGAAGAATGGTGTATTGGTTTACTAATTAGGACATTGATTAAAGCGTGATCTCGTCCACTGTGTATAAGGAAGTGCTCTAAATAATTCTTAATTTTATTAATAGTTAATCTAGTTTTGCTTTTCTTATTTAGAGCTTTTAAATTTTCATTAGCCTTGTTTCTAATTTCTTCTAGATCCTTTATGCTTATGTCATGTAATAGATAATAGTGTATATCACCAATAACGGTAGGGTAGATAAGATGAAGGATGGAACTATTTTCTGCATATAGTTTAGAGTCCCAGCTTTCTTGAGCTTTACTACGAGTAGGTGTGAATTCCAGTGGATACCGATAGCACAGGTAACTCTTCTTTAAATCTTCGGATATTAATAATTGAGGTCTACCTGTCAATAGAACTATTAGTAAATACAAAGAAGCTTGATGGTCCAGATCATATTCAATATTTGAAGGTTTTTTTTCGCTGTTCTCATTATCATTTATCCTTCTGAGATCTAAACTCATCAGATTTCTCAGCAAGTATTTGACTAAAACCTGTATTTCATCAGCATGTGCAACATTTACATCAGTTACCTGACTTAAAGTCCGTTGATGTCTACAGTTAACTTGTTGTTCAGCTCTAATTTTATCTAAATAGTAGTTTGTAGGCTGCTCGAAACTGACTTGTTCAAATGATTGCTCTTCATCGTCTTGTCGTTCTCGATCTTCAAATCCGTTTTCTTCGCTAGTATTTTCTGATATGTAGGTAAGATCGCTAACGGTATTACCAGTGATGTCATCCTTATCTTGTAAGATAGTTATAATCTTATGAGTCTCAGTCGTTACTCGGGTAATACCTGAGTCATTTTTAAAGTAGTTTTCGAGTGGTAGGATATACTCATACAGATATTTGGCTATACGTTCGTTAATCTCAAACTGAGCATCGCTAGAGAATAATGAAGCTCCTGCGCCTAATAGCTTATTCTTATATCTTCGCACCTCTAATTCGAATGTTTTTGGAGATCTATTTAGCCATCTAGTGTAGTTATCATCTTCTTGCGTTTGAATAAGACGCTCTTTAATATCTTGCAGATTTTTCGACTGAGTGACGTCTGGTAAAAACGGAACTAAAAATTCACGAGTTTTGTTCGTTAAAAATCTGCATTCATCGAGCGTAGTTTCAATTCGACTATCATAGTCAGTTAACTCAACCATCCTTAAACATAGAAAAAAGTAGACAGCACGGATAGTATTTATTTTAGACGAGTCTGCTCGATGGATTAAAAAGGTAATTAGATAGAGCTCTTTTAAATGCAGATGAGGCTTTCTAATATTTTCTAAAAATACTTTATGAGCAATTCCATTTTCGTATATCTGTAATTCATGCGTCTTCGTCAAATTACTATCCACATCTAATGTTTTTATCCATTCAGACAATGTTCGATACTCATCTTTCAATTCTGATCTAAATTGCTCAGGTAAGGTATCTTTTAAAAATTTTAGCTCGATAAGTAATATTTCAAGATCATGGCCATTAGCGAAATCAAGGAGATTTAGCTTCAACCAATCCTTAATATTTGTAGAGTTACTATCTTTACTAGCCATTATTCTGCTACCGTTACAAGGCATTCAAATAACTGTAGCTTCATTAATGTAAAGCATCCAGCATTAAAATCGAAAAAAGACATCTATTTGGATGTCTTTTTGTTAAACATAGGTATTTTCATGGATTTTGTATTATACCTCGCTCTATCAGTAGCTTATCTAAAGCACTCCCATCCTGACGAGTTAGATTGGGCACATAACGTGAATACACTGTGAATAACATTGTAGTGCTGCTATGACCCATTTGCGCAGCAATCCACTCAGGAGACTCGCCTGCAGCAAGCCAAAGAGTGGCAGCCGTATGTCTACTTTGATAGGGATTACGTATATCAAGCTCTAGATATCGCAATAACGGATACCAAACTCTCTTTGTCACATTGCGATGACTCAAAGGAGTACCTGCTTTTGTACTAAAAACAAACTCACTTCGATGTTTAGTCAAGCTCTGCTGCTCAATCAATGCATCGTAAACCAGTTGATTCATGTGGATAATACGATTAGAGCTGGAAGTTTTAGTGTCACCTATAACACCTCCAACAATTGCTTGATCAATAACGATTTGTCTACGTTCAAAGTCAATATTTTTCCACGGTAAACCGTCAATTTCACCTGTCCGCATGCCTGTAAAAAACCGTACTGTGAAATATGGCTTATAGTCTACTCTGACGTTGTCAATGATGAGCATGACTTCCTCTAAGGTAAAAGGACTAACATTACTTTTAGGTACACTTAGTGGCTTTATATTCTTCCAAGGGTTCTCAAAATCAAAACGCTCAGATGCTTCGGTAATCACCATACGTAATGGCGTCATAATGTGGTTGATTCGAGATGCTGATAAAAGTCGTCCACTATTTCCTTCCTTGACTAGATTACCCCGAAAAGCCATTATTTTAGCTTTGTTAATGGTATTTAGTGGCACATTGCCAAAATAGGGAAATAGATAAATCTTAAGTATGTTTTCTACATTAGTTATCTGAGAGCACCGCCATTCCGGTTTTTTTTCCTCTAACCAAACTCTGCTAAAGCAATCAAATCCTGAGCTTGAGTCCTTATGGCTATTCGTTGATCTCATGAGCTCTAAGCTTTGAAACTGCTCAAGCTTTTTACTCTGCGGAAAATAGTTTTCATATCGAAAACTACCTAGTTGAATCTCTGCTTGCATTTTACTAACGAAATTTTCTAGACGCTTTCGATTAGGCTTAGTGTCTGCCAGTAAGGTTTGCTCTCTACAACGTTGGCCTATGTATCGGAAATCTACATATAGGTTGCCATTACGGCTATTGATACTCGCCATGATTACGCTCCCGCTGCAAATGGAATGTTATCGTCGTAGCCTGTCAGCATTAACTCTTCAATCTTTTGCCATATGAAAAGAATTTTTCTACCTCCAAATGGTTTGATGTAATGAACGCCCTCAATGAATACCGCATCCTTAAGTTGATTGCGTATTGTCTTGCTGTCATATTTAATACGTTGTGACAGCTCTTCGGTTGTTAAATAGGTATAACTCATAGTAAAATCCTTACTAAAGATTAAAGTGTTATTATCTAATAGCTTTATGACCTGCTATAGAACATAATTTACACTAAAAATCATCTTTTGCAAGACATTTTTATCTACAGTAGGTTATTTTATTATGGAGGAGGTTATGGTGAAATGTAATTTATCTAGAATTATGGGCGAAAAAAGACTTAAGATTGCCGATGTGTCTAGAGATACAGATGTCAACAGAGGCACAATCACACGTATGTATAACGAAGAAGCGACCAGAGTGGATCTAGAGGTAGTAGAAAAGCTATGCTTATATTTGGATATTGAAGTGGGCGACCTTTATGAGCTAGTTAAGGAAGAAGAATAAACTTTCCTCCTTTTAAAATTCAAGATAGTGCTGCGCTTATCAGTTATTACACCAAATAATACGCAGCAATATAGTTTCTCAAATGAGTTAAATGTTCTATTAAGTAATAAAAAGTTCTATAGAAGGTTATTTTGAGTTGCATCAGCTCAAAATATATGTATAATTCAATCTGTAGGGAGTCATTACGACTAACAGAAAGAAATATTAATCTACAGGAGATTATACATGAACACCTTTATTAAATCGCCGCATGCTTCAATCTGGTTAAGCGCCGAAGCGATATCGCTATCTACCAAGCTTATGGTAAATCTGCAAATACAACAGGGCTCGCAGTTAGCAAGAATGCTAGGGGTTAACCCCCTTTTCTACAATGATGAAGCGGTTAGGATATGGGTCCAACGTGAGCTCAATGAGGGGTTAGTGCTAAATCATTATGCATTAACGAATCTTGAAACCAAATTTTTGGCCATTATGAATCATTACGAGATTCCTTATTCGTTGTGATTACTATCAACTATTTGGTTTGGAGATAACCATGAGCTTAAAACTTATTTTTAGCGCCAATGCAGATCAGTCCGACATACAACTATGTGAAGACTATTGGGCATACGGGCATGATGGATGGTATGTAGAGCATATAGAAATGCTCTGTAGACAGTATAGTGTTGATTATCATGTTTTGTTTGGTGTATTAGCAGAGTGTCAGGCTTACTTAGATGATGTGCACTGTGAGTACTGTGGACGGCCGTATCAACTTGATGTACCAGCGGATATACCTTATATCAGAAAACGATCATCTTGGTTCTGCGAATCATGTATTAGCTTTGCTGGTGGTCAGCTTACAATGGGCAGGTAACAATTTGAAATGTACTTGATAACCAGATTGCTAATGCTCTCTGGTTTTTTTGATTAAGGATTTCTATATTTATCTTCTCTAAACATTCTTTCATGCTACTATTTTCAGTATACTGATATTAGTGAAGGTAGTTCAGCTATGGCATTAGAAGGTGGTGGGTTTGCAGATAAATTCGGTAATAGCTACGAAGAATTTTGGGTTGCTGAGCAATTATTAAGACTAGTTGAGGAAGAGATAACCTCCGTAACTGTAGAGCCATTAGGTGAAGATGAAACAGGCGTAGATTTGATTGTTGAAAAATCAAACGGATCTAGAGAGTTTCATCAATGTAAATCTAGTCACAATAATTCGGATGTATGGACCTTATCATCACTAGAGATTTCGGGTGTATTGATAAAAGCCTTTAATCAAATACAGAGAACAGATTGTACCTTTAAAGTCGTATCTCCATTATCATTCACTCAGCTATCCCAACTAAGTTTGAGCGCTAAAAATACAACATCTAATCCTCAAGATTTTATTGAACATCAGGTTGACCAGAGCGGTAAACGTCGAAAGTTATTTGAAGATTTGTGTCATAAGTTAGGTTTAAACATTAATGTAGAGATTGATATTGCAAAAGCTATTCAGTTTTTGAAAAATTTTGAGGTTATTGCTTTTCCTGCTAACTCTGAATCTCAACGTAATATTATTGGAAAAATCGATAAGAATTTTAGTAGTAACTCTAATAACATAGTTGACTACTTAAAAAATTATCCCACTGATAACAATTTACGCTCATCAATTACATCGTTTCAGCTCCTCGAAAGTATGAAAGGCCAAGGTTTTAACCAAAGAATTTATGAAAACGACACAAGATTATTCCCTATTATAGAGCGTGTTAATCAGGCTTTTCGAGATTCAATTACACCCTTTTTAATTGAAGGTAGTTTAATTGAGCGTTCTGAAATGGCAAATTGTATTGACTCAATAGATAACTATCCAATTACCTTGATTAAAGCAGAAGCGGGTATGGGTAAAAGTGCTTTTCTATTGCAGTTGTGCGATGAGATGCAAAAGAAGGGTCATATATGTCTACCAATACGATTAGATCGAAACCGTCCTAAAAAAAATGCAGATGCTTTTGGAGATGATTTAGGTTTTAGCCATTCACCTGTATTTAGCTTAAATAAGTTTGCAGGCGCTAAAAAAGCTATTATTATTTTGGATCAATTAGACGCCATACGTTGGACAGCTAGTCACTCAAGCAGTGCTTTACAAGTCTGTCAACAAATTGCGTATCAAGTGATTCAACTAAGGAAAGATAACTATGATATTAGTCTAGTTTTAGCTTGTAGAGACTTTGATTTAAACGAAGATATTCAATTACAAAGTTGGATTTCAAGTCTAAATAATAAAGTAGCGCATATAACAATAAAAGAGCTATCTGTTGTAGAAGTTAAAAAATTACTTTCACCATACGAAAATTATGACTCGTTATCACCTGTCAAGCAGACTATTTTGAAAATTCCAATATGGTTAAGTTTTTACATACAGCTTATAAAGAATGATCAGGGCAGCCTCAATTTTAACAGCAAAAGCGACCTTATAAGTTTGTATTGGGTTGATAGATTGAAGCAACTAAACAATGCTATAAATGATTTAAGTTCGGCTAACACCATTATTGATGACTTTATAGAAAAAGCAAGCCGAGAGATGCAGTTTTCTATATCAATTAACGCTTTATGCAGTCACAATCCCAATGTTCTTGAGGCAATAATATCTGTCGGTATTTTTAATAAGACAGGTAATCAGGTTAGCTTTCAGCATCAAGCACTATTCGATTACCACTTGGGAAAACGCCTTTTTGATATTGCTCGACAGTCAAGCGACGACTTTCTTAAAGAAATTGGCTCTAAGTCTGAACAAACACTAATACGAAGAGAGCATATCAAATATGCCTTAAAACTATTATCACAATCCAGACAATCAGTGTTTTGCGAAAATATTTCAGCATTGTTTGATAGCTCCGAAATTCGTTTCCATGTCAAGTACTTAGCTATAAATATGGTTGGCGAGATCAAAGTTATTAAAACGCCTATGCGTAATTTGATTACAAGTCTTATAAATAATGAAGAGTTAAGTCAGCCTTTTATTGACCATGCTTGTTTTGGACATTCACAACTAGTTACGGTGCTTTCAGAAAAAAATATAATTTCCAGATGGCTGAATGGATCTGACTCGGAAATTGGTTTGGCTATTCGATTGTTAAGCTCTATAGCTGACAAAGCACCTGATATTGTTTTAAAAGAAATTGAGCCATTTATCGGTATATCTGAGGAGTGGAATAATAGATGCTATTCTGCTTTGAGCTGGAACATTCAAAATGATTCAGAAAAGATGTTTGAAGTACGCAAAAAGCTTTTACAACTAGGTTGTGCAGTCAATTACATTGATTGGAATGAGTTAGCAAAAAGCTATCCGAGAAAGGCGATTGATTTAATACAGTTAATTTTAGAAGGTTATAAAGAAGAATTAACAGACTCGAGTCTGGATATAAAGGAGTCTGAAGAGTCGGTTAAGCATCTACACCGAAAGGTATGGAGAGAAGGTCAAATCGAAGACTTAGAAAGTATCTCAGAAGCTCTGCCTTACGATGTTCTTAAAGAGTTAATGCTTCAGGTCTTCGAAATAATTAATAGCTCAATTAATGAAAGCTCTTATACAAGAATATGGCTCTACAGCGCAAGACATTCATTTAATGAACATAGAGATTCTTTAGTAAGAGGTGTATTAGGTATTTTTTTCGAAGCAGGTAAACAGTATACAGATAAACCAGATGAGCTATTCAATTTACTGACGTTATATTTAACGAATAAGCATCCAGTTGTAGAGCACATTATTGCAAATCTGTTGCTCAATCTACCCATTGGGTATTCTGATCAAATTATTAAATGGCTCCTAGATAATCCGACTACTAGGTTAGCTTGTGGGAATGATTATGAAGAGCCGAGATGGGTACTGGCTGGAAAATTGATTGATAAATTTTCACCATATTGTGAGGACGAGATTTTTAATTGCCTTGAAATTGTAATATCAGGTATCGGGCTTAGTAAAGATCTTGAGAGTATAGAGTATGCGTTGGAGATGAGAAGAAAATTTGGAAACTTTTGGACAAGTTATTGGGGAGAAGCTCAATATTTCTTACTTAATAAACTTGATGATAATCGTATCAGCAAAAAATCCATAGACTTATATAATGTTTTACAAAGAAGATTTAAAGGTTGTAGCGATACTTATTTTTATTCATATGATTCTTCATATGGTGGTGCAGTTGTTTCACCTATACCACAAGCGAATAAATTATCTGATAGAGCATGGACAAAGCTTATACTCACAAACGAAGAACGTTTCAGTACTTGGAAGATGAAACCTTTAGATAGGGGGAATATTACAGAATCCAGTATACGCGCATTTTCTAATAGTCTAAGTACAGCTGTAAAAAATGAGCCTGAGAGGTTCGCAAAACTATCATTAACACTGCCAAAAAATATCAATGAGAAGTTTATTGAGAATATTTACTATGGACTGGCAGATAACAATTCATCTAATTTAGCGGAAGATTTTAAAGAAAGCTGGCAACCTTGCCTATTAGACCTTCGTTACAAAGTTATTAGACATTTTGAAGGTTTTGATGAGAGTCAAGCACTGACAAGATTATTAACAGATACTCCAAAGATTATAGACCATCCTGATATGCTAGATAAGCTTATTGATATTGCTCTTCACTCATCCAATCCGAACAATAACAAGCTCAATGTATATGACCCTCAAGAGGGAGAAGGTGCTGAGCACACTACTGCTGAGAGTCTAATGCAAAATTCTATAAACTGTTATAGAGGGATTGCATACGGTGGTATTGCCAAAATATTTTGGGATAATGAAGAGTATGCACGGGATAATCTGAGTTTGATTGACTCTGCTATAAATGATCCTCATCCAGCTGTAAAAATAGTAGCAGTCAGATTATTGACTCCTTTCTTAAATTACGACATAAATTATGCATTGCAAAGGTTTCTAGATTTATGTAAATCTGACTTAAGAATGAGCTGTGCTTATGAATCTTATAATTTTTTTAATTCAGCTTTCATAGATAAATTTAAAGATCAGTATATAGATTTAGTTAGACTTATGCTTACTTCTGAGTACGAAGAGGTTCGTAGGCAGGCTGGCACACAAATTTTCGCCCGTTACTTCTTTAACGATTTATTTGCAAAAGAAATATTCTCTGTTTTAATGGCTGATGAGTCAGTTAAGCTAGGTGTTGCTCAAGTTTTAGTTCAACTTCTGACCACGGATGATTATGCAGAACAAGAACATAAACTAGTTGAAGTATATAGGTCCTTACTTAACGATGATTCACAGAAAGTAAGAGGAAATTTGCTATCTTGTATTCGAGAAAAGAATTTTTGGAATAAAGGTATTACTGAAGAACTAGTTGATATATATATGAACTCTCAAGTAGTGAACAAAAAGCTATACCATTTATTTTACGCTTTAGAAAACCATGTTTTATGTTTAAGTGATTTTAAAAGTATGTTATTACAGTTATTTATTGAAATAGCTACAGCCAGTCTATCTGATGAAACTAAACAAATTGTTTACAGTGAAATGGATAAATTAACCAAAATATTGCAGAGAATATATGATGAAGCGGTCGATGATGAGGATGATGTTACTCTGAGTCTATGCTTAGATGTTTGGGATAATTTATTAAAGTCAGATAGCTATGAGGTGAAGCGAGCAACTAGGTATATTGAAAATGGGTTGCTAAGTTAGCGATTAACTACCTCGACAATGGAGTCGATAACCATCACCGACCTTCAACAACCTTGGTCACAAAATGGTCACCGTTTGGTCACCGAGCAGGTGGTCACCAATTTTTAAAGGGTAGAGTGCATGCCCACAAACTTATCGCGATTATGTTATTAAAGAGTAGACTGCTTCTTAAGGGTTGATGAAGACACAATAGCTAGGCTTTATAGATAAAGGTTTTAAAGGAAATTATAGACACAAAAAAACCTCAAACAATATAATGTTTGAGGCGAAACTTGAATAAAAATTAAGCTATAAATAATGGTGCGCTCGGCGGGAATCGAACCCACGACCCTCGGCTTCGGAGACCGATACTCTATCCAACTGAGCTACGAGCGCATGATAATGACGACATGGAACAATACAATACTTAAACGAGTGTTATAAGCCGTATAAAGTGTCGAAAAATAAAGACGGCTTAGTCTAACAAATAAAAGCCATAAAGCCAATGAGTGAAGGCAGCGATTGATGTTTTTTAAGAAAAAACAGGATAGTCATTAAACAAGCATGGCAATTTACCTGCCTTTTCCCTTATAATGTCAGGGAGAATTCATATTTATAATCACCGATTACAAGTGCGTTGACACGCGGGATGGCTGTTTGCTATTGATGACGATTGCTCATCAAAGGAGGACAGACAGAATGTCCGAGTCGTGTAGGCCACTGTATCTGTAATAAGAGAACGTGACGAATGAGAAAAGTAGTTATGTTATCGGCAGCTGCCATTCTAGGAATCGCTAGTATCGCGGTGAGCCAAGCTGAAGATGTTGCAGGCACTTCTACTGTAACCGTTTCTGACGTAGCAGAGGGACAGGAAGTGGTAGATAACCTGCCTGAAAAGCTAGGGGACGACACCAAAGCCGCGGCCGTGACTACAGATGGCGAAGCTGCTACTGATGAAGCTGCGCAAGTGGATGGCGAAGCTGCTGCAGAAACCGCTGCTGCGGCACCTGCTGCCGAAGAAGAGCCTATCCCTCAAGACACGCCACAAGTACAAAAGCTGATCGCGCTATACCCTAATTTGATTGCTCGTATTCAACCTGTAGCCAAAGTATGTTTTGAAGATGACGAAGTTTGTGATGTGACAGCTCGTGTGGCTGGGCCAGCACCAGGGGATGGACCTCGTGATGGTAAGGCTGTATACAATGCTGTCTGCCATACATGTCATACTGCAGGCCTATTAGGCTCTCCTATTTTTGGTGATGCTGGCGCTTGGGGACCTCGTATTTCAAAAGGTAAAGATACGCTATATACGCATGCTATCAATGGTTTCAATGCCATGCCTGCAAAAGGCGGTGCTGATATTCCTGATGAAGAAGTTCAAAATGCTGTAGATTATATGGTTGAAGCAGCAAGCTAATCCTGATTCAAGCCAACGCTAAATTTTTGCAATATACTCTGTTAAGCGCCTATTTCATTAAATGAAGTAGGCGCTTTTTTTGATGATAAGTAATATCAATCTGTTACTTCTTACGAGCGACAGTTGAAATTCGGGTCTGATAACCTCACTTCATGACATTGTCCTATCTAGATATTAGGGCGTGTTGAATATTTATAGACTGTCGCTGCAAAGTGATCTGATCGCATGTTCAACACGCCCTAATATGCTATAAACATTCATAATAGATATAGAGGTACTCATGTCTGATACACCAGCACTGATGATAAAAGATTTATCCAAAACTTATGATAATGGATTTTCGGCATTAAAAGGGGTTGATTTAACTGTACCACAAGGTGGGTTTTTTGCACTACTTGGTCCTAATGGTGCTGGTAAGTCCACCATGATTGGTATTATCAGCTCACTGTTTAAACCCACGACAGGTAGCGTACATATTTTTGGGACAGATTTATTAGAGAATCCTTCGGTTGCCAAGCAATATCTTGGAGTTGTACCGCAAGAATTTAATTTTAATATGTTTGAAAAAGTTGAAGATATCTTGATCACGCAGGCAGGTTACTTTGGTATTTCTGCAAAAGAAGCCAGACCACGAGCTAAAAGATTACTAACAGCTCTTGGGTTATGGGATAAGCGCAATAGTAAATCACGTGAGCTATCTGGTGGTATGAAACGCCGTTTGATGATTGCACGCGCCCTCATTCATAAACCTAAACTGTTGATTCTGGATGAACCAACGGCTGGGGTCGATATTGAGTTGCGCCGCTCTATGTGGGAATTCATGCAGCAGATCAATATTGAAGAAAACACCACAATTATTTTGACCACACATTATCTCGAAGAAGCCGAGCAGCTTTGTAAGCGCATTGCAATTTTAGATCACGGTGAGATTCGTATCAATACAGAAATGAAAGACTTATTGGCACAGCTATCAGTTGAGACGTTTGTCTTTGATTTAGGTACGCCACTTGTGCAGAAATTGGCTTTGTCAGGTGTAACAGATGTCTCTCAACCCGATAGTCAGACACTTGAAGTAACTTTGACAGAAGGGGAGTCACTCAATGGTGTTTTTGATCAGCTATCTGAGCAAGGCATCACGGTAGCCAGTATGCGTAATAAGGCCAATCGATTAGAAGAGTTATTCATGCGCTTAGTGGATAAAAACATTCAAAGTACAGACAGTATGAAGGAGGCGGGGTTATGAGTCAGGAAATTGTAGATCATAATAAATCGATGTCGTGGCACAAAAAAGGAGTCGCTTTTCGTACGATTTGTTTAAAAGAAATTCGTAGGATTTTGCGCATCTGGCCACAGACGTTATTGCCGCCAGTTATCACCATGAGTCTGTATTTTGTTATTTTCGGTAAGATGATTGGCTCACGTGTGGGCGAGATGGGCGGCGTGCCCTACATGCAGTTTATTGTGCCTGGTTTAATCATGATGTCGATTATTACCAACAGTTACTCCAATGTCGTTTCAAGCTTTTTTAGCGCCAAATTTACGGCCAGTATTGAAGAGCTTTTGGTGTCGCCAGTCTCGAAGCATGCTATTTTAATGGGCTATATTAGCGGTGGTATTTTCCGCGGACTTGCCATTGCTGTCATTGTTTCGATAGTGGCACTATTCTTCACAGACTTGGGTATTGAGCATTTATTTGTGACAATATTTACTGTCCTTGGCACCTCCATTCTATTCTCACTGGGTGGTTTTATTAATGCGGTATTTGCCCGCTCGTTTGATGATATCTCCATCATTCCAAGCTTTGTATTAACACCACTGACATATTTGGGCGGTGTCTTTTATTCAATGGAAAACCTCTCACCATTTTGGCAGAACATATCGCTTTTGAATCCTATCGTTTATATGGTCAACGCATTTCGTTACGGTATTTTAGGCTACTCTGATGTGAATGTTTGGTATTCAATGGTCGCGATTTTTATATTTTGCGTGATATTTTATGTGATTGCTTATCGCCTGCTCGATAGCGGTTCACGGATTCGTTTGTAGTTTACCTTATCATCTAAGCTGTCGAGTACTGGCAGCGTTGCTTTTTTCATTATTCCATTTATCGTGACCCGCTTTTGTCCAACGAATAATAGATGAGTACTGCAGGGCGTTAGCAATAACGCCCGGCCCAATACTCAGTTGTTTGGCTCCCTTCCTTTCCTATATCCCAATTTGTTATCGATCTCCCTTCAAATGAAAGGGCACTTATTATATGAATTCAAAGGCTTAATAAGGGGAAAGATAAGACTATTAATTGCGAATGTTCCTCATTAGCACTATAATTCTCATCTTTTGAGACAAAAGGTAGCTTAAATCTGCCTTGGTAATTGAGATATAAGATGACCCAATCCGTCAGCGAACAAATCATCCGACAACAACGTCGCATAGAGTCAAAACGCCGAGTGGTATTATTGGCACTGGCGACAGCGTGTTTGTTGGGTCTAGTGCTCGATGTGATGACAGGACCTTCGATGCTACCGATGGCGGACGTCGTTAAGTCTTTACTACAGATAGGCAGTTTGGATGATACCTCACATACCATCGTTTATGATCTGCGCTTGCCTATTGCGTTTATGGCTTTGCTTGTGGGAGCGTCGCTTGGTGCAGGTGGGGCTGAGATGCAGACGCTACTCAATAACCCAATGGCAAGCCCTTATACACTAGGACTTGCAGCGGCAGCAGGGTTTGGAGCGTCACTGGTTATTGCGTTTGGTAGTTTTGGTATGCCACTGCAATATGCGGTGCCTATTGGGGCATTTTCGATGACGATGCTCGCCTCTGCGGTACTGTTTTTATTTGCGTCATTGCAGCAGTTTGCCGCTTCTACGCTCATCTTAGTGGGTATCGCTCTCTTATTTATTTTTCAGTCGTTACTGTCATTGGTACAATTTACCGCATCATCTGAAGTCTCACAGCAGATTTTGTTTTGGCTATTTGGTAGTTTAACCAAATCCACTTGGACAAATGTGACGGTGGTTGCTGTCGTAAGTAGTATTTGTATCATACTACTGATGCGCGACAGTTGGAAATTAACAGCGCTGCGACTGGGTGAAGAGAGAGCGTCAGCACTTGGTGTCAATCTGACTCATTTACGCATCAAAACCTTGATTTTGGTGGCGATGATGACGGCAACAGCAATTAGCTTTGTCGGAGTAATTGGCTTTATTGGGTTGGTTGCGCCGCATGTCGCAAGGCTGCTTGTTGGTGAAGATCAGCGTTACTTTTTGCCTGCGACCATGCTCGCTGGCGCGGCCTTTTTATCATTCTCATCGGTATTATCAAAAGTGATTATCCCAGGAGCGTTGTTTCCGGTAGGGATTGTCACGTCGTTTGTGGGTGTGCCTTTTTTATTTTGGATTATTTGGAGTAAGCGGTGAAAAATTGGATTCGCGGAACATTGGCGTTAAGTTTGATGTTAACAACGTTAACTGCCCAAGCAGAAGTCAAAACCATCAAAGATGTGTTAGGGCGTGATGTACAAGTCGATGTACCTGCCAAGCGAGTCGTGTTGGGGTTTTATTATCCTGATTATATTGCCGCGACAGGGGCGGAAAACTTTGGGCAGGTCGTCGGTATTTCACGAGAGTTTTGGGAAAAATTCAACCCCGGCAGCTGGGACTTATACAATCAAAAATTGCCTAATTTACAGGGCATTGGCGATATTGGCAATATCGATAGGGGCACGTTTTCGTTTGAAAAAACCTTAGCGATGAAACCTGATGTAGTGATATTGGCAAAGCAGCAATACGATACGTTAAAAGCCGAAATGCCGCGTTTTGAAGCGGCAAATATCCCTGTGGTGGTGGTTGATTACAACGATCAAACGGTGAAAAACCATGTCAAAAGCACTCAAATATTTGGGCAATTGGCAGGCAGTGAGCAACGTGCCGACCAAGTGGCTCAAGAATACGCTGATGGTATCGCGGATATCCAAAAACGGGTGAATGCTGTTCAAATTGCCAAACCTAAGATCTACGTCGAATTTGGTGATAAAGGACCAAAAGAGCACAGCTTCACCTTTGGCAAAAATATGTGGGGTGCGATTGCCGATATTGTGGGCGGTGACAATATTAGTAAACCATTTGTCGAAAATTGGGGACCTATTAATCCCGAACAAGTTTTGGTGAGTAAACCTGAGGTCATTATGATCTCAGGCACCGAAGTGGGCATGAAACAGCCCAATACGATGGCAATGGGGATTGATGTTCCAGCCGACGAAGCACAGCGCCGCCTAAAAGGCTTTACTACCCGCAATGGTTGGGAGAATCTACCTGCGGTAAAAAATAATCGTGTATATGGTATTTATCACACGGCTTCTCGCTCGTTGTCTGATTTGGCAGCAGCACAGTTCATGGCAAAAGCCTTGTACCCTACAGCCTTTGCCGACGTCGACCCTGAAAAAACCTACATGAATTTTCATGAAAAATACTTGCCAGTCAAGCCTAACGGTACATTTTTTATCCAGCTAGGCTGTGGCGCAAGTGTTTGTGATGGCAATGCTAAAAACCAAGCCAACAACAATACTGAATCATCGACAGCTGCGAGCCAAGCTGATCCTGCTGCCAATACGTCTGAAAATGTGTCGTGGTTTACTAAGCTCATGAATTGGTTCAGCGGTTTGTTTGCTTAATTGGTTTTTAAAAATTTGATAGAAGAAGTCCGCTATGCTCAAGCTTGACCGTTTAACGATCCAATATGGCGCGCTCACCGTTGCTAGGGATATTGATGCCCAGTTTGAAGCGGGCAATATTTATACCATTTTGGGCGCAAATGGGGCAGGTAAGTCCAGTTTGCTCAAAGCGATTTTTGGTGAGCTTACATTCTCTGGCACGATTGACTATCAAGGGAGAGTGCAGACCAAATCCCAGCTCAACGCGTGGCGCAAACCTATCGCATATATGCCGCAAGACAGTCACACTGACGCCGAGCTTACCACTCTCGAAGTAGTAATACTTGGACGAATGGATGCCTTGAGTCGTCATATCAGCGATGAGTTGTTACGAGAAGCAGTCGAGTTATTGGCGGAGTTGAATATTTCCCATTTGGCGCATCGCTCAATCCGCTCATTGAGCGGCGGACAGCGACAGCTGGCGATGTTTGCACAAGCGTTACTTCGCCGTCCCAAGATTTTACTGCTGGATGAACCCGTCTCAGCACTAGACATGGCACATCAAATTAACTTATTGGACAAAGTTAGGCATTACACGCAACAACACCAATTGATTTGTATTATGGTATTGCATGATTTGAGCCTAGCCGCTCAATTTTCGGATGAAGTCATATTACTGTCTGATGGTGATATTCAAGCCCAAGGTATGCCTAAAGCTGTGTTACGATCCGAGATTTTACGCAAAGTGTATCACGTGGATATTGAGATTTTGACGAGTCATCAAGGTTCACCAGTGATTCACCCGTATCGCAAGCGCCAAGCTAGCGTTTAGCTGTTTTCCGCTCAGGCACACTGCTAACGATGCCTGCCAAAATGACTGCCGTAATGCCTAAAATCTCTAGCCAGCCAATGCGTTCGCCTGCAAAAATGACCCCATAAATCGCAGAAAACACGACCGTTAAATACGACAATGCCGCGACCGTGAATTTTTGCCCGACGTGATAGGCATGAGTCATCGCCAGCTGCGCAAGCAACCCTGCCACACCAATGCCAACGATATAAGGTAAACTCTCGCTTGTTAGATGACTCCAACCAAACCACGTTGCCGCTATGCCTGAGACAATGGTCGCTACTGCCGAAAAGTAAAACACAATTCGCCACGCAGGTTCTCCCATTAAGGATAGTTCTCGCACTTGCAGCAACGCAAAAGCCGTAAAAATACCGCCACTCAAGGTAATTAAAGTCTCTAATAATCTATCTGAGGCGAAGGCAGGTTTTAGCATCAGACAGATACCCGCCAACCCCATCAGCAGAGCGACCCACGTTTTGAGTGATGGCTTGTCTTTTAGCCAAAAAATGGACAGCAAGGCAATAAAAACGACAGAGGTATAGTTCAGCGTCACAGATGTTGCTAGAGGCAGATGACCCAAGCCATAGAATGCCAATAACAATGCCATTGTGCCCGCCATACTACGCTGCATGTGACCCCAAAAAAATGGCGTCTTAAGGGTTTTTTTTCGCGCGAGGGTCGTGCCAAAAATGACCAGAGCAGGCAATAATGACCGCCAAAAGGCCAACTCATATTCATTCATGTGCAAGTGAGTAGACGCATTTTTGACTAAAATGCTCATCATGGCAAATAAGAATGCCGCAATAATCATCCAAGCTGAACCCAAAGGGAATCTTTTTATCATAGGGAGTATTAAGGAAAAAGATGCAATTGTAACACTGCACGTGGCCTGGTTTTTGCCTAATTTAGAAAGTGAATGATTGTGGTAGTTGGTACGGTTTGGTTATTAAAAGGCGCGCACAAATAGGTCGATTGCGGTAAAATAATGACCCATTAATATAATTCATGTTATCTAGTAATCAAGGCAGCTTATGAGTATTCACGGTATTTTAGGGGAACAAACCACCAATTATCCCACGCAGTACAGTCCAGAGACACTCTATCCCATCGCGCGCGAGATGGGACGCAATGCCATTGGTTGGCATGCTGACAAGTTAACGGTCGGCGTCGATTGGTGGCAAGCTTTTGAGATGTCTTGGCTCAATACACAAGGTGTCTCGCAGGTTGCTATCGCGCGTTTTAGTATTCCTGCCAGTTCACCATATATCGTAGAGTCAAAGTCGCTTAAACTGTATTTGAACAGTATCAATTTTACCGAATTTGCTAGCTGGCAAGAGGTAGAAACGCTGATTGCTAAAGACTTATCAGCCTGTATACAAGCCGATGTGACAGTTGAATTGTTTGGCTTAGAAGAGGACTTATCAAGTTTATTGATTGCCAAGCCTGAGGGTATATGCATTGATAATGCCTTAGATGCCTTGTCAGATACCACAGAAAAAGTGACACTATGCGAGCATCCAGATGCGTCATTGTTGCAGGATCAAACACAGGTAGATGATAGTCAGTTAGAAAGAGATGAGTCTCAGACTTATACTTTTTACTCTAACCTACTGCGTAGTAATTGTCCGGTGACCAATCAGCCAGACTGGGGTACGCTAGCTGTTTCGATAACGACTGATAAGCCTTTCAGTAACGCAAATATGCTGCGCTATATATTGAGCTTCCGCCAGCACAATGGCTTTCATGAGCAATGCGTCGAGCAGATATTTGCTGATTTGAGCAAATACTATAAGCCAAGTGAGCTAATGGTACGTGCTTGGTACACACGCCGAGGCGGTATTGATATCAATCCGTGCCGTGTCAGCGATGCCAGTTTGTTACCGAAACCGAGTCGCCTTATTCGTCAATAAATAAATAAATAGAGATTTTATAACTCGCTGGTGTATCTTATAATCAGTAGACTTTATCTATATGAGATCAGGGTGCAGACATGAAGCTGATGACTAATGCTTTAATGGTGGCGGGGTCAGCCGCTTTGCTTCTTTCTACCGCAATATCAGCACAAGCGGCATTTGTAGAAAACGAATACATTTGTGAAGATATATATATGGAAAAGGCCTATGATTGCGCTAACAATGCCATTATAGTTGAGAAAAATCGCCTTAATAAAATCTATAATCGCGCTTATCGTCGTTTGAATAAAGTGGAGCGGCAGCAGTTGGATACAGAACAACTCGCATGGTTAAAAAAACGCGATAATAAGTGTCACTTTGAACATGATGGCCCAATGAATAATACTATAGTGTATGCTCAGATTGGGGCGAATGTTTGTACCGCCACTGAGACTCAAAAACGTAGTAAAGCCATTGCCAAAAGATACAACATTCAATAGACTGTTCTCGCCAATAAAAAAGCGCCTACCTCATTCGATGGGATAGGCGCTTTTTTTTGTTAAAGGCTTTAGCAATAGAATTATTTACCGCTTACCTTTGCCAACACTTCTTCACGGCTGAGCATTTGCTTCTCTGTTTCACGGCGATTGACATATTCGTACTTATCTTCCGCAAGGTTGCGATCAGAGACAACGATGCGATGTGGAATACCGATAAGTTCTAGATCTGCAAACTTAACACCTGGACGCTCATTACGGTCATCAAGTAGCACATTGACACCTTGAGCTTTTAACTCTTCATAAAGTGCCATTGCCGTTTGCATGACGTTTTCTTCTTTTGACTTCATCGGGATGATAGCCACTTCAAAAGGCGCGATAGAGTCATTAACGGTTGGCGTGGTTGGCCACATGATGCCGTTTTCATCGTTGTTCTGCTCGATAGCAGCGGCAATGATACGGCTAACACCGATGCCATAACAACCCATCATAAGCGTCACTGGCTTACCATCTTCACCTGACACCGTACAGTTCAGCGCCTGTGAGTACTTATCACCTAATTGGAAGATATGACCCACTTCGATACCGCGTTTGATTCTTAGGCTACCTTTTCCATCAGGAGAAGGGTCACCTTCTTGAACATTGCGGACATCGACAATACGAGTAATATTGGCATCGCGTTCCCAGTTTAGACCAACGGTGTGCTTATTTACTTCATTGGCACCAGCCACAAAGTCTGACAAAGCTGCAGCCGAGCGATCAACGAATACGGGCATATCTAAGTCAACACCGATATATCCTTTGTGCAGACCAGCAACCTTCAATTCTTCATCAGACGCCAAAGTTAGTGGCACGTTGGCCTCTTCGATTTTTTCCGCTTTGATGGTATTGAGCTGATGATCACCACGTAAGACGATCGCAATCAGTTGTGGCTCGTTATCTTCTGTGTGACCGTGTACGATCAAGGTTTTGACTGTTTGCTCTAAAGGAATGTCTAAATGCTCAGCGACCATCTTACAGGTGGGCATGTTCTCTGTTAAGACGTCTTCGCGTGCTCGGCTAGGCGCTTGCCGCTCAGCAGTGCTTACTGATTCAGCCAGCTCAACATTGGCTGCGTAGTCAGAAGCGTCTGAGAAAGCGATATCATCTTCACCGCTATCAGCCAATACATGGAATTCATGAGAAGCAAAACCACCGATGGAACCGGTGTCTGCTTGTACGGCACGGAAATCTAAACCCAAACGGGTAAAGATGCGTGTGTAAGCTTCATACATGTCGTGATAGGTTTGCGCCAATGACGCTTGGTCAACGTGGAATGAATAGGCGTCTTTCATCGTGAATTCACGAGCGCGCATCACGCCAAACCGTGGACGAATCTCGTCGCGGAACTTACCTTGGATCTGGAAGAAACTGATTGGCAGTTGTTTATAGCTGCGCAGCTCGCCTTGAGCAAGGTTGGTGATGACTTCTTCATGAGTAGGGCCGAGTACAAAGTCACGATCATGGCGATCTTTGAAGCGCAATAGCTCAGGGCCATAATCATCGAAGCGTCCTGTTGTCTGCCAAAGCTCTGCAGGCTGAGTCATCGGCATCAGTACTTCTTGCGCACCCACGTTTTGCATCTCTTCACGAACAATACGTTCAACTTTTTGTAAGACGCGCAGCCCCATGGGCAGCCAAATATATAACCCAGAAGCAATCTTACGAATAAGACCGGCACGTACCATCAATTGGCTTGAGGCGATATCGGCATCACTTGGGGTTTCTTTTAGTGTGGCAAATAAAAATTGACTGGCTTTCATAAATAAAGCGTAACCTTATCAACGATAAAAAATAAGAAATAAGAGGATGTTGAGCGTATGGCTAACTGTTTCGTTGCCGCCGCAAGCTTACCGTCATCACTTAGTAATAATCTGGGATGTGTCTTAGCGACTAAAATGCTTGTAAGAAAAGCATATGAACAAAACCGCTCTAATGAAAGAGTGGCGAACTCTGATTGATGTATCAATATACTGAGCAGCTATAGAAATCATTTGTAGGGCAAAACCTGTTAAATAAATCTATACCGACATTTTATCAACGCAATCTGACTATGTTAGGTAAAGTTCGTCTAAGACGCAATGACTTTTTATTTTTTCAAAGCGAACGTGGCTCAAAGACGCTAATAAAGCGCCTATAACTCGATTTTTATCAGCTCTAAACCTATTTATCGCGTATTCTAAGGAGGTACTTAATAAGTAATTATGTAAAGCATTTGTACCTGTTACTTGAAGTTATTGCTCAAACATAGCATTTATTGCTTAGACTGTTACTTATCACGATGTGATAGAAATAAACACCACATTCTAAGGTAGATTATATGAACAAGCCTGATAATCGCTCTTCTGTCAATCACAATGCCCCCGATTCTTCAGCAAAAAAACCAATCGCTCCAATGTCATGGATAGTATTGCTGATTGGTTTGGCCGCGATCGTGTTTGCGATTTATAGTGTTCAGAATATAACAAAAGAAGAACCGATAGAAACCATCACTCGTGAGGGCGTGGTTACTCAGATACAGCAGCTCAATCGCTTACAAACGGTCGCGTTTAGTGTAGATACCGTCATTACCAGTAAGCGCCCAGGAAGTTGGATGAAGCTGTGGCAAGATGAGCAAAAAGGGCTGTTTATCGCGCGTGGTCGAGTACAAGCAGGGATCGATTTGAGCGCATTGACGCCTGAGATGGTTCAGGTAGTGCAGCCTGAGCCTTCCAGTGCCGATCAGGAAGGCGCGCAGACAGACAGTGCGACAAGCGCAGCTTCTCTGATGCCAACAATCAATATCACGTTGCCACCGTCAGAGATATTTGCGGTTTATTTGGATGACATCGAGATTTATGATTGGCAAACGGGTGCGTTTGGCATGATGCAAGTCGATCCAAAAATTTTAGCCCAAGCACAGAGCATGGCCAAAGAAGAGGTTTTGGAGCGTGCGTGCCGCGGTGATGTGATGAATATGGCACTAAAAAATGCACAGACACAGTTACAGCAACTGTTTGCTATGACAGGCGCAGTCGTGACTGTCACGACTCAAGGTGCAGGGGCGTGCCAATTACCAGTAGCCTCGTCAGCAAACGGTTAAACCCCTTACTGACATGACTGAAGGTTTGTTTGAACGACGTTATTATTTTTTAAACTCAGCAATGGCAAGCTCGCGGGCTTTTTTGTGTTCAACCATCGGTAGAGGATAATCAAGGCTGGCAAATTTACCTCCTTTACTGAGCGCCTTGCGGAGTTTTTCTTCTGAATGCAGGGTGCTATTAGGAATATCTTTGAGTTCAGGTAGCCAAGTCTTGATGAATGTTCCATCAGGATCATGAGTCTTGCCTTGGCTAAACGGGTTCATGATACGGAAGTAGGGCGCAGAATCCGTGCCAGTCGAAGCGCTCCATTGCCAGCCACCATTGTTGGAAGCAAAGTCACCATCTATAAGTTGCTGCATAAAGTAGCGCTCGCCCCATCGCCAATCAATCAATAAGTCTTTGGTCAAAAACATAGCCGTCACCATTCGCAAGCGATTGTGCATAAAGCCGGTGGTATTGAGACTTTTCATGGCAGCATCGACCAAGGGCACGCCAGTTTTACCTGTACACCATGCCTTAAAATCATCATCACCGTAAGACCAGTTAATACGTTTATCCGTGTCATCCTTGTAAGCTTGATGACGGATTAGCTCTGGCTTATCGACCAATACATGACGATAAAAATCACGCCACGCCAATTCACTTATCCAGCGATTGATGTCTTCATTATCGCCATCATTGCCGTGCAGTTTTTCTTGCGCTTTATGAGCTTGTAGATAACACAGTCGTGGACTAATAGTACCAATCGTGAGGTAAGCAGATAATTGACTGGTTGCATTCAGGCTAGGCACATCGCGTCCCACGTCGTAATCATTGATGTCCTCAGCAATGAAACGCTCTAGCTGCTGGCAGGCTGCTTTTTCACCCGCAGGATAAGCGTCGCGAGCGTGTTTAAGCTGCTCCTCGCTATCTATGTGCTGTAGTGCTTCTGCGTCTTGCAAGGTCTTTTGATAATCCTCGACGGTGTTTTTGCAAAGACTCTCTATCTCTTTCATAGTGTTTACACTGGTTTTTGATAGTTGCAAATCAACATCATCATTGTATCGAATAGCTGGTGCGTCATGTAACTGTATTTCGCCCACATCCAAGGTATGACGCCATTTTTTATAGAATGGCGTAAATACTTGATACATGGTGTCATCGTTAGTGGTGATGCTTTGCGGTGGCAATATACATTGGTCGTGCCAACGAATAAACTCGATATCATCTTTTGCCAGCTGTTTGGTTAGTTGCTCATCACGGTCAATCTCATTACCTTCGTATTCATGATTTGCCATGATGCAACTGATATGATTTTTTTGACACAAGGTCGTCAAAGTATCGATACAGTCAGCAAAGCTTGGAGCAGAATGGACGATAAGGGTGATATTCAGTTGATCTTGTAGCGTTTTTGCCAGTATCGGCAAGGTGCGGGCAATATGATCGACTTGTACAAGCGACATATCGTGTGCTTGCCACTGTTTGGGTGTCAAAAAAAACACGGCACTGACTTGAGCGTTGTCTGTGGCTGCTTTTTCACACAGTGCTGTCAAAGCCGTATTGTCATGGAGCCTTAGATCACGACGGAACCACATCAAGTAATGAGGCGAGGTTGCATTCGTGTTTTTGTCATTATTATGGGTCTTGCTTGCCGCTTTTGATGCTGTCTTAGACATTCAAATAACCTTATGTCAATCATAAACAAAATTAGGAATAAAAGTATGCTAGGATAAGTTTTTGGATGCAATTGATTTGCCATTTGGTTAACAAATCATCATCATACTTAATCTGGCGCGTTAACGAGTCGTATTGGTCGTGAGCCAATTGTAAATCAGTATTCTGAGAGTTCTATTTAAGGTCATATCATGCACGTTAAGTTTTGCGGTTTTACCCAGCTTAGTGATGTTCAGACTGCGGCGCAATTGGGTGCTGATGCAGTCGGTTTGGTGTTTTACCCGCCAAGCCCGCGTGCTGTTACGCTTGTGCAAGCAAAAACGCTCAGCGCTTCTGTGCCAGCGTTTATGAGCGTAGTCGCATTGGTGGTCAATATGCCTCAGGATGAGCTGATTGAATTAGTAAACACGGTCTCTTTTGATATCATTCAGTTCCATGGCGACGAAACCCCTGAGCAGTGCCAGCAGCTGGCAAGCAGTATCAATAAGCGCTGGATTAAAGCGCTGCGTATCAATGCTGAGCAGCATACGCCCGATAGCGTTCGCGCCCAGATTGACAAATTTGCAGCAGCAGGTGCCAGTAGTATTTTATTGGATGCTTATCACCCCGCTGCTTATGGCGGGACAGGCCAGCGCTTTGATTGGAATCTCATTCCGCAAGACAGCTCTCTGCCGATTATCTTGGCGGGTGGACTGGATGCCGAAAATGTCGCTGCGACATTAGATTTGCCTATTTATGCGGTCGATGTCAGTGGCGGTATTGAGAAAGATAAAGGCAAAAAAGATGCTGCTAAAATGCGTGCCTTTATGAAAGCGGTCAAGCGTGACCGATGGCAAAACGCGACGCTTAGCGAACCTTCGAACCTGAGTAGTTAGTTCTGCATTATTCAAGCATCTACTACTTACCGCATTTTCTAATATTTATACTAAAAAATACCACTTATTACAGTAGGAATTATCATGAGTCATGTCGCTAATAAAGAGTTATCTACCACTGCAACGGCCATCAATACCTTTACCAATCCTGAAAACGTGCCCGATTTTAACCAGTATCCCGATGCACGCGGACATTTTGGTGTACACGGTGGTCGCTTTGTCTCTGAAACCTTGATGGCTGCCCTAGAAGAGCTAGAGACGCTTTATACCAAAGTCAAAGCAGATCCAGCATTCTGGGAAGAGTATCACAATGATTTGGTGAATTACGTGGGTCGTCCAACACCGTTGTATCACGCAAAGCGGTTGAGCGATGAGATTGGCGGTGCGCAAATTTATTTCAAACGTGAAGATTTGAACCATACTGGCGCGCACAAAGTGAATAATACCATTGGACAAGCATTGCTTGCCAAAATGTGTGGCAAAAAACGTATCATCGCTGAGACAGGGGCAGGGCAACATGGCGTGGCAACAGCCACGATTGCGGCACGCCTAGGACTAGAGTGTATCGTCTATATGGGCGCTGATGACGTCGAGCGTCAAAAGATGAACGTCTATCGTATGCGCTTGCTTGGTGCGACCGTCGTGCCAGTCACGTCAGGTTCTCGTACGCTCAAAGATGCCATGAACGAAGCCATGCGTGATTGGGTCACCAATGTCGATAGTACCTATTATATTATTGGTACGGTGGCAGGTCCGCATCCTTATCCATTGCTAGTGCGTGATTTCCAAGCGATTATTGGTAAAGAAGCGCGTATTCAGCATTTAGAAAAAACAGGCAAACTACCTGATGCACTAGTTGCGTGTGTGGGTGGTGGTTCGAACGCTATTGGTTTGTTCTTTGATTTCTTAAACGATCCTGAAGTCAAAATGTATGGCGTTGAGGCGACCGGTGACGGTATCGAGTCAGGTCGTCATTCTGCGCCATTGGCGGCAGGTCGTATCGGTGTATTGCATGGCAACCGTACGTATCTTATGGCAGATGATGACGGTCAAATTCAAGAGACGCATTCTATCTCAGCAGGTCTTGATTACCCAGGTGTGGGTCCTGAGCACAGCTTCCTAAAAGACATGAACCGTGTTGAGTATGTTGGTTGTACTGACAAAGAATCTCTAGAAGGCTTCCATGAGTCCACGCGCAAAGAAGGCATCATCCCTGCACTTGAGTCCGCCCATGCGGTCGCTTATGCCTTGAAGCTTGCAAAAACCATGACGCCTGACCAGACCATTATCGTCAATATGTCAGGTCGCGGTGACAAAGACTTGCATTCAGTGATGAAAGCGGAAGGGATTGAGTTGTAATAGCCATTATTTTAACAGGCTATGCCACTATCATTCATAAGAAAAATTGCTTAGCGCCCTTTATTGTTTGATAAAGGGCCAGCTGAGCCACCGTATACAAATTAAGAGAATTTTATGACTCGAATCGAAAGCACTTTTGACACTTTAAAATCACAAAATAAAAAAGCCCTCATTCCTTATGTGATGGCGGGCGATCCCAATCCTACCGTCACTGTAGACTTGCTGCATGACTTGGTGAAGCATGGCGCAGATATGATTGAGCTTGGCTTACCGTTTTCTGACCCAATGGCAGATGGTCCCGTGGTTGCATTGGCAGGCGAGCGTGCGCTAGCAGCCGGTACGAGTACGCGTGATGCCCTAAAAATGGTCGCGGAGTTCCGTCAGAAAGACACTCAGACTCCAATTATCTTGATGGGTTATCTCAATCCTGTGGAGATCATCGGTTACGATAATTTTGTCGCGCTATGTGAGCAGTCAGGCGTCGATGGTATTTTGATGGTAGATTTGCCGCCCGCAGAGGCAGGCAGCTTTACCCAGCATTTAACTGAGCATGCGATGAATGAGATTTTCTTACTGTCGCCCACCACTTTACCTGAACGCCGTGAGCAAGTACTGACCCATTGCGGCGGCTATATCTATTATGTTTCCTTAAAAGGCGTAACTGGCTCAGCTACGCTAAATACAGACGATGTTGCCACCCAAGTTCAAGCAATCAAAGCAGAGACAGATTTGCCAGTATGTGTCGGTTTTGGTATTCGTGATGCCGCGTCAGCCAAAGCGATCGGTGCTCATGCAGATGGCGTCATCGTCGGAAGTGCCTTGGTACAGAATTTTGCTGATATAGATGGTAATGATGCAACGGCTGTCGCCAATGCCCAGCAAAAAATCATGACCAAAATGGATGAGCTACGCGCTGCTCTTGATAGCTTGAGCGCTTAGTGAAGCCTAAGCAAATAGAGAAGATGCAAAGATAAGATACAATTATTCAAGTGAAACAGCAGCAGTTATTATTACTACTAAAATACTGAATATTGATGCCATATGAATGTGAGCATTAAAAATTTTAAAGATAAAAATAATTGCGCTGAGCCATGATTACAGTCTTTGTAAGAATGTTTATACAGACAGTAAGAAATGACTTTGCTAAACTTAGTTTACGTGTGTAAACTAACCTCACATATGAATTGTTACAGTTGCATATAAGTGTGCTTGATAACTGCTCATGTTATGACTATGTGCAACTCTTAAATCTACTCTTAGGGACAAGTAAATGAGCCAACTTGTCGATAAGCCTTTGATAATGGCGAATAATATGACTGATACGATAACAAAACCCAATGCTAGTAACGATAGTGCGCCAAGCCTTGAGCCAAAAGGCAATACGGCTGGGCAATCATGGTTTAATCGCGAGATACCAGGGATTAAGCAACAACTGACGGCACCATTGACCGCAGTTGAGACCGAGCCATCAACAGAGTGCAGTAGCTGCCACTCAATGATTACCAATACAGCGCTGATTTTTAACTGTTATGTGTGCCCGCATTGCGATCATCATTTACCGATGAGCGCTCGTGAGCGTCTGAACTGGTTACTGGATCAAGTTAATGGTGAGCTTGGGCAAGAGTTTACTGCCAAAGATCCACTCAGCTTTGTGGATAGCAAGCCCTATCCTGCGCGTATGAGTGAGGCACAGGAAAAAACAGGTGAAAGTGAAGCGCTGATTGTGATGCATGGTAAATTGCGCAATCTTGATGTCGTTACTTGTGCCTTTGATTTTCGTTTTATGGGTGGTTCGATGGGGTCAGTGGTTGGTGACCGTTTTGTTCAAGCAGCCGAAAAAGCGCTTGAAGATAAAGTACCTTTGATCTGCTTTGCGGCGTCTGGCGGCGCTCGTATGCAGGAAGGCCTGTTGTCTTTAATGCAAATGGCACGAACGGCTGCCGCCATTGAACGTCTCAGAATCGCTGGCATTCCTTATATTGTGGTATTGACCAACCCTGTTTATGGTGGGGTGACGGCTTCTTTAGCTATGCTGGGTGATATTCACTTGGCAGAGCCAAAAGCCATGATTGGTTTTGCTGGTAAGCGCGTGATTGAGCAAACCGTACGTGAGACATTAGAAGAGCCATTCCAACGCGCAGAGTTCCTGCTAGAACATGGTGTGGTCGATGAAGTGGTACATCGTCATCAACTGATTGATACGATTTATCGTTTGCTCGCGAAGTTATGTCATGTACCCAATCTCAATGCTCAGTAAGTAAATGAGCGCATGGCGATATGCATAACGATTGAGCGTTGTGCTACTATCTGCCAGATATATAGAACTCACGAATAGCATTTATCGTCATATTACGGTAAATGCTATTTTTTGTTTTTACCAAGCCAGTTATACTATTTTTTCTTTTTTTAGCAATCATCAAAATTCTTTATATAGGTTTTGTCCATGTCTGATTCTTTAGTTTCTTCGACGCACAATCTCAACGACCAATCTAGCCTAACAGAATGGTTGGACTATATGCAGCAGATACATGTCTCTGCAATAGACATGGGTTTGTCACGAGTGTTGCCCGTCGCTGAGTTGCTTGGTGTCGTACAATCCGCTAAAGATGATGCCTATGTGTTCACGGTGGCAGGTACCAATGGTAAAGGCTCAACCACGGCTGTTATCGCACAAGTTTGCCAAGCCGCAGGGTACAAAACGGCATTGTATCAGTCACCGCATCTGAGCGTGTTTAATGAGCGCGTGCGCATTAATGGTGAGATGGCGAGCGATCAAACATTGATTGACGCCTTTAACAAAGTAGAAGCCGCACGATTAGCGTGTGATTTGACCTTGTCGTTTTTTGAGATGACAACGCTGGCAGCATTATTGATATTCGCTGAAGCAGATTGTGATGTTTGGGTATTGGAAGTAGGGCTGGGTGGACGTTTAGATGTGGTTAATATTATTGATCCTGATATGGCAGTGATTACTAATATCGGTATCGATCATGTCGATTGGTTGGGTGACAATATTGAAGATATCGGGGCAGAAAAGGCCGGTATTCTACGTAAAGATATTGCTTTAATTTATGGCAGTGACCAGATGCCTGCTAGCGTGCAGCAAGCGATTGATAAGCATGAGGCCACTTGTTATCAAGTTGGTCAAGATTTTAGTTATCGCGAACTTGACTCAAAAACATGGCAGTACAGTAATGCAGCCATTACGATGCAGCTGCCACGACCAGCATTGTCATTGATGAACACCGCCAATGCTTTGTCAGCCGTATTGGCAAGTCCCTTAAATGTCGATATGGCTGCGCTTGAGCAAGCGTTGCAAACGGTTAAACTGGCAGGTCGCTTCGATTATCGTGAGGTCAAAGCGCGTCATTGGTTGTTTGATGTGGCCCATAATGAGCATGGCGTTACGTTTTTATTAAAACAGCTATTACCACTTTGGCAGCAGCATCTGGCGCAGCAAAAGGTAGATAGTCAAACCCATCACACACCCGCAACGATTAAAATCCTGTTTTCAATGTTAGGGGATAAAGACATCGACAAGGTTGTACAGTGCCTGACCGAATCTGGTTTACCAATCAGTGATTGGTTTATTGCCGAAATCGATTATCCACGTGCGGCCAGTACCGAGCAGTTACGAGGGATTTTGGCCAGTTATGTCGATGGCGCTCAAATACATGCATTCAATCGGTTATCAGCAGCAACTGATGCGGTGATGGATGCCAGCCAACCACAAGATCTGATTGTCGTATGCGGCTCTTTTCATACCATTGGAGAGGCATTGTCTGCGCTTAAAATTTCATAATCTTGGTTAAAATATACGTTAATTAATGTTAATCTTAGTATCAGCAAGATTGCAGACAGCACGAAAAATATGCTTTATAATCAAAGAGGTTTAAAAGACTGGTATGACAAGGTCTACAGAAATCTTGAGAACGGATGAATAGAATTGAGGGCAGGCACTACGAACTAAATCTAGCTACCCTATAGCTTTGAGACGATAGCTGCGCCGCTCAATCAACCTTATTACCAACTAAGAGACGTAAACGGATGAATTTTTCGAGACAAGCCTTATTGGGCATTGGGATGATTATTGGCGGTAGCGTGATGCTATACGCCATGGCGCAACAGATTAGTGACAGTAACAAACCACATCTACCCTCAGCACTGATAGATCAGCCAAGTAGCGAACAAGAGTCTTCGCAGCCATTAACGACTGATATCGAGACCGAAAAACGTATCTTGGCACAAAAACAAAAAGAACGCGCGGCTCGCGTTGCAGAGCAAGAAATGCGTGCTCAGCAGTTCTTAACAGAACAAGAAGCTGCTGAAGCCGAAGCATTGGCCAAGGCGCGTGCTGAAAGCCAGCAATATGTGGCTAGCAATACGCCTAAGGTAGAAGAGAGTGACTCAAGCGAGTCGTCTGAATCAGCATCAGTACAGTCCACTGATGATAACAGTACCAATACATCAAACGAGACTGCTACAAGCGCCAGCACGCGCGATCAGCAACAAGCTGTTCAAGCAAAACAGGACGCTCAAAGACAAGCTGCTTTGAAAGAACAAGCCGCTGCTGAAAAAGCGGCAAGAGAGAAAAAAGAAGCCGAAGCAAAAAAGCAGGCTGAAGCACAAGCTGAAAGAAAGAGAGAAGCTGCGGAAACGGCTAAGGCAGAAGCTGCTAAGAATGAACCGCCAAAATCGCCTTCTGACTATCAGGTCAAAAGAGGGGACGGACTGATTAAGCTTGCACGGCAATACAACATGCCAGTAGAAGCGTTGGCGCAGGCGAATAATCTTTCACCCTCAACATCGCTACAGGTTGGTCAAAACATAACGATTCCATCGCGTAGCCAAGTACAGCGTTTAGAGCGTGAAGCGGCAGCAGCTGAGAAGTCCGCTGAAGCCAAACGTAACGCTCAGCAGAAACTTACCGAGGCTCGTAAAGAAGTAAAAGAAACCGATGCCAAAGGCAGTTTTGGCGTGCAAGTCGCCTTGGCAAACAATCAAGCCAAAGCGGATGAATTGGCAAAGAAACTACAAGCCGCAGGTTATCAGGTTAAAACCAGTCCTACCAGTCGCGGTGTTCGAGTAATCGTTGGGCCTGAGCGCGGTAAAGTCGCAGCGTTGGCACTAAAAGATAAAATTAATAGTGACCCTAAACTGAATGCATCGGAAGCTTGGGTTTTATACTGGCGCTAATCTATACGCTGATAGACTCGTTTAAAGCAACAGACAGTATTTTGACCATGCTCTTATAGCCGATTATCTTTTATTTTTTATGACTGAACACGACAGCTACTGTCGTGTTTTTTACGTTAGTGTTTGCTGCTTGGCGTAAGCTTAGCTAGGATAAGCATTAATTTCTTTGTTTTTCTCCGTATCGCTGGTCAGCCTATAAAGGCTGACCAGTTGTGACTGGTTTACTACGAAAGGCCTTTCACAAGGTCATGGTAGATCGTCAGTCACTTTCATATTGTATAAGGTAAAACCATGTCATTTGGCGTTATATTTTTAATACTGGCAGTTGGCTTCTTAGGGCTGATTACATTACCAAAGCTGTTATCAAGACGTCAAAGCGTGGAGCCTGATCCAAAGCCTGTACGCGGAGATGAGTTAGAGATTTGGCCATTTGCGCCTATGCCTATTATGACTGACACCGAGATTATCTTTTTTAACAAGCTAAAAAATGCCTTACCCGAATATCATATCTTTGTCCAAGTGCAGCTATCACGAATTATTGAAGCCAATAGCGATGAAACCTCTGAGCGTAGCTTTTGGTTCAATCGTATCTGTCGTCAAAGCGTTGATTATGTGATTGTCGATGTGGATGCGCAGACGACATTACTGGCGATAGAGCTTGATGACTGGACGCACAGTAGTAAAGCACGTCAAAAGGCTGATGACAAAAAAGATAAGGCGCTTGCTAGTGCTGGGATTCCTATCGTTCGCTTTCACGCAGAGCGTATGCCCAGTGCCGATATGCTCAGGTATGAGCTGATGCAAGTGATTGAGACTTATTAAGCCAGTAAGTATTTATTGTTGCATGAATTCTGGTCGAAATTTGCTTGCCAACAAGGGCTAACGCTCTTTAAAGCTTATCGTAGGGTTTTTCAGGGTATGCGAAATAAATAACGATGGGTCTATCACCTTCAAAATACAATCCTGTTCTAAGGGTTTCAGTTTCAGACAGGTTAAGCGGTGGTAGACGTTCATCATAGTTATCATAAAAGTCACGTTTGCTAAACCATTCCACATAGTGTGCACGTCGTAAGGTGGTCGTATCAATTGTCGCAAGATTGGTCAGATCATTCTTATCGCACCACTCATGTATGGGGAAGCTAGATTGTAGCCAAGCAGGCCAATCACGATCACCAAAACTGCTGGTGTTGATGGGCAAAAAGAATCGTCCTTTGATAATACCGTAACGCTTATCAATTCTAATGCGTCCATGATCTTCTGTATCGACCCACACACTGCGAAACTGCTTGGTCTGCATGTGCGTCATCTTACGTTCTAAGTTGTCCTTTGAGTTAATCCCAACCCAATTCTCAGGTGCAAAAGGCGATGATCCCATAAAGAACTTGATAGCAAGCTCCCAATGCTCAACCAGCTTTTCCTCATGGTTGTACAAGATCAAATCCAGCTCGCCCGTGGTCTGCTTACCGCTGTATAACTGCACGTTATTAGCGAGCATCTCATACGGATGCAGCTGACGCGCAAATCCATCCTCTAACCAAAATGATAACAGCCCCTCAAAGTGAAACCCTAAACGGCTCGGACTCGGTCTTTTTAATAAGTAGCGTGTTAAGTCTTGATAAGCGGTGGTTGTGTCTAGCTCTTCTAGACGCTCTTGATACGTCTCAAGCTGCGCTTGCCAGAAGCTGGCGCTATGCACATCAACCGTATGCGTGTTTTGATGCGGCGTAAAGTCTATCCATTGCGTCAAGACATTGGGACATGCCAGCACATACGCCAAATCACGGACAAAAGGACGCTGATATGCGTTCCAAGGCGCATCATTTGTAAGGGCAGGATCAGGCTTGATAAGAGTTTCGGGCATAGGATAAACCACTATAGTCGTGAAGCATTTACCCTAACGGCTCACCTACTAAAAGTCTAGTGAGCGTGAGTATCAGCTAGGGCAATGCGTGTGATTTCGCTACGAGAGAAGAGCAATAGTAATATGATAAATATAAATGCTGATATCGGGCGGTGAGAGTAGGTAGGGTAACAGAATACCAAGCATTGCTTTAAGTAGAAAACGCTGCCAGCTTTTAGGTTTGCGGGATTGGTTGTTGGGTGGCTGTTGTGAGTTCTGGTTTGGGCGTGTCATCTTTTATAGCTCCATGTTATGCCGTAATGAGGTTCGGCGGGTTACATGAAGATTAATGCTAAGGGTATGGTGTGTAGCAATGGACTGTTCTTAAAAAAGGGGTATTCATACGTAAGATGTGTATATATATGCATCCACCCATACCAAGGTTGCGTCATTTATATAGTAAGCAACTTTTTCAAATATATACAATAGTTAGGCAATTTAGATTCTTATTTTTTTCGACATTCATTATTATATAACAAAAATACTAAATTTTTAAAACAACTGTTCACTAAAAAATGAAAATATTACCGTTTATATCGTATTTAATACCATTAATACCTTTTCCTGTTGTATTTGTCCGAAAATATACGCATATTTGGCTGTTTTTTATTATAAAAATAGAGAAAGAGTATGATGAATACTGGGGATCAATTAATGTGCACAAATGGGAATATTTTTTTTATAGAAGGACAGATTTATACAGTCGGTAATATTGTAAACAAAAAATTTTTTGAAATAGAGACGGAAGATGGTGACCACTGGTATGCCACAAAAGATAGCAATGGCATATACGTACGCTTTAATTCTATAAAAGGCAAGATGAGTGATGCTTGGTTTGTCAAAGCTTAGCTTCAAGCATATGCCTAAGGATAGAATACCCGTACCTTCATGTTTCCAAAAACCTATCTAGTTACCTTTCTTAAAGTTACTTCTTTAGGCTGATGTCACGAAAGATATATATTAATACACAGAAGGTAGACGATAAACGCCTATTTTTTGGATTCGTAATCAAGCATTAATAAACGACCAATTTCTTAAAAAAGATTTTGCCTTAAAAAATATAGTAACTTATAAGTTTATACAGCCACTGGTCTTTAGCATTGAGCATAGTGTCCAAATGCGGCTTTTCTGATTGAAATGTCTTGTAAAAGCTTTCGTCTATTTTTGTCTTTACTATTCCCTCCTAGTAATACTTAGAGAGTATCGTATAAACAGGCATCGGATAATAGATACGGTAATCACTTGCTTAATATTGATTAGGCAAGGTGGTTTATTCAAAATGACTGGCCTAACTTCGCTACTTATTGTTTGAAGTCTGCAAAGATCACGTTTTCTATTTTGCTAACATTCTATATGGAGCGCCATATACCTATAAGATAGTGAAAACCCGAAAAACGCCCAAAATAAAGGGCAGACGGTCAATGACGGTCTGCCCTAATATTATGTTTGGTCGGAACGGCAGGATTTGAACCTGCGACCACTACACCCCCAGTGTAGTGCGCTACCAGACTGCGCTACGCCCCGAATGACTGACTATTTTACGCAAAATTATGCATATTGCAAGGGCTATTTATAGTAGCCAACATCTACCATCGCATTTTGCCTATCACAGTCAGTCTCACCAATGAGTAGACAACCTTAGCCCAACAGCTCTTTTAGGATTTGGTTGACTTGTTGCGGGTTGGCACTACCGCGACTGGCTTTCATCACTTGTCCAACCAGACCGTTAAAGGCTTTTTCTTTACCGCCGCGATACTCGTCGACCATGGCTGCATTTTTAGCGATGACGTCTTCCACGATGGCTTTAATCGCGCCCGTGTCGGTTTCTTGGTTGAGGCCTTTGTCTTTGATAATTTTATCTGCTGCATTATCAGCATAGCCGCCTTCACGCTCATATAAGGCACTAAAGACTTTTTTGGCCAATTTACCAGATAAGGTATCATCTTTGATACGTGCCAGCATACCAGCTAATTGCTTAGCACTGATAGGGGAGTCGACGATATCCGTGTCATCTTTGTTCAATGCACCGAGTAGATCGCCCATAACCCAGTTGCCAGCCATCTTCGCGTCCGATTGTCCCACTTCAGCGACGACAGCTTCGAAGTAATCGGCCAGCTGACGGCTTCCGGTTAGGATACGAGCGTCATATTCTGATAGACCAAGTGCTTCCTCAAAGCGTGCGCGACGAGCAACTGGTAATTCAGGCATAGCTGCTTTGATTTCATCAACAGTATGCTGCTCAATGCGAACAGGTAGCAGATCAGGATCAGGGAAGTAGCGATAGTCGTTGGCGTCTTCCTTGGTACGCATGGTACGCGTCTCATCACGATCTGGATCATATAGCATCGTGGCTTGGATGACTTGACCACCGTCTTCGATGATGTCAATTTGACGCTCGATTTCACGATTGATCGCACGTTCGATAAAGCGGAACGAGTTTAAATTTTTCAGCTCAGTACGCGTACCAAGCTCGTCACCCGGTTTACGTACAGAGACGTTACAGTCACAGCGGAACGAGCCTTCTGCCATAATCGCATCGGATATACCAAGCCATGTGACCAGCTGATGGATGGCTTTGATATAGGCAAGGGCTTCATTGGCTGAGCGCATGTCTGGTTCAGAGACAATCTCAATCAGCGGCGTACCTGCACGGTTCAAATCGACACCTGTCATACCGTCGATGGCGTCATGTACAGATTTACCTGCATCTTCTTCTAAATGCGCACGGGTGATGCCCATGCGTTTTGGATATTCGTTCTTCTCTCCTTCATTGACCACCACATCGATGTACCCTTTACCCACGATAGGGTTGGCCATCTGGGTAATTTGATAGCCTTTTGGTAAGTCAGGATAAAAGTAGTTTTTGCGATCAAATGTGTTGTACAAACCCAATTCAGCATTGACGCCAATACCGAATTTTAAGGCGCGATCGACCACGCCAGCATTTAAAACAGGCAATACACCAGGCAGACCCAAATCAACAAGGCTGGCTTGGCTGTTTGGCTCATGCCCAAAATCTGTGGGCGAGCTTGAAAATATTTTACTTTCCGTATTAAGCTGACAGTGAATCTCGATGCCGATGACCACTTCGTATCCATCAACGAAAAGCTCTTTACGAACGGTATTGTTATCAGTAGTTGCGGTGCTCATTATACCGTCTCCTTCGCGATGGCAGAGTGTTGTAAATGATAATCGGTGTGTTGCTGGAATAGGTGTGCAGTAGACAGCAGCTCACTTTCGTGCCAATGCTTGCCAATCAATTGCAAGCCAATAGGCAAGCCGTCTGACGTCAAGCCAACTGGCTGACTCAGTGCTGGCAAACCGGCCAAATTCACCGCGATGGTATACACATCGCCTAAGTACATGGTTGCAGGGTCGAGGTCTTCAGCAAGCTTGTAGGCAGCCGTTGGTGCGGTTGGACTGGCAATCACATCACAGTTGGCAAATGCATCGTCGAAGTCTTTAACGATTAAGCGGCGCACCTTTTGTGCCTTGGTATAATAAGCGTCGAAGTAACCGGCAGATAGGGCATAAGTCCCTGTCAAGATACGGCGTTGCACCTCAGGGCCAAACCCTTCAGAGCGTGAGCGTGTGTATAGATCGATCAAGTCTTTTGGGTTTTCACAGCGATAACCAAAGCGTACACCATCGAAGCGCGACAAGTTTGATGACGCTTCAGCCGGCGCTAGCATATAGTAAGTAGACAGGGTGATATCAGGGTTGGTGATGTTTACTTCTACAATGGTCGCACCCAGTTCTTCATATTTTTTTAGGGCGGCGCGTACTGCTTGCTCGACTTCGCTATCTAAACCATTAGCAAAATACTCTTTGGCAACGCCAATACGTAGATCCGCAAATGGCTTGTCGCCAGCGGCTGCTTCTGCATCTTCAATGTCTTGTATATAGTCAGGAATGTCATGTTTAATGGAGGTGCCATCAAGCGGATCATGACCGATCATGGGTTGCAGTAGATAGGCACAGTCTTTGGCGCTGCGTCCCATGCTACCAGCTTGGTCAAGACTTGAGGCATAAGCAATCATACCAAAGCGCGAGACACGACCATAAGTGGGCTTGATACCGGTCAAACCACAGAATGAAGCAGGCTGACGGATAGAGCCACCCGTGTCACTACCAGTTGCAACAGGAACGAAGCCTGCGGCGATGGCTGCGGCACTACCACCTGACGAACCACCAGGAACACGCTCTAGGTTCCAGGGATTTTGCACCGTGCCATAATAAGAGCTACTATTGTCTGAACCCATCGCAAACTCATCCATATTGAGCTTACCTAAGCTAATCATACCGGCCTTATCAATATTAGAGACAATCGTGGCATTATAAGGTGAGACAAAGTTATGTAGCATTTTAGAGCCACAAGTCGTCAATACACCTTGCGTACAAAAAATGTCTTTATGCGCCATTGGTACGCCTAACAATAGGCGGTTGTCGCCTTGTGCACGCATCTCGTCTGCTGCTTTTGCTTGTGCGCGTGCTGTCTCAGAGGTATGAGTGATAAAGCTATTAATCTTGCTGTCGAGGGCGTCGATACGTTTGATATAATGATCAGTCAGCTCGAGGCTGCTAAATTCTTTGTCTTGCAAGCCAGTGATCAGCTGCTCGGTACTTAATAAATGAAGCTCAGACATAGTTGTCGTCCGTCAAATTGTTAATAACATAAATAAAATTAAGATAAAAGACCAAAAAGAGGTGATCGTCTATTCAATCACTTGTGGTACAAGATATAAGCCTTCTTCAACAGCAGGTGCGACCGACTGATTGCGTTCGCGGTCGATATCGTGGTTGGCAACATCAGCGCGCAATTCTTGACAAGCTTCATGAATGTTTGCCAATGGCTTGATGTCTGTCGTATCAACGTTGCTAATGGTCTGCATCATCTTTAATATTTTAGTGATGTCATCGGCATAGCTATTGGCAGTACTCTCATCGACACCCAAACGGGCAAGGGTAGCAATTTCTAAGATTTCTTCACGGCTGACTGCGCTGTCAGACGTTGATGGTTGCTGTGACGTTGATTGTTGTGACATGGTTTCTCCAGTTAAGGACAGTTTTGTTAAGTGTAGTAATAGGTTACCATTGAGGACAATGAACCTTAAAGTATATAAATATGAGTATGACAATAGGTCAGTATTAAACTAAAGCTTTGATAAAGGTGCTTTATTATAAAGCATCTGACCTAAGTTTACAGAGCAGGACGCTTGATTGATGCACAATATAAACCAAGACACAATTAACCAAAATATAAGTATTCGCAAAGTTGACCATATAATTCACGATTGTTGCTCAATTGCTCACCCATTCGATTCTGAAATACGTTACAGTATGCACCTACTATCAAGCAAAACCATCATCTGCCTGTAGAACTTTGTTAGTTATTGAATTAAATGATGTTTCATTAAGTTGAATGGCAATGACTGCTCATTCAAACTTTGTAACAACTTTTAGCGTCTAAGACCGAAATCCTGACTTACTGATGCAAATATCTGTGTTTTTTCTGAGCCAAATCGGTATAATTTAGCTCAGTTTTATCATTTCATCATTATTGCTTAGGTTTGACTTGCTGCGATGCTCAAATTTTGCAACAAGTAACGTCTATCGACGACCTGCTCAACACTGACGAGTAACCCCTCAGTCAATCTCATTCGCCTCATTCGTAAGACGCTGGATATATTAGTCATGAACCTGTTTGGATTTTTATCAAATAATATCGCAATCGACCTCGGTACTGCGAACACCCTCATTTTTATTCCTAATAAAGGCGTCGTACTTGACGAGCCTACGGTGGTTGCGTTACGAAGTAATCGTACTCAAAACCCTACCGTTGCTGCTGTTGGTATCGATGCAAAGCAAATGCTGGGTCGTACGCCTGCCAATATTACGGCGATTCGCCCACTAAAAGACGGTGTGATTGCTGACTTTGAAGTGACACAAAAGATGCTCAAGCATTTTATCGCTAAGGTAAAAGCCAAGCGTTTTATGGCGCAGCCTAACGTGGTGGTTTGTGTACCTTGTAAGTCTACGTTGGTTGAGCGTAAAGCGATACGTGAGGCAGTCTCGTCAGCAGGCGCAAGTAAAGTGCTATTGCTAGAGGAACCAATGGCGGCAGCAATAGGGGCAGGCATGCCAGTTCATGAAGCCAGTGGCTCTATGGTTGTTGATATCGGTGGTGGCACAACTGAGATCGCCGTTATCGCGCTATCTGGTTGCGTCTATGCTGAGTCCATTCGTATTGGTGGCGACATGTTTGATGAAGCCATTATTACGCACGTACGCCGTACACATGGTTGCGTGATTGGTGAGACAACTGCTGAGCGTATCAAAAAAGAAGTCGGTTCTGCGTTGAATGAAGACAGTCAGCTAGAAGTTGAGGTTCGCGGTCGTAGTATGGCAGAAGGGGTGCCAAAGACCTTTATCGTCAATTCTGAAGAAGTGCAAAAAGCATTGAGCGATCCATTGAGTGGTATCATTAGTGCAGTAAAAGCAGCACTTGAGCAGACACCACCTGAGTTATCATCAGATATCGCTGAGCGCGGCATTGTGTTGACTGGTGGCGGCGCGTTACTTCGTGATTTAGACAAACTGATTTCAAGAGAGACTGGTCTGCCTGTGACAGTTGCCGAAGACCCATTGACCTGTGTTAGCCGTGGTGGCGGTATCGCGCTTGATTTTATCAATAACAAAAGCTTGAATATGATTTTTGTTTAAGTCATTCGCTTAAACCAGTGTCCTATGATCATGTTCGTTGTACTTGTTACTTATTGATATAACATCGCAAGTCAAAAGAGTTAAAAATAAAGGTAGCCCGTTGCGCTACCTTTAATTGCATTAGCAAACGCTAGAACATAGTATTTATGATGAAACAGCCTCTATGACTGGCAACTGATTGTTCTATAACTTCTGAGTTAAAAAGCTTATGACCCCAAGTATTTTTGCGCGCCAGCCGTTATCACTTCGTAAGACTGCTATTGTACTAATAGCAGCCTTAATATTGATGTGGTTCGATAGCAAAAACTCAGAATGGTTTACTCCCGTACGTAGTACGAGTCATGCCGCGATGCAGCCGATTTATGAGCTGTCTTTATTGCCCAGCTATGCAACCCATTGGGCGAGTGGAAGTTTACAGTCCAAAGAAACCTTGCGCCGCAAAAACATGCAGCTAGAGTCACAGCTCATTCATGCCCAAGCCAAGCTGCAACAGCAGGATTATATCTTGGCACAGAATGCGCGTTTGCAAGGCATCTTATCAACCACGAAGCCTGAGCAGTTTGATCTAAATTTGGCTCAGGTTATTGGGACCGATGCCAATTTGCTCAGACAAATTGTGGTGCTCAATAAAGGTGAGCAAGATGGAGTGCAAGTTGGGCAAACGGTCATTGATGAAAACGGCATATTAGGACAGATTATCAACGTATACCCTAATACCAGTCGATTGCTACTGATCACTGATGAGCAGCAATCGGTGGCTGTGACGGTCAAACGTACGGGTCAACGAGCTATCGTGACAGGCAAGGGCATACCAACCTCATTGAGTCTGGATTATGTTTTCAAAACTTCAGACGTGCGTGTGGGTGATGAGCTGATTTCTTCAGGGTTAGGTGGACGTATACCAGCAGGGTATCGTGTCGGTCGCATCTCTCATGTGGAAGATGTACAAGCTGCTAACTTTAGAAGCATCAATGTGACGCCAACAGCAAACTTCATCGATAATGCCTATGTACTAATCTTGCAAGACAAACGCTGATTAATATAAGCATTGATTGAGTAGTAATGTACGCATGCTCACTTGATAGTGTGTTTACTAGTGCAACTTCAGTAACAGCATTTGGCTCATTATTGATTAACCACGTTTTAACAGCAGTAGTTTCCACTTCTAAGGTAAGTAAATAATGGCGTATCCTGATTCTGAGAATGCAACGGTACTTTTAATTGCTGCCATCATTCTAAGCTTCGTCGCTGCTTCATCACTCAATGTATATCCATTAAACCCTAGTATGGCAACCCTGCGTCCTATGGTCATGATTATGGTGCTGATTTTTTGGTTGCTGTTTCAGCCCCGTTATGTCGGTATCTTCACAGCATTTACCATAGGTATTATTGCTGATTTACTGATGGATACGCACTTGGGACAACAAGCCTTTTCTGCAGTGGTGGTTGCTCTTGTCATCAAAATTACCAGTATCTACGTTAGACAATTAAATACTCTGAGTGCATGGCTGATAGCGAGCTTGGGATTGATCGTCTTCCAAATCAGCCTATGGGTACTACAGATGTTTATTCAAAATGTCTTTATCGCACAATCCGCATTATCCTTACTGATGAGTATCATAAGCTGGCCACTAGTGCTCTTGGTATTAAGAAAGTTTGTGCATTGATCACTGATAAATTTATGGCAATAATAATTGCTAATATCCTGTTCTAATGTTCTGATTCACAAACAATCAGCGGTGACACATCCGTAAATTTATAAATGAAGAGAAGCGCAATGAATATCATTTTAGCGTCTGGTTCGCCGCGTCGTCGCGAGTTACTGGCAAGAGCGAAGCTGGATTTTGAGCTCTTGAGCGTAGATATTGATGAGACACAGTATGATAGTGAGGCACCAAAAGACTATATTGAGCGCATGGTTGCGACCAAGGCACAAGCGGCCATTGAGCAACTGAATGTACAACTCAAAACAGGTAAGGTATGTTTTACTGAGCCACTTATTATTTTAACCTCGGATACGATAGGGGTGCTACCAGATAGTCAGACAGTACTCGTAAAACCAACCGATCGTGAACATGCTTATCGTATGTGGAAGCAAATGTCGGACAGCATTCACGAAGTATGGACCGCTGTACAAGCAACCCAAGTATCGTTACCTCTTGAGTTTTCTGAATGTGCAAGTCTAGAGCAAGGCTTTCAAATACTTGACCAACGACAAATTACTGAGCGTACAGAAGTAAGCTTTGTGCCACTGACGGCTGAGATGATGAGCGACTATTGGGATAGTGGTGAGCCAGCTGACAAAGCAGGGGGTTATGGGATTCAGGGTCTTGGCGCGGCTTGGGTCAGTCGTATCAATGGCAGCTATACCAATGTCGTTGGATTGCCGTTAGCACAGACATTGGCCTTAATCAAAGACATGACAGCAGTCAGTGCGTAAGTAATTGCGCCGTTATCGTTAGATATGCGCACAATAATGCGGTAGAGTAATGAGTAATAGCAAACCATATTTGTTATACTATAACGAATTATGAACGTCTAACAAAAGCTAAAGCTAAGAGAAAAACTATGTCCGAAGAGCTGCTAATTAATATTAGTCCGATGGAATCGCGTGTTGCGGTTTTAGACAATGGTATCCTAGGTGAGATTTATATCGAGCGGCATCATAAGCTAGGACTGGTCGGCAATATTTATTTGGGGACGGTTGTTCGGGTCTTACCTGGTATGCAGGCAGCTTTTGTCGATATTGGTCAATCACGGACAGCATTCCTACATGTCAATGATATGCAGCGTGAGCCTCGACCAGTGGCCGACAATAAGGATAAAACTGGTGCAGGCAGTCTTCAAAGTAATAGTTCTCAAATTAAAAATACAGAGATCGACAAAGACAACACAACTCTTGAAACCTCTGATGGTGTAGATTTTACAGCGCCTATGGTCACGACCCAAACGACTGAAGTAGTGCCTGTCTCCAAAACACTTATCCAACATCGCTTGTACGAAAGTCAGCGTATTTTGGTACAAGTCACCAAAGATCAATTAGGAAGTAAAGGCGCTCGCCTGACAACCAATATATCACTGCCATCACGCTACTTGGTTTATTTGCCGTCAAGTGATCATATTGGTATATCACAGCGTATTGATGGGGAAGAGGAGCGTACACACTTAAAGACTGAGCTTAGCAATTTGATGCAAACCGTCAATCTAAAAGGTGGCCTCATCGCTCGTACCGCTGCTGAACGCGTGCCTGTCGACAAGTTAGAGGAAGATATTTATTATCTATTGCAATTGTGGCGTACCATTTGCGCTCGCCGTCAAGAGATCAACCATCATCAAAGCTCAGAGCTGATTTATCAAGAGTTGTCGCTGCCTCTACGCTCTATTCGTGATTTGGTTCATGCAGATACCGAAAAAGTCATTATTGATAATACAGAGGTTTATGAACAAGTCCGGTATTTCGCCAAAGAGTTTGTACCTTTTGTATATGATCGAATCGTACACTACACCGCAGAGCAGTCACTATTTGATGTGAGCCGTGTTGAAGATGATTTGCGCGACGCTCTAAAACGCCGTGTTGACCTAAAATCTGGCGGCTATTTGATTATTGATCAGACAGAAGCCATGACAACTATTGATGTCAATACAGGCTCCTTTGTTGGAGGACGGTCATTAGAAGACACTGTCTATAAAACCAATCTAGAGGCTACTCACGCTATTGCCCGTCAACTGCGTCTACGTAATCTGGGCGGCATTATTATCTTAGATTTTATCGATATGCTTGAGCAACAGCACAAGGACGATGTGCTTGAGAGTTTACAGGCACAACTCACGCAAGATTATGCCAAAACCAAAATTACTCAAGTGAGCGAGCTTGGTTTGGTGGAGATGACACGCAAACGCACTCGTGAATCCTTGGGACAGCAGTTATGTGAGCCTTGTTCTACTTGTCAAGGTCGTGGTTTTGTAAAGACAGCAGAAACCGTTTGTTTTGAGATATTTCGCGAAATTATGCGCTGTGCTCGTACTTATAACTCTCCTAAAAAGTTCACTGTCGTTGCCCATGCTGCAGTCATCGATTTATTACTGACTTCAGAATCAGATACCGTGGCAGACTTAGAGTATCTATTGGGTAGAGTCATCACTTTTGATGTGGAAAACCTATATACCCAAGAGCAATATGATATCGTTTTAGACTGATATTTTAAGTTTTATGAAAAGATTTAAAGAATGGCAATAGGAATAAAAAGAGTGCTGCATAACGGTTAATATCTGAAATCACTATATATATTGCCCTTGCAATGATAAAAATACTATGTATAATACGTACCACTGAATTATATATGCGCAGCGAATAAAAAAGCTGGCGCTATGACAGCTAGAGCATCGTTTCTAGCACTATTTCATTATGCCTTTGCTGATTTCCAATATATGGAGGGTCGGCGGGGCTTTAAACTATTTTGCTTTTGGCACGCTATAAGTTCGGATAAAGAACTCATTCTGGTTAAGAACAGAAGGCCGCTTTAAGTGAATATTTAACCAAACTGCTTTTGGTCATAATCTTGCGAAGCAAGGATGACAAAGGCACATATTAGGAGCTTGCTGGCATGGCTAACCAGAGAATCCGTATCCGTCTTAAGTCTTTTGATCATCGTTTGATCGATCAATCTGCACAAGAGATTGTTGATACTGCAAAGCGCACCGGTGCGCAAGTTTGTGGTCCTGTACCGTTGCCGACTCGCATTGAGCGCTTCAACGTTCTAACCTCACCACACGTTAACAAAGACGCTCGTGACCAGTACGAAATCCGTACTCATAAGCGTATGGTTGATATCGTTCAGCCTACTGATAAAACAGTGGATGCGCTAATGAAGTTAGATTTAGCGGCGGGTGTTGACGTTCAAATTGCTTTGGGTTAATGCACATTACACACCCAACCCATTAATATAAGATATAAAGAGGTCTAAAATGGCGATCGGTTTAGTCGGTAAAAAATGCGGCATGACTCGTATCTTCACTGAAACAGGCGCATCTATCCCTGTAACAGTGGTTGAGGTCGATGCAAACCGCATTACTCAAGTAAAAAATACTGATGTAGATGGCTATCAAGCTATCCAAATTACCACAGGTACCCGTCGTGACAGCCGCGTAACAGCCGCACAAAAAGGTCACTTCGCTAAAGCTGGCGTTAAAGCTGGCCGTGGTGTTTGGGAATTCCGTGCCAACGATAGCGATCTTGAAGGTCGTGAAATTGGTGGCGAGATTCTAGCTGACTTGTTCGAACAAGGTCAGATGGTTGATGTGACAGGACAAAGCAAAGGTAAAGGCTTCCAAGGTCCTATCAAACGTCACAACTTCAGCATGCAAGATGCGACTCATGGTAACTCAGTATCTCATCGTGCACATGGTTCAACTGGTCAAAACCAGTCACCAGGTAAAGTATTCAAAGGCAAAAAGATGGCGGGTCAGATGGGTAACAAACGTGTTACCGTTCAAGGCCTAGAAGTAATTTCGGTTGATGCCGAAAAAGGGTTACTTGTCATTAAGGGTGCTATCCCAGGCGCCACCGGTGGCGATGTCATCGTACGTCCGTCAGTCAAAGCCTAAGCAAGGGGATTAACGTGGATTTAAAAACAGTTACAGGTGCGGCGGTTGAGCTTTCTGATACGGCTTTTGGTCGTGAATTCAACGAAGCATTAGTGCATCAAGTCGTCACCGCATATCTTGCTGGTGCTCGTCAAGGTACACGTGCGCAAAAAACCCGTGCCGAAGTTTCTGGCGGTGGCATTAAGCCATGGCGCCAAAAAGGTACTGGTCGCGCTCGTGCAGGCTCTATTCGTAGCCCTATCTGGCGTTCAGGTGGTCGTGCATTCGCTGCAAAACCACAAGATTGGTCACAGAAAGTAAACCGTAAAATGTATCGCGGTGCGATGCAGTGCATCCTAGCCGAATTGATTCGCCAAGAGCGTTTGATTTTGGTAGAAGAGTTGAGCGTTTCTGGACCTAAGACCAAAGAGCTGATTGCAAAGTTAAATGATCTTAATGCACCTCGTGCATTAATCGTCACCAAAGAAGTTGACGAGAATTTATACTTAGCTGCTCGCAACATCCCACACGTCAATGTACTTGGTACAAACGAAGTGGATCCAGTGAGCTTGATTGCTTTTGATAAAGTAATCATGTCAGTTGAAGCTGCGAAACAATTTGAGGAAGCACTAGCATGAATAACGCAAGACTTTATCAGGTCTTAAGAGGACCTGTATTCTCAGAAAAATCTCAAATGCTTGGCGACTCACTTGGTGTGCAGGTATTTAAAATTGATTCTAATGCTACTAAGCTTGAAGTCAAGAAAGCAGTTGAGTTGATGTTTGAAGGTGTTGAAGTTACTAAAGTGAACACTTTGAATGTTAAAGGTAAGACAAAGCGTTTTGGTAAAAGCATCGGCCGTCGTAACGACTATAAAAAAGCCTATGTTACCTTAAAAGCTGGTCAAGATGTACAAATGGCTGATGCTGGTGAAGAAGTAGCGAACACTACTGATTCTACTAGTGAAACAGCGAATAACGAATAAGGATTACACTCATGCCTATCGTAAGAGCAAAGCCAACATCACCAGGCCGTCGTTTTGTTGAAAAAGTGGTGCATCCACACCTTTACAAAGGTCGTCCTTATGCAGCGCTTCTCGAATCAAAAAGTAAGTCAGGTGGTCGTAACAATAATGGTCGCATAACGACTCGTCATATCGGCGGTGGTCATAAGCAACATTATCGTATTATCGATTTCAAACGTACTAAAGACAATATCCCAGCAACGGTAGAGCGTATTGAATACGATCCTAACCGTACTGCACATATTGCATTACTTAAGTATGCTGATGGCGAACGTCGTTACATTATCGCTGCTAAAAAACAAGCAGTTGGCGATACAGTAATGTCAGGTGAAACATCTCCAATCCGTCCAGGTAACTGCTTACCGCTAAAAAACATCCCATTGGGTACTGTGATTCACAATATCGAGCTTAAAATCGGTAAAGGTGCACAGATGGCTCGTTCTGCGGGTGCTAGCGTTCAGTTGTTAGGTCGTGACGGTATCTATGCGATTCTTCGTATGCGCTCTGGCGAAACACGCCGTGTACATGTGAATTGCCGTGCAGTTATTGGTGAAGTTTCTAACACTGAAAACAACTTGAAATCACTTGGTAAAGCCGGTGCTTCACGTTGGCGTGGTGTTCGTCCTTCAGTTCGTGGTGTCGCTATGAACCCGGTTGATCACCCACATGGTGGTGGTGAAGGTCGTAATAAAGGTCGCCATCCAACTAGCCCTTGGGGTCAGAAGTCTAAAGGACTTAAAACGCGTCACAATAAGCGTACTGACAATATGATCATCCGCCGCCGCGCCAAGAAGAAATAAAGGAAGAATTTCATGCCTCGTTCATTGAAAAAAGGTCCATTCATAGACGCGCACCTATTTGCTAAAGTTGAGAATGCATTAGACACCAACTCACGCAAGCCAATTAAAACTTGGTCGCGCCGCTCAATGATTCTGCCACAAATGGTTGGCCTAACTTTATCTGTTCACAATGGCCGTACTCATGTACCGGTTATCGTGAGCGAGCAGATGGTTGGTCATAAACTAGGTGAATTTGCCCCGACTCGTACGTATCGTGGTCACGGCATTGACAAAAAAGCTAAGAAATAAGGTGCTTACCATGGAAGTAACTGCAAAATTACGCGGTGCCGCCATTTCGGCACAAAAAGTTAGACTCGTTGCTGATGAAGTTCGTGGCAAATCAATCGAGCGTGCTTTGGATATCCTAACGTATAGTAATAAAAAAGGCGCTGTGTTTGTTAAGAAATGCCTTAACTCAGCCATCGCCAATGCCGAACACAATCACGGTTTAGATATTGACGACCTAAAAGTCGCTACTATCTATGTCGATGAAGGCATTACGCTAAAACGTATCCTACCACGTGCTAAAGGTCGCGCTGATCGTATCAGTAAGCGTACTTGTCACATCACTATAAAGGTAGGAGAATAAGTTATGGGTCAAAAAGTACATCCAATCGGAATTCGTCTTGGTGTTGTAAAAAAGCATAATGCAAATTGGTATGCTAACCCTAAACAATACTCAGAATACCTCATCAATGACATTCAAGTTCGTGAATATCTACGCAAAAAGCTAGATAATGCTATGATCAGTAATATCATGATTGAGCGTCCTACTGGTGCTGCTAAAATTACCATCGCCACTGCGCGTCCTGGTATTGTTATCGGTAAGAAAGGCGAAGATATTGAAAGACTTCAAAAAGAATTGACCAAAATTATGGGCGTACCTGCTCAGGTCAACATTGAAGAAATTACTTCACCTGATCTTGATGCACGTTTGGTAGCAGACGGTATCGCAAGCCAGCTTGAGCGTCGTGTTATGTTCCGTCGTGCGATGAAGCGCGCTGTACAGAACAGCATGCGTTCTGGTGCTAAAGGTATTAAAGTTGAGTTGTCTGGCCGTCTTGGCGGTGCTGAGATTGCTCGTAGCGAATGGTATCGTGAAGGTCGTGTGCCATTGCATACACTCCGCGCTGATATTGACTATTCGTCAGTACGTGCAGAGACAACTTACGGCACTATCGGTGTGAAAGTTTGGATTTTCCGTGGCGAAATCCTTGACGGTATGAACAGTGTTTATAATCCCGTCAACGAAGAGAAGCCTCGTGCGCCAAAACGCCGTGGTCGTGGAAACGGAAACCGTCGAAACTCAGACAGAGGTTAAACTATGTTACAGCCAAAACGTACCAAGTTTCGTAAAATGCATAAAGGTCGTAACACTGGGCTAGCTCATCGTGGAAGCACCGTTGCATTCGGACAAATTGGTCTAAAATCGTTGACTCGTGGTCGTATGACTGCCCGTCAAATTGAAGCAGCACGTCGTACCATTACTCGTAAAATCAAACGTGGTGGTAAGATTTGGATTCGTGTATTCCCAGACAAACCAATTACCAACAAGCCATTAGAAGTACGTATGGGTAAAGGTAAAGGTCCAGTTGAATATTGGGTATGCGAAATCAAACCTGGTAAAGTGCTATATGAAATTGAAGGGGTACCAGAAGAGCTTGCACGTGAAGCTTTCACGCTTGCTGCAGCAAAACTGCCCTTTAAAACTACCATTGTTAAGCGGACGATAATGTAATGAAGATCAGTGAATTACGTGATAAATCATTAGAAGAACTGACCCAGTTACTTGATGAAAAGCAACTTGATGCTTTCCGTATTCGTATGGCTAAAGCAACTGGTCAGTTGGGTAATACCCATGAAGTCAGAGGCAATCGTCGTACGATTGCTCAGATTCAGACTTTGATTAACGAGAAACAACGAGGCGACTCATGAGCGATAACAATCAAACAGCTACCAATGCTAGCGTATTGACAGGACGAGTTGTCAGCGACAAGATGGACAAGTCCATCACAGTTTTGATTGAGCGCCTGGTTCGTCATCCTTTGTATGGCAAACAGCTTCGTCGTTCTACGAAAATCAAAGCACATGATGAGAATAACGTTTGCCAACAAGGCGATCTTGTCCGCATCAAAGAAACGCGTCCAATCTCTAAAACCAAGTCTTGGACTTTGGTTGATGTGGTTGAAAAAGTAGAAAAAATCTAAGTAAATTGCATTAAAAGCCAGAAGCTGTTAAAATAGCCGCCTTTTTAAGGATGCTGATTGCGCCGAGCGTATATCACTCACATTAAGAGTAAGTCGCGGTTATTAATATTAAAATGCCGTCCTACTCATTCTGTGCTAGCGGCAGCAACTGGTTTTTATTGCTCATACGTGTGGAGTAACGCTATGATTCAGGTTGAGTCAATGCTGGAAGTTGCAGACAATAGCGGTGCAAGGCGAGTTCAGTGCATTAAAGTACTGGGTGGTTCTCATCGTCGTTATGCATCAGTTGGCGACATTATTAAAGTAACGGTTAAAGAAGCCATTCCGCGTGGTCGTGTTAAGAAAGGCGACGTGATGAATGCGGTAGTTGTTCGTACCAAAAAAGGCGTTCGTCGTCCTGATGGTTCTGTGTTGCGTTTTGACGACAATGCTGCGGTATTGTTAAACCAAAATAAAGCACCTATTGCAACTCGTATTTTTGGACCGGTAACTCGTGAACTACGTGGTGATCAGTTTATGAAAATTGTATCACTAGCACCAGAAGTATTGTGAGGTAATCCATGTCAAAATTACGTAAAGGCGATACAGTTATCGTGATTGCTGGTAAAGATAAAGGCAAACAAGGTACTGTGCAAGCTGTAAAAAATGATCGTATTAAAGTTGAAGGCATTAATATTGTCACTAAGCATCAGAAGCCAAATCAGGCAACTGGCGTTGAAGGTGGCATTCTTAAGCAAGAAGCTTTTCTGCATATCTCAAATGTCGCAATATTAAATGCGCAAACCCAAAAAGCTGATCGTATTACTTATCAGTTTGGCGAAGACGGCAAGAAACAACGCGTCTATCGTTCAAACGGTGAAGTAGTGGCGACTGCGTAAGACACTAAGGGTGTAATGGTAATGGCAAGATTAAAATCTTTATATAACGATAAACTAAAGCAGCAAATCAAAGAAGAGCTTGGTGTTGCAAACGTGATGCAAGTGCCTAAAATCACTAAAATCACACTAAACATGGGTGTAGGCGGCGCGTCTCAAGACAAGAAATTGCTTGAAGGTGCAGTGGCTGATATGACTGCAATTGCTGGTCAAAAGCCTGTTGTCACCAAAGCGCGTAAATCAGTTGCTGGCTTTAAAATTCGTGAAGAATGGCCAATTGGCTGTAAAGTAACGCTACGCGGTGAGCAAATGTACGAATTTTTAGATCGTCTCATTGCCATTGCAATTCCTCGTATTCGCGATTTCCGCGGTTTTTCACCTAAAGCCTTTGACGGACGTGGCAACTACTCATTGGGTATCAAAGAACAGATCGTATTCCCAGAAGTAGATTTTGACAAGATTGATCGTATCCGTGGTATGGATGTGACGATCACCACGTCAGCTCAGTCTGATGAAGAAGGTCGTGCGTTGCTTAAAGCATTCGGCTTCCCATTTAAATAAGGTAAAGACGTTATGGCAAAGAAGAGCATGATTAACCGCGAATTAAAGCGCGAAAAAATGGTTGCTAAATATGCTGAAAAGCGTATCAAGCTAAAAGAAACTATCAGTGATATGAATGCAAGCGACGAAACTCGTATGGAAGCGATGCTAGAGCTACAAGCTCTTCCACGCAATTCATCACCAGTACGTCTACGCAATCGTTGTGCTATCACCGGTCGTCCTCATGGTTACTTCCGCAAGTTTGGCTTATCACGCAATATGCTGCGTGAGCGTGTCATGCAAGGCGATGTGCCTGGTGTTCGTAAAGCAAGCTGGTAAGGAGTAACTATATGAGTATGCAAGATACCGTTGGGGATATGCTAACCCGTATTCGTAACGCACAAATGGCTAACAAAGTATCGGTAGCAATGCCGAACTCTAAATTACGTAAATCAATTGCTGATTTACTAGTTAGCGAAGGTTATGTGGCAAGCGCTGTTGTTACTGAAGAAGAAAACAACAAAGCGACCCTATCTATCGAATTAAAATACTTCGAAGGCAAAGCTGTCATCGAAACTATCCAACGTTTTAGTCGTCCTGGCTTACGCCAGCATCGCGGCAAAGACAATATCCCTACTGTTAAGCAAGGTATGGGTGTTGCTATCGTATCAACTAGCCAAGGCATCATGAGTGATCGTGCTGCACGTGCTGCTGGTATCGGTGGTGAAGTCGTTGCATTTGTTGCCTAATCAGTATTTATTGCTCTAGGTAATAAGACGATAAAGTCTATTTGAACCCTTTAATAGTTTCCTATGACATTTATATAGATTAATTATAAGTTCTAAGAAACTATTCATTTGATCTTAATAAAATTGAATGATGCTTAATGGGTGCAACTATGCTAAACTAGCAGGCTTTTTAGCCTGTTAGTTTTTTCGCTAATATAAAGAAGTCAATTTTTTAAGGAATATTCCTATGTCTCGTGTGGCTAAAGCCCCAGTGACGCTACCAAGTGGTGTAAGCGTTACTTTGAACGATCGGCAGGTCGAAGTTAAAGGCAAGAACGGCAATTTGTCTTTACGCCTGCATGAATTGGTCGAGCTGAAACAGGAAGATGATGCTATCATTTTCTCACCTACAGTCGATTCGAAAGAAGCTATGATGCACACTGGCACCATGCGCGCCCTGCTAAACAACTATGTTACAGGCGTTAATGAAGGCTTTGAAAGACGTCTTCAGTTAATTGGTGTTGGTTATCGCGCTCAAGTTGCTGGTAACAAAGTAACTTTGAACGTTGGTTACTCTCATCCAGTAGAGTATACGTTGCCTGAAGGTGTGTCAGCTGAAACCCCAACGCAAACTGAAATTGTTTTAAAATCAAACAATAAGCAGCAGCTTGGTCAAGCAGCGGCTAATATCCGCGGTTTCCGTCCACCTGAGCCTTATAAAGGTAAAGGTATTCGTTACAGTGATGAACATGTGATTCGCAAAGAAGCTAAGAAAAAATAAGGTGAGTTGAAATGTTTGATAAAAAAGCAGCTCGTCTGCGTCGAGCTAAGAAAACCCGCGCGCATATCCGTGTCTTAGGCGCTCATCGCTTAACGGTTAATCGCACGCCGAAACATATTTATGCCCAGATTATCTCTCCGAACGGTGGTGAAGTGATTGCTCAGGCATCTACCTTGGACGGCAGTTTGCGTTCAGGCGCTACAGGCAATATTGATGCCGCAACGTCTGTGGGTCAATTGATCGCAGAACGTGCAAAAGCAGCTGGTATTACTAAAGTTGCCTTTGACCGTAGTGGTTTTAAATATCATGGTCGAGTAAAAGCTTTAGCGGAAGCTGCTCGCGAAAATGGATTGGAGTTTTAATCATGGCTAGAAATGATAAAAATGATAAGAACGAACAAACTGACGGCCTAGTCGAACGCTTGGTTACTGTTGATCGCGTTGCCAAAGTTGTCAAAGGTGGTCGTATTTTTTCTTTCACTGCGTTGACCGTAGTGGGCGATGGCAATGGTCGTGTTGGTTTTGGTCGTGGTAAAGCACGTGAAGTGCCAGCTGCTATTCAAAAAGCACTAGAAGCTGCTAAACGCAATATGATCACTGTTGATCTTAATGATGCAACTTTGTATCATCCAATCAAAGCACGTCATGGCGCAAGTAAAATTTATATGCAACCTGCATCTGAAGGTACTGGCGTAATCGCTGGTGGCGCAATGCGTGCTGTATTAGAAGTTGCTGGTGTCAAAGATGTTTTGACTAAATGTTATGGTTCTACCAATACTGCTAACGTTGTTCGTGCAACGTTTAACGGTTTACGTGATATGTCAACTCCAGAAAAGATGGCAGCTAAACGTGGTAAATCTGTAGACGAAATCTTGGGTTAACTTAGACTAGGTGAGTTACGATGAAAAAAATGAAAGTCACTCAATTTAAATCGGGTGCCCATCGCCTAAAGAGCCACAAAGCGAGCTTGAAAGGATTGGGTTTACGCCGTATTAATCATACTGTTGAAGTAGAAGATACTCCTTCAACCCGTGGTATGGTTAATCGCGTCAACTACATGGTAAAAGTGGAGGAAGCGTAATGGGACTTAGATTAAATGAATTATCACCAGGTGTTGGCGCAAAGAAAACTGCCCAACGTCGTGGTCGTGGTATCGGTTCAGGTCTTGGTAAGACTGGTGGTCGTGGTGTAAAAGGTCAGAAATCTCGTTCAGGTTCTAGCATTCGCTCAGGATTTGAAGGTGGCCAGATGCCTCTATATCGTCGTCTACCAAAATTTGGTTTTACCAGTAAATTGGCAATGAAGACGGCTGAAGTACGTTTGTCTGAACTGAACAAAATTGAAGGCGATGTAGTTAGCATTGAGACACTTAAAGCTGCTAACCTAATCCGTCACGATATGAAGCGTGCACGTGTTATGTTGTCAGGTGAAGTTACTAAAGCTTATACTTTTAAAGGTATCAAAGTAACTAAAGGCGCTAAGCAAGCAATCGAAGCTGCTGGTGGTAGCATCGAGGAGTAGTAACGTGTCAAAACAATCAATGTCATCGACTGGTATACCGCTTAATCCATTTGCATTCATACGTAAGTATGATGAATTATGGACGCGCTTATTATTCTTAATCGGCGCATTGATTGTTTATCGTTTAGGGTCACATATTCCTGTACCAGGCATTAACCCAGTTAATCTAGCAGATCTGTTTTCGCGCAACGAAAATACTATCTTGAGTATGTTCAACATGTTCTCAGGTGGTGCGCTAGAGCGTATGTCCATTATGGCGCTTGGTATTATGCCATATATTTCAGCATCAATTATTGTACAGATGATGTCTGCGGTATTACCATCGCTTGAAGCTCTTAAAAAAGAGGGTGAGGCGGGACGACGTAAGCTAAACAAGTATACTCGTCAGGGGACACTTGGTTTGGCACTGGTACAATCGTTGGGAATGTGTGCTGGTTTAATCAGTCAAAATCTTACCTTATCATCTGGTCTTACCTTTTATATTCCAGCAGTTACTTCTTTAGTAGCAGGCGCAATGTTCTTAATGTGGCTCGGTGAGCAAATTACAGAGCGTGGTGTTGGTAATGGTATTTCAATGCTCATTTTTGCGAGTATTGTGGCTGGTACGCCAGGTATGATTTCGCAATCTATTGAACAAGTGAATCAAGGTCAAATGAACTTGATTGTACTATTTATTTTTGTGTTATTAGGCATCGCGGTTACTGCTGGCATTGTTTATATTGAACGTGCTCAGCGCCGTGTTCCCGTAAACTACGCACAAAAACAACAACAAGGCCGTAAAATTTACGCTCAGCAGCAGTCACATTTGCCGTTGAAGCTTAATATGGCAGGGGTTATCCCAGCTATTTTTGCAAGTTCATTGTTATTGTTTCCAGCAAGTTTAGGGCAATGGGTTGGTCAATCAACTGATCCTACTTTTACTCAAAAAATATTACAAAATATGGCATTGGTATTGTCTCCAGGACAACCGCTATATTTAGTCTTGTTCGGTGCGATGATTATTTTCTTCTGTTACTTTTATACGGCACTAGTATTTAGCCCGCGTGAAGTAGCTGAAAACCTTAAGCGTAGTGGTGCTTATATTCCAGGTATTCGCCCAGGCCAACAAACTCAGCGTTATCTCGATCATGTATTAAACCGATTGACCTTTATTGGCGCGATGTATATGACGGTTATTTGTTTAATGCCAATGGTCGTCCAGTCATCGTTTGGTGTACCGTTCCAACTTGGTGGTACGTCTTTACTGATTATGGTGGTTGTGGTAATGGATTTCATTTCGCAGATCCAAGCGCATTTGATGACCCATCAATATCATGATCAGACGTTAATTCAATCGCCCACTCAATCTTAATGAGCGGTACGATATTTCAAGGAGTATGCTATGAAAGTTCAAGCATCAGTTAAGAAGATTTGTGGTAGCTGTAAAGTTGTGCGCCGTAAAGGCCGTGTACATATTATTTGTACAGCAGAACCGCGCCACAAGCAACGTCAAGGTTAATACTTAGTTTTATAAAGTTTATAACTTTTGTCACTATTTAAATTAATACTTGAAAAATAACGGCGGATGGGATATCATCCGCCACTTGCCGTGTTTATGCAGAATATTTTATAATTCTATTTATTGATAGGCTTTTTATAAAGTCAAAAAGTAATATGGTTATAAAGTTCTAGTATTAACAGCAACAAATCTGAAGAATAATGCCTTATTGATAAATAACGCTTATTTTTCTTTAATGGAGAGAAATCAATGGCTCGTATTGCCGGCGTAAACATCCCGGATAATAAGCATGCTGTTATTTCACTAACTTACATCTTTGGTGTAGGTCGTACCACTGCTCAGAAAATCTTAGAAGCAGTTGGCATTGCCCCTACTACTAAAGTTAGTCAGTTAGATGATACACAGTTAGATGCTATCCGTGCACAAGTTGCAAATTACATGACCGAGGGTGACCTTCGTCGTGAAGTTTCAATGAATATTAAGCGTTTAGTTGATCTTGGTTGTTACCGTGGCATCCGCCATCGTCGTAACCTACCAGTTAGAGGTCAGAACACCAAGAACAACGCTCGTACTCGTAAGGGTCCGACACGTCCTCTCAAAAGATAATTAACTTAGGAAGCTAAAAGATGGCAAAAGACACTCGCAGTCGCAAAAAGGTGACTCGCCGTTCAGTATCGGAGGGCATAGCCCATATCCATGCGTCTTTTAATAACACCATTGTTACGATTACCGATCGTCAAGGTAATGCATTGGCTTGGGCCACTTCAGGTGGACAAGGCTTCCGTGGTTCACGTAAATCTACACCATTTGCAGCTCAGGTTGCAGCTGAAGTCGCTGGTAAAGCGGCTCAAGAATATGGTGTTAAGAATATCGACGTTTTGGTCAAAGGACCAGGACCGGGTCGTGAGTCTGCGGTAAGAGCACTAGGTGCATTGGGTTATAAAGTTAACAGCATCTCTGATGTAACCCCAATCCCACACAATGGTTGCCGTGCGCCGAAAAAGCGCCGCGTCTAATATTAAAGACGAAGCTTTTTATCCCAAAAGCTTATAGGAGACATAACAATGGCCCGCTATATTGGACCAAAACTAAAATTATCACGTCGTGAAGGTACGGACTTAGGTCTTAAGTCTGGCGTTAAACCATACGATGTAAAAACGAAAAAAGCTGGTCGTCCACCAGGTCAACACGGTGTAAGCCGTAATAAGACCTCAGAATATGCTTTACAGCTGCGTGAAAAGCAAAAAGTTAAGCGTATTTATGGTGTGTTAGAGCGTCAGTTTGCTAATTACTATAAAGAAGCTGCTCGTAAGCGTGGCGCTACTGGTGAAAACTTGCTAGCTATGCTTGAGAGCCGTCTAGATAACGTGGTATATCGCATGGGCTTTGGCTCAACTCGCGCTGAAGCACGTCAGCTAGTTAGTCATCGCACTGTTATGGTAAAGAAAGCTGGTCGTGATGAGTTTGTTCGTGTGAACATTCCATCAATTCAGCTTCAAGATGGTGATGTCATCGCTATCCAAGAGAAATCTCGCGAACAGCTACGTATTAAAAACGCTATTGAACTAGCGACACAACGTGGTATTCCAGAATGGCTTGATGTTGATCACAGCAAATTACAAGGCACGTTCAAAAAAGCGCCTGATCGTATTGATCTACCTGCTGAAATCAACGAAAGCTTGATCGTTGAGTTATACTCTAAGTAAATGACGTAATGCTCAATGTTATGAGAATGGCATTGAGCAATTAACGTTAATTAAACCAGTTTAATAAATCGAGGTGACATCATGATGCTAAATGCAACTGAGTTTCTAACGCCTAACGCCATTAATGTGGATACGGTTAACGAAACGATTGCGAAAGTCACGCTCGAACCGTTAGAACGCGGCTTTGGGCATACCCTAGGTAATGCTTTACGCCGCATCTTGTTATCTTCATTACCTGGTGCTGCAGTCATTGAAGCTGAGATTGATGGTGTTGACCATGAATACTCAACGCTTGAAGGGCTACAAGAAGATGTACTTGACTTGCTTTTGAACCTAAAAGGCTTGGCAATCACACTTCATGACCAAAATGAAGTATTTTTGACCTTGGATAAACAAGGTCCAGGCACTATTACTGCTGCAGATATCGCGTTACCGCATAACGTAGACATTATCAATCCAGAATTGGTATTGGGTACATTGAGCGACCGTGGTCATCTTAAGATGCGTTTGCGTGTAGTAATGGGTCGTGGATATGAGCCAGCAAACCAGCGCCGTGAAGATGGCGATACCAAAGCAATTGGACGTTTGAAACTTGATGCAAGTTTTAGTCCTGTGCTTCGTGTTGCTTATCAGGTTGAGAACGCTCGTGTAGAGCAGCGTACTGATCTTGATCGTCTTATCATTGAGCTTGAAACTAATGGCACTATAGATCCAGAAGAAGCAATTCGTAAAGCAGCCACTATTTTACAACAACAGATTTCTATCTTTGTTGACCTAGAAGCTGAAGAAGCGCCTGAGCCTGTGAAAGAAAAAGAAGAGGTTGATCCGGTGCTATTACGCCCTGTGGACGATCTTGAACTAACGGTTCGCTCAGCCAACTGCTTGAAAGCTGAAAACATTTACTATATCGGTGATTTGGTACAACGTTCAGAGACTGAACTATTAAAAACCCCAAATCTTGGTAAGAAATCATTAACGGAAATCAAAGACGTTTTAGCGTCTAAAGATTTAGAGCTCGGTATGCGCCTAGATAACTGGCCACCAGCTGATTTACGCGTTGATGATCGCTTTTCTTATCGTAGCCGTTAAACTTTAAGGATTTTTGACTATGCGCCATCGTAAGAGTGGAGTCAAGCTGGGTCGTACCGGCAGTCATCGTAAGGCAATGTTTCAGAACATGACTAACTCATTATTTGAGCATGAACTGATCAAAACAACTTTACCAAAAGCTAAAGAATTACGTCGCGTTGCCGAGCCATTAATCACTATGGCTAAAGAAGACAGCGTTGCTAATCGTCGTTTAGCATTTAGCCGTATGCGTAGCAAAGCTATGGTAGGCAAATTATTTGGCACGTTAGGTCCTCGTTATCAGACGCGTCCAGGTGGTTATTTGCGTATCGTAAAATGTGGTTACCGTGATGGTGACAATGCGCCAATGGCTTATGTAGAATTGGTTGATCGTGACTAATTTTATACTAATAGTATAAGTTATAAAAAAGCTCCAATTTAATTGGAGCTTTTTTTTGCCTGAAATTTGCTATTACTTTTTATTAATCACAACAATAACGATGTGACATCAGCAGCCCCTTGCCTAATAACTTCAGGTTGACCACTGGTCATATCTACAATGGTGGTTAATTTGGTAGTTTTTACACCTGCATTGATCAAACCATCTATTTGATTGCCCAAAAGATCTTCAATTTCAAATGGATCATCAAGTATTTCATCTTTATTAGGTAGTATTAACGAACTCGTCAAGATTGGTTCGTCCATAGCCTCTAAAAGTGCTTGAGCAATAGGATTGCTGGGTACCCTAATGCCAATAGTTTTTTTCTTCGCATGCGCCAATTTTTTCGGCACATCCTTTGTGGCGTTTAAAATAAAGGTAATAGGGGCTGGTGTATGAGCTTTGAGCTGTTTAAATTGCACGTTGTCTACTGTTGCATAGTTCGCAATTTCACTTAAGTCTCGGCACAGCAGGGTGAATTGATGCTTATCATCAAGCTCACGAATTTGCTTGAGCTTTTCTAGGGCGTCTTTCGCTCCTAAGCGACAACCAAAAGCATAACTTGTATCAGTAGGATAAATGATCAATTGATCTTTACGCAGTAGGTCAGCGGCTTGTTCGATAAGGCGAGGCTGTGGATTTTCTGGATGGATATAAAATACTTGCATGGTGGCTCCTTATTTTATAGTTATTGATTGATAATCAGATAAAGATATTATTCTTTGTCATTTGTCTCTCTTATTTTTCAGATAAATAATCCATTTGCTGAATAAAAATGGAATACTCATAGAATGACTGACAAAAACGCTATCAATTTAAAATCTGCTTTATGAGTTAGTATAGTCTGATGTAGACAGAAGTTTATTGGTAAGGCGTTACTATCCGTAGAAAATCGTTAACGGAAAATTGATACGGAGTCACATGCTAAAATCATTAAGCCGTTTGAATCAGGGGTAAGTACAAACACTAAGAAAAGTGCGCAGCAATACTTTGGCATCACGTGGTAAGCGATGTGGTTTTTCAATATACTCTTTGACTTGTGTATAAACGTCACTAGCAAAAGTGCTGCTACTGGTATCAAACGTTGCAAACAAGTTGTCTTGTGAGACTTGAAAGGAGCTTTTACAGGCGAGTGTAAACAAACACTCTAATGCTTGCGGCTTAATCTCTACATGCTCGAATGCTTGCTGCTGAGTAGCTGAGCGTCCATCTGGTGCGTACCAATAACCAAAGTCACTAAGAGTCCTACGATTTTTACCAGCAACGCACCAGTGGCTGATTTCGTGTAATGCACTAGCGAAAAAACCGTGTGCAAATTCAATTCTTGCTGGTTGATCGTCATGGGCAGGGAAATATTCGGGTTCTCCTGAGCTGCGTGCCAGTATGACTTGTTGATTTGCAAATAGGGTATTAAATAGTCGTATCAGCCAATCTGTTGCGACCTGTTCGCCATCAATTACTTTGCTAGCATAGATTTCTTGCCATTCTTTTTTCCACTTATTTAAATGTTCTTTATTCTGGCATTTTTCATACTCAAAACTACCTGAAGTAGTACTGTCATTTCGGGCGGAGTTTGTCAGTTCGATTAAGTGTTGGAGAAATGATTTGTCTTCGGCATAAGCCAGCAGATCAGAGAAATCAGGTTTAGTATTACATGAGCTCATAGATATAACGATAACCAAATTAAAATAAGAGGGGAAGATAGAAAAGCAGAACAAACCAGCTAAAAAAAATTTAACATACTAGCGCTAGCGCAGCTTAACGCTTTCCTTTAGTATGGCAGGCAATATTATACACCGTTTTGATGAATGAGGCCTCGCATGTCAAGCACTCCAGAAAGTAAATCGTCAGTCCTTAAATCTGACAACAAAAAAGCGCCTGTCTCTGCCAGCATGCCTGAGCATATTTCTTTAGACAAATGGGCAGACAGCGGTTATGAGTGGGCAGGAGAAGTGTCACCCAATTCTTTTAAACGTCTAAACGCTACGTTAACAACGGAACGTGAACAGTCAAACACCCAGATTAGCGCTAATTTATATCGTCGCAATAACGTTTTACACTTGGCGTTTACGTTAGATGGTGAAGTCTGGCTTACTTGTCAACGTTGTTTGCAGCCGATCAATATTGATTTGTCCGATGACTACGACATTGCTTTGCTTGAAAATGACAGTCAAGTACGTTTAGTGAATGAAGAACAGGACTATCTAATACTGGATGAAGTTATCACTGAGCAATCACCAGAGACGCTATTGCCATTCAAAAAGCTGGTAGAAGATGAAATTTTATTAAAAATTCCAATGGCACCAAAGCATGACGATTGCGAAATGACTGTTGAGCAATTTGGTGAAATTCCAGAAGAGGAAGAGACAGAAAATCCTTTTGCTGCATTGGCATCACTTAAAGGTAAGCTATAATAATCTGAATATTTTATCAGCAATTTTATAGCCACTTTTACTACTTTGTGCAGAAGAGTGGAAAGCAGGGCTTTATTAATCTAATAAACATGCGTATAATGTCCGGTTTATTGCATTCTAGCAACAAGTTACTTGCTGATAGACGCTGACTAGGCAAATTCTATAGATTTTAGACGTAGTCAGTACTTTTATGTAGGTGGCAATCTATTTAATTAATGATGCTTAAGACTTAGGTTGTTGTGACCATATAATCTCTGTCAGTATCAACTGAAGCTGAATTTTTAAGCTTATCCCTTTTAAGTATAGGAGCTATATCATGGCTGTTCAAAAAAGTCGTAAAAGCCGTTCTCGTCGTGACATGCGCCGTTCACACCATCGTATGGAAGTGGCTGAGCTAAGCGTAGATGCTACTACTGGTGAAAAGCATCGTCGTCATCACATGACTAAAGATGGTTTCTACCGTGGTCGTCAGTTATTCAAAGTAAGCCAAGACGCTTAAGTCCTTGGCTATACAATAGATAATATAAAAGTAGTGATGATACTGGTGATTGTCACTGTCTTTTTGCAATTATTATCAAGTAGTATGCTATAAGTTAAAAGAGCCAAGTTATTTCGCTATCATATATTATGTGGCTGGATAACTTGGCTTTTTGCTATACATTTTTTATCGTCAGTATATCAAAGTCTTTAACTTTGAATCTTTAGCAGCTTTTAGCGACTATGCAAGTAAATTGATAAGATTGCTTTTCTAGCGCATGTGATATTTTTTGCTATTTATCTTGAAGTTTGATTCGCTAGGATAATAGTGCGTGTCAGTGTATAGTTTGCTGATAGTTGGTTCTTTGGGCAAATAAAGCAAATACTGGCTTGATATAGTATCTAATAATATAACGACCCCATTGTTTTAGGGATGTTTCCAATTAAATAAGGAATATTGGTTATGGCTTCTGTACCTGATATGGTAAAAAAGCAACCCACACGTATTGCGGTAGTTTTTCCTGGACAAGGATCACAAGTCGTTGGAATGACCAACGAGCTTGCTGACATCTATCCAGAAATTCGTGATACTTTTGCTGAGGCGAGTGAAGCGCTTGGCGAAGATTTATGGGCTATTTGTCAGGATGAAGAAAAGCTCAATCAGACTCAATATACCCAACCTGCTTTGTTAACTGCTAGCATAGCGATCTGGGGTATCTTGAAACAGAAAATAGCCACAAAACCTTCTTATTTAGCTGGACATTCTTTAGGTGAGTATAGTGCACTGTGTGCAGCTGACGTCATCTCATTAGCAGATGCAGTCACCTTGGTCCATAAGCGCGGTCAATTGATGCAGGAAGCAGTTGTCGGTATCGATACGGCTATGGCAGCAGTATTGGGCTTAGAAGACAATCGGGTCGAAAACCTATGTGAGCAAGCGACCGAGCATGTCGACGATGCAGTGGTTGGTGCCGCGAATTTTAACAGCCCAGGACAAGTGGTTATATCGGGTAATGCGGTAGGTGTTAATGCCGTGATCGATAAAGTACAAAACACTGGCAAAAAAGCCATTCCTTTGAAGGTAAGTGTGCCATCGCATTGTGCACTTATGGAGCCAGCCAGCAGTGCCTTGGCTGAAATATTAGCAGGCATCAAATTTGATCAAGCAACTATTCCTGTTATTCAGAATCGCTATGCGCGTATCGAAGGTAACGCTATAGGCATTAAACAAGCATTGACGGAGCAGTTGAGTCAGCCTGTATTATGGTCAAAAACCATGCAAGAGCTTACTGATAAACAAATCAATGTTTTAATCGAATGTGGTAGTGGCAACGTATTGAGCAACTTAGCCAAGCGCCAAGCACAACCAATTACCAGCTATCCTACTGATAAGCCTGCCCGTATTGATAAATTAATGGAGATATTATCATGAGCCGTACAATTACATTAGTCACTGGTGCCAGCCGTGGTATCGGTAAAGCCGTTGCTAAACGTTTTGCTAAAGAAGGTCATTTTGTCATTGGAACAGCGACTAGTGAAAAAGGGGCTGAACTTATCAACGATTATCTTCATGATACTGGTGGTATTGGTCGAGTCTTAGACGTTCGAGATAGTGCACAGATTGATAAATTATTTGAAGAAATTGAAAGTGTTTATGGTGCAGTACAAGTGTTGGTAAACAATGCAGGTATTACCCAAGATGGCCTATTAATGCGTATGAAAGACGAAGATTGGAGCAATGTGATTGACACCAATTTGACCTCAATTTACCGTATGAGCAAACGTGCTGTGCGTGGCATGATGAAAGCACGCCGTGGACGTATTATTAATATTACTTCTGTCGTCGCACAGATGGGCAATGCTGGTCAATCTAACTACGCTGCGACCAAAGCAGGGGTTGAAGGTTTCAGCCGTACTTTGGCACGTGAGATCGGTTCAAGACAAGTCACTATCAATTGCGTAGCACCAGGTTTGATTGAGACAGATATGACTGATGAGCTTGACGAGCGTCTACTAAACTCTATGTTGGATGCGGTGCCTATCAGTCGTCTTGGTCAGCCAGAAGACATTGCTGCAGCGGTGCATTTTTTAGCAAGTGATGAAGCGAGTTATATTACAGGTGCTGTCATTCCTGTAAATGGTGGCATGTATATGTAGGCCAAAAATAAGTGTTACACACTGATAATAAAAAACTGTGTGAACGAGTGTAAACTCTAATAAACAGTGCTATAATGACGGACACTTTTATATCGAAGTCCTGTATGATAGCAAGGCTTTATCAGACATTAGTCAAATCGTATAACTGGTTATAAAGCACTTAGACGACCTACTAATTTAAAAACATCATTTTGTATACAATGTCATAGAATCTAATGATAGGACTATGAACAGTTTGTAAAAATAATAGATCAAAAAGGAGAAATCTACATGAGTAATGATACAGAGTTAAGAGTTAAAGCAGCAGTAGCCGAGCAACTAGGTATGAATGTTGAAGATATCAGCAACGATGCTTCATTTATGGAAGACCTAGGCGCTGATTCATTGGATCTAGTGGAATTGGTTATGTCATTTGAAAGTGATTTTGGTATCACTATTCCTGATGAAGATTCAGCAGAATTGACAACTGTACAAAAAGCAATTGATTATGTACAAGCTCAGCTATAATTAGTAATTTGCTCAGCAAGTTTTATATGACCGCTTATCTTTTTAGGTAAGCGGTTTTTTTATGTTTATACTTTTATTAAGTATCTCATCTATATTACATGTATAACTGCTTTAACATAAGCTACGCCAAATCAACATTACTCAACATTCTATTACTATCTTACTCAGCTGCCTTTGCTTATACTCATAAGGGTAAGCATTACTAAGAAATGATTATAGTATTTTGATGGTACTCTATTTACAGAGATTTGTGCTCATAAAGAGTTACCATCACAACAATAAACACAAATAATAAATAATGATATTTCAAGGAGTAATAAGATGGGTGTATTCAGTTTTGCAAAAGACATTGGTGAGAAGATATTTAATCGCGATGATGCCAAGCACGATGCCAAATCAGAAACAAAAGCCGCAGCTACCACACCAGCCGCAAAAACGACTGGCACACCTGTTGCGAGTAGTGAGCCTTCAGCACAGTCAGTAGCCAATCTACTGCTTCGTCGCATTCAACAGCAGAATTTGAACATTAGCGACCTACAAATAAAATATAATGGTACTACAGACACGGCAGAAATTAGCGGTAAAGCGAAGACGCAAGCGGATCGTGAAAAAGCGATTATCGCCATTGGTAATGTGCAAAACGTTGCTAAAGTTATCGATAGTATCGATATTGAAGAAGATGCACCTGAATCTACGATGTATACTGTAAAATCTGGTGATAGCTTGTCAAAAATCGCAAAAGATGTGTATGGTTCAACAGCTGACTATATGAAGATTTTTGAAGCCAACAAACCAATGTTGTCTGACCCAGACAAAATTTATCCAGGTCAAGTATTACGTATTCCTAAGCCATAGTAGAAATACAGTCAATGTATTGGGAATGATTTGAAACTCGATATTTAAAAAACGCCTCTTTTTAAGAGGCGTTTTTTTTGTCTATTACTTTTTTTAAAGTGAATTAAGGACAAGTTAGTGCATGGCGCTAAAAATCTATCAGTGATCGGCATTTAGTTTTTCATATTGTTCATCGATTGCCCATGTTATGTGTTCATCAAGAACGTCATTATGCTTGCCTAATTTCGATTGCAAATGTGTGATGACTTCTTCGCTACCATTCGCATTACCAAGCCCAACCGCAATATTACGTAAAAAATTGACATAGCCTGTACGTCTGAGTGGGCTACCTTCTGTCTTTTTCATAAAGTCAGCTTCTTGCCATTGCCATAATTCTAGTAAGCTGCTGTTATCAAGGTTATGTCGCGGTGCAAAGTCGTCTACAGACGTGAGGTTGGCGTAACGATTCCACGGGCAAATAAGCTGGCAATCATCACAACCGAAGACGCGATTGCCAATGGCACGGCGATATTTGTGATCAATGATACCGTCGTGTTCGATAGTGAGATATGAGATACAGGCCGAGGCATTAAGCTCATAGGGTGCGACGATGGCTTGGGTAGGGCAGATATCGATGCAAGCACTACAACTCCCACAGTGTGCCTTAACAGGTTGGTCGTCGGGCAATTCAAGACTGACAAATAGCTCGCCCAGCACGAAAAACGAACCTGCTTGCTTGTTGAGCAATAAGGTATGTTTTCCTGTCCAACCAAGCCCTGCTGCTTCTGCAATAGGACGCTCAAAAATAGGCGCAGAATCACTAAAAGGTCTAAAAATAAAATCTTGGTCTGAGCCGATATTGAGATGTTGCCACTCAGGAAGCATGGTTTCGATATTCAATGCCAACTGCTTTAAACGACTGCGCATGGTTTTATGGTAATCCCGCCCTCTCGCATAGCGTGCAATGATACCTTGATTAGGATGATCGTTATCACTGACCGTGCGAGGTGTTGGCGTTTGAGTCAGATAGTCCATACGTACACTGATGATGGTTTTTGCACCTTCTACCAATTGGTCAGGATTTGCGCGCAGATGATGATTGTTATGCATGAATTGCAGCTGACCCTCATAGCCTTTATCTAACCATTGCTGCAACTGTAAAATTTGCTGAGCAAACAGAGGGTGATGAACCGATAAGAAACCGCAGTCAGCAAATCCCAGCGCCTGTGCTTGAGCTTTAATCCAGTGTTTGACGTCCGCAGTGGTTGTAAATGCTGGAGTATTTTTAATAGTAATCTTTTTTTCAGATGCACCGCTGCTAGCTGATACCTGTTTAATAGAAGCGTCTGATAAGTTTGGTTTAGATGAATGATTCATGTAGGGCAATAGGCATTGATGTGAATACCGCTATGATAAGCGAGTGAGCGAAGAGCGCAAGCATAAAAGTCAAATAAACGCACATTCATATTAATACACAACATAGAGTTAGCTTTGCTAAGCTAATGACATTGAGAAATAAGTATACTTACATTACTAAAAAATATGCCTATAAAAATAATCGAGGACAAGTCATGTCAAAACTTTCTAACTTATTAAACGAAAAAACGAACATACCTGTAGCGCTTTATAGTAGTGAGCAAGCTTATGCGATGGAGCAGGCATGGTTTGCACAAGGTCATGACAGTTTTGGATTGATGAAGCAAGCAGCTTGGCAAATGGCGCAGCAGATCGAACAGCTTTATGCAAAAAAGTATTTGCATACTAACGTATCAAATAATAATCAAAGTAATTATGTAGAGACTCAAGAGCGACGAGTCAGTGTCTGGGTCGGGAAGGGCAATAATGGTGGTGATGGTTGGCTTGTTGCCTATTATTTGCAACAAGCAGGCTGGCGTGTACAAGTCATAACAGTCGGTTTTGAGCATTGTGATTTTGAGATAAATGATGAGTCTGATGCGTCAAGCACACCGACCGATGCTATAAAAGCGCTAAAAATAGCACTATCTGCTGATTGCAATTATCAACGCTTTGAAGACCATCTGGATGAGCTGAATGATTCCAGAAAAGCAGGCTTACAAGCAGATATTTATATTGATGCGTTATTTGGTATTGGGCTGAACCGCGCGCCTGAAGGTATGTATAAGCAAGCCATTCATGCCTTCAATCAATCGGTTCAACAAGCACATGCATTGGCTGTAGCAGTGGATATTCCAAGTGGGTTGGTGGCGTCTACTGGCGAAGTATTTGATCAAATCGCCATACTGGCAGACGTGACCTTATGTCTGATTGCTAGAAAATTTGGTCTGCATACGAAGGATGGCGCTGATTATAGCGGAGAAGTGCTTGATATACCGTTGATACCTTATGAGACAGTATCTGATCGACAGAGTTGTCAGTCTCAAAATATGAATAAGCTGGCACCAGTGGCTATGCTGCTAACGGCAGCACACAGTTTTAATGCCCGTCGCCAGAATAGTTACAAAGGAAGTTACGGTCATGTTTTGGTCATCGGTGGCAATCGTGTCAACGGTTCACAAGGTATGGGCGGAGCAGCGATATTATCAGCTTCTAGCGCCATGGCAACAGGCACTGGGAAAATTACCGTTGCTTGTCATGACGCTTTTCATGGCGCACTTTTGACGTCATTACCAGATGCCATGACTATCGACTTGCATGATGTAGAGGGCGTCAAGCATCTGATTGAATCTGCCAGTATCATTGCTATCGGTATGGGATTGGGTCGTGATGAAAAAGCAAAAGCGATATTTATCAGCTATGTGGAAGCCGCTATGGCTAATGAAAAACCAATGATTATCGATGCTGACGGTCTTTATCATTTGGCGTCATTACAAGCAGAGACTCACAAACTGATCTCTGAGCTACGCGAATACAGTATGGATCATCAGGTTTGTTTAACACCGCATAGTGGCGAAGCGGCTAATTTACTAAATAAAAAAATAAGTGAGGTAGAAAGCGATAGATTGGCTGCTATCAAGCAGTGTGCTGAGACTTACGGCGGCGATTGGGTGTTAAAAGGCGCAGGTTCTTTGGTACTTGAGCAACGCTCAGGATGGAAAAATATTTATGTTTGCGGTGTTGGTAATGCTGGTATGGCGACAGCTGGCATGGGTGATGTGTTGTCTGGGGTTACCGCTGGTCTACTGGCACAACAAGATTTAGAATCAGAGATGCGCAGCTTGCACCAAGCAGTGGTTATTCACGGTCTAGCCGGAGATACGCTGGTAAACCAAACAAGTCATGATGATAAGCGTACACTATTGGTCGGACAAAGAGGGCTACAAGCTCAAGATATGCCAGCAGCCATTCGTCATGTGATGCAGTTAGGAATTTTTACCTAAAATTAGGTAGAAGGGTTATTGCAGTATTGATTAATCGCTTGTTGAACTCGCTCACGTTTAAGCTCGATTTCACGGCCATCCAAGTATTGACGTTTACCATTGGCGTCCATCTCATAGATGCGACCGCCAACGTTTAGGTTGGTAAAATTGTTTCGTAGCGATTGGCAACGCTGGGCATTGGCTTGAGCATCCTGTTCTTTAATTCGTGCTTCTAGCTGTGCAACACGCTGTTCTTCAGCGCTTTGAGTATTGCTACCTTGATCGGCTTCTGTTTTGCCTGCCATCTGTCCAGCATTGTTTTGTCTACCATCACTGCGAAATTCGATGAGTTCAACATTTTTACCATTTTGCGGGGCATGTTGACTGTATTTGACTTCACCGTGAGCACCAATAGATTTATAAACCTGAATAGCCTGACTGGCATTCATTGACATCATTAACATACACGCAGTACTGATAAGCAGTTTGGCAGCATTATTTATCTTAGACGCATATGCCATGTTTGCAATCCTCTTAATTGGTAAAACAGATGTAAGTATAAATATAACATCTGAACGTGCTAATGAGACTAAAAAAATATGAACGTCTGATTTTAACAAATATTACTTATGAATGTATATTATTTAATAACCAATAGTTAGGTATAGGCTTTAGAATTTTTTCTTGACAATGGCTCACAAACAATCGAATATAATAGAAGTTGATTGGTCAGTGAACGGCTCTTATTGCATTGCCGTGGCACTTGAAAATAATGACAACGGGTTACTTATCGGTAACTGGCGCAGTTTTATTTTCTTTGTGACAATGATATGAGAAACATAGTAATCACAGGCATTACTATTGAAACTTTATACATTGTCTCCGGACTTATCTGTCTACAATGACTAAGATAAACTTATTATTTGATACTTACTACGCATGATTCTAACGGTATTACTAAATTGATATGGTATGTGAAAATAGATGTTGTTGCTAAAGCACTTATAAGACCTAAGAAGTTTATAAGATAGCATTGGCTATGAGAGTAATTTACTCTATCTATACTGTGGCATTCGTGCCCACCTACTCGTATAAATACTGACTGATATTCATCATCGATAATAAGCTTCTTTTATAGATGCATTCGCATCTTGTCACTGTATATCGATAAACACCGTCACAAAACTGACCTTACATACATTGCTGAAATACAGCGGGCACAAATTCTTGTCCTACACAAGGATTGGCATTCATTTTTACGAGATGGACAACAATGTGCAAACGTGGTTGTTTTCTTTTATGAAATAACGCAATTTTTTGCCACAAAAAAGGGTGACGACAGTGACGCAAACTACGCAAAGTCCAAACATGACTGGACATACCCAAACGGGTAATGCTGCCAAAAACTTTGAAAAGAAACAACAACGTCTTGCTGAGAATAATGGTCAGCCTGTAAAGCTGTCTGGCGCTGAGATATTGGTTCAATCGCTGACTGATGAAGGCGTTGAATATATTTTTGGTTATCCAGGCGGTGCCGTTCTGCATATTTATGATGCCTTGTTCCAACAAGACAATATCGAGCATATTCTGGTGCGTCATGAGCAAGCGGCTGGTCATATGGCAGATGCTTACTCACGCGTGACGGGTAAGACGGGCGTCGTATTAGCAACGTCGGGCCCTGGTGCAACCAACACCGTGACAGCTATTGCGACCGCCTTTATGGATTCAGTACCGATGGTTGTAATCGCCGGTCAGGTGCCAAGTAGCCTTATTGGTGAAGACGCTTTCCAAGAAACCGATATGGTTGGTGTCTCACGTCCTATCGTGAAGCATAGCTTTCAGGTGCGTCATGCGAGCGAAATTCCAAGTATTGTCAAAAAAGCGTTTTATATTGCACAGTCTGGACGTCCAGGACCAGTGGTCATTGACGTGCCTAAAGACATGACCGCACCCAACGAAAAGTTCGCATACGAATACCCAGAAGAGGTTTTCATACGCTCGTATCAACCTTCGCTAAAAGGCCATAGCGGTCAAATCAAAAAAGCAGTTGAGACTTTATTGTCTGCACAGCGCCCAGTTATTTATGCGGGTGGCGGCGTGATTTGGAGTAAGGCGCATGAAGAGCTGACAGATCTAGCTCACCGTCTAAACTTACCTGTGACCAACACATTAATGGGTCTTGGTACTTTCCCTGGCTCTGATCGTCAGTTTTTAGGTATGCTGGGCATGCATGGTACTTATGAAGCCAATATGACCATGCATCATGCCGACGTGATTTTGGCGGTTGGTGCACGTTTTGATGACCGCGTCACCAATAACGTCAAAAAATTCTGCCCAAATGCAACGATTATCCATATTGATATCGATCCGGCATCTATTTCTAAAACGATTCTTGCTCATATTCCTATCGTTGGTGACGTGAAGTCTGTATTGACGGACATGTTAGATATTATTGGGCACGACAAAGAGCTTGAGCAACATGCACTACTTGATTGGTGGTCACAGATTAATGAATGGCGCAAACGTCATGGCTTACGTTATGACACCAATACAGACAACGGCATTAAGCCACAAAACGTTGTACAAGCATTATGCAAAATTACCGATGGCAAAGCCATTATCACAAGTGACGTGGGTCAGCATCAGATGTTTGCTGCACTTTACTACACGTATGATGAGCCGCGTCAGTGGTTGAATTCAGGCGGACTTGGTACGATGGGCGTCGGGCTACCATATGCAATGGCCGCAAAGCTTGTCAATCCTGAGCGCGACGTGGTGTGTATTACTGGCGAAGGCTCTATTCAGATGAATATCCAAGAGCTGTCTACGTGCTTGCAATACAATTTACCAGTCAAGATTTTGAATTTAAACAACGCTCAGTTGGGTATGGTCAAACAGTGGCAGGATATGTTGTACGAAGGTCGCCATGCACAGTCTTATATGAACTCATTGCCTGACTTTGTAAAATTGGCTGAAAGTTATGGTCATGTGGGTATTAAGATCACCGATCCTGAGACCATGGAAGCACAGTTGGCTGAGGCCATGGCAATTAAAGACAGATTGGTATTCATTGACGTTTATGTCGATCGTAATGAGCATGTGTATCCGATGCAAATTGCTGGACAAGCCATGCGTGATATGTGGTTAACAAAAGGGGAGCGTACCTAATGCAGCAACAACATCTTATTTCAGTATTAATGGAAAATGAAGCAGGTTCGTTGTCGCGATTGGTCGGCTTGTTCTCACAACGTGGCTATAATATCGAAACACTAAACGTTGCGCCCACCGATGATCCAAGCATTTCACGTTTGACATTAACGACTATTACTTCACCTGAAAGAATTGAACAAATTACCAAGCAATTGCATAAGTTGATTGAAGTCGTTAAAGTGCATAACTTATCAGACACGGTACATGTAGAGCGTGAATTGATGCTGATCAAAGTACGTGCAACAGGTAACGTGCGTGAAGAAATCAAGCGCAGTGCTGATATTTTCCGCGCCCAAATTGTTGACGTCAATGCGGCTTTATATACCATTCAAATCGTTGGCGACAAAGCGAAGTTAGATGGTTTCATTGATGTGATTGGTCGTGACCGTATTATGGAAGTTGTACGTTCAGGTGTGATTGGTATTGCTCGTGGTGAGAAAACACTTAGCTTATAACCAACGCTGATTGTATTCAAACATCATATTTTAAACTTATTTACTTAGAATTTAACATCGCGCTTAGGTAACAACTTACGTATATAAAGTGGCTGTAAACTAAGCGCTCATTTATCCATGGTAAGCCATGATTGAGGAAAAGGACTCTATTTATGAACGTATTTTATGACAAAGATTGTGATCTATCGATTATCCAAGGCAAAAAAGTTGCCATTATTGGCTACGGTTCACAAGGCCATGCACACGCTCTTAATTTACAAGATTCAGATGTCGAAGTAACTGTCGGTCTACGCGCAGGCTCAGGCTCATGGAAAAAAGCTGAAAACGCTGGCTTAAAAGTTGCTGAAGTAGAAGAAGCGGTAAAGGCCGCTGACGTGGTCATGATTTTGACGCCTGATGAGTTCCAAAAAGAGCTTTACAGTGACGTGATTGAACCCAATATCAAAGAAGGTGCCACCTTAGCATTTGCTCATGGTTTCGCGATTCATTACAACCAAGTCGTACCACGTAGTGACCTTGATGTCATCATGGTTGCGCCTAAAGCGCCAGGTCATACCGTTCGTTCTGAGTTCACAAAAGGTGGCGGTATCCCTGATCTTATCGCTATCTATCAGGATGCTTCAGGTCAAGCCAAGCAAGTAGCGCTTTCTTACGCTGCTGGTGTTGGTGGTGGTCGTTCAGGTATTATCGAAACGACGTTTAAAGATGAGACAGAAACGGATTTATTCGGTGAGCAAGCCGTTCTTTGTGGCGGTGCGGTAGAGCTGGTAAAAATGGGCTTTGAAACCCTAACTGAAGCAGGTTATGCGCCAGAAATGGCATATTTTGAGTGCTTACATGAGCTTAAACTGATTGTTGACTTGATGTATGAAGGCGGTATTGCTGACATGAATTATTCAATCAGTAACAACGCTGAATACGGTGAGTACGTGACTGGCCCTGAGGTTATTAATGAGCAGTCTCGTGAAGCCATGCGTAATGCATTAAAACGTATTCAGTCTGGCGAATACGCGAAAATGTTCATTTCTGAAGGTGCAACCAACTACCCATCAATGACCGCCCGTCGTCGTAACAACGCTGAGCATCAAATTGAAGTGACTGGTGCCAAACTACGTGGCATGATGCCTTGGATTGGTGGCAACAAGATTATCGATAAAGACAAGAACTAAGCAACTATTTAGGATACAAGCCTAGTTAGTCATAAAAACCCACGCTATGAATGCATAGCGTGGGTTTTTTAATCGCTACTATTTGAATACGTTTTCATAGAGGTCTAATCATATGGCTTGAAAAGCAGTGGTAACTCCCCAATGTAGATTATCGCCTTTGTGTTCTTTAATTGTTTGCTCAATGAGACGACGGTCATTATCTTGATTTGTCTTCGACAGGTTGGAGAGAACAAAAAATTCCTTCATTTTTATTTTTCATAGATTACAGGTTGTATGTTGTGCAAATATCTTATCCTGACTGGCTAACGCCGCAATTCATATATGTTACGCTCAGCGCCGTGATAGCAGTGTTAATTTGGATACAAGGAGAAATGCTCAAGAAAACGAATGGCAAATTACCAAAGTCTAAGTTTTTTCAAGTTAGCTCACTCCTAGACACGCTGTGGTTCTTTATTTCCGTAGTCATGTTATATGTGATAGATCTAACGCCATTGGCTATCGCGGTTCCTGCAGCTTATGGTATTTATACGACTTTCGGTTGGATTTATGGAACACGTCTATTAAAACGTAAAGGGGTTCCTGACTCTCCCAAAGACTTGGTCATACCAGCCAAATATATCGCTTATAGTCAGTCATTTTCATTGATATTTTTTGCCCTTTGTTTACTAGTGCTGAGCTCGCCATGGCTACCCATATTTCAATAGAATATTTTTGTATTGTTGCTCATTATAATTTGCAGCACTGATATGCCTCAGGTTGAATCATTGGTTTTTATTTGGGCGTTGCATATCTAATAATAAAATTATATTTAATATCAGTATGATAGGTGATTGGTTGCTTAATAAATTGGTCTTTTTGAACTGATTATAATCGTTTACAAAAATCATCAATTTAACCAGTTGCGATTAAGAAAAGCTGCTATAATCAAGTGGTATTCAAAGATTTTTAGGCAAAAACCTTATGTTAACTCTGAGGTAGTTTGATGGTTTTAATCATCAAGCCAAGCAAAAAATAATTTGGGTATATATCAATTAATCGGTGGCGACACAAGTCTCACCAACAGTTAAAGAGTTAGGAAAATTTATGTCAGATAAAGTTGAAGGCACTGTAAAGTGGTTTAATGAAGCTAAAGGTTTTGGTTTTATTGCTCAAGACAATGGCGGACAAGATGTATTCGCTCACTACAGCGCTATCCAAGGCAATGGTTTCAAAACTCTAGCCGAAGGCCAAAAAGTGTCTTTCATCTTAGGTGATGGCAAAAAAGGCCCACAGGCTGAGCAAATCGAAGCTATCTAATCTTATTTTTTATTGAATCGACTGATTTTCAGTAGATTCAATAATAGGTAGATTACATATAAGCATTGATTACTTTGTTTGTTAAAACAATAAAAATACTGTTTCGACTTCAAAAAAAAGCAACCTCTCATCAGGTTGCTTTTTTTATACTTTTTTCTTTGTGAAACGATAAAGTGATGGCTGTTAACGGCAAGTGTTATGAAGTGGTAAAAATACCGATGTAAAAAACATGTAAGAAGAAAGGATGTGTTATGAAATGGGAAACTTGGTTCTCAATGGACTGGCCACAAGTGCTAGGTATTTCTCTATCTGCGATAGGGTTTTATATGGGGCTTATGTTGTTCACACGGCTGATGGGACTGCGCAGTTTCTCTAAGCTATCAAGTCATGACTTTGCAATGACAGTGGCTATCGGTAGTATCCTTGCTTCAACGGTAATATCAGATACACCAGCATTGTTGCAAGGGCTGTTTGCAGTGGCTGTATTATTTTTAATACAAGGTGTAATATCGGTCATCAGGCGAAAAGTGAAGCCATTAAAGGCTTTAATCGACAATCAAGCCATTATATTAATGGCGCATGGTGAGTATTTTGGGGATAATCTAAAAGAAGCAAACCTTGCTACCAGTGACGTTCAAGAAGTATTACGTAAAAATGGTATCAAATCCAAAACCGAAGTGTTTGCCGTTATTATGGAAACTACAGGTGATATGAGTGTGATAAAAAATAATGATGTGACACCTGATTGGAGTTTGTTTGATGACGTACGCGACAGTGAGCTATTGATTAAAACTGATAAGCGCTTATCATGATAAAACTTCGGTAATCTGGTAGTTTTAAGAAGATAAATAATAACAAAACGTTAAATGGATAGAGCGTTAGCAATGCTATAAAGGTGTGAAGCGTTAAATATTTAAGCAGAAACGGTGAAGTGATACGCTTATAAACTATTTTTTATAGAATAGTGACAAATTTATGACGCATTATTCACGGCGCTGTCTTGACGTGATGCCTGTGCTCACGCAAGATACATAGGTCTGATAATAATGATTGGCTTGGCTTTAACCTCTGTTTCTGCTGAGCAATCATCACTTTAAGTACAACTTTGAACGACAGTTTGAACAATCCTGAACCTTTGGTTCTTAACTGATCATTTTTAATTCATAACATTAATAAACGAGGAACGTATGAAAGCATTAGTAGCGGTCAAGCGTGTCATTGATTATAACGTGAAAGTTCGTGTAAAAGCTGATAACTCTGGCGTTGATCTATCAAACACTAAAATGTCAATCAACCCATTTGACGAAATTGCGGTAGAAGAAGCGGTTCGCCTAAAAGAAGCGGGCGTTATTGATGAAGTTATTGTGGCATCAATCGGTCCAAAAGAATCGCAAGAGCAAATCCGCGCAGCCTTAGCCCTAGGCGGAGACCGTGGTATTTTAGTCGTGACTGACGAAAAACCATACCCATTGCAAGTTGCTAAAATCCTAAAGAATATTGCTGAAACTGAAAGCACTGATATTATCTTGCTGGGTAAACAAGCCATTGATGATGACAACAACCAAACTGGTCAAATGCTAGCCGCACTGATGGGTATTGGTCAGGGTACTTTTGCTTCAGAAGTGAAAGTTGAAGGCGATAAAGTAAACGTAACTCGTGAAATCGATGGTGGTTTACAAACTGTTTCATTAGCCTTGCCAGCGGTTATCACGACAGACTTGCGCTTGAACGAGCCACGTTATGCAAAATTGCCAAACATTATGAAGGCAAAGAAGAAGCAGCTTGACGAGAAGACACCAGCTGACTTTGGTGTTGATATGACATCCAAGCAAGAGATTATTAAAGTGGTGCCACCTGCTGATCGCAAAGCTGGTATCAAAGTAGGGTCAGTTGATGAGTTGATTGATAAGCTAAGAAATGAAGCAAAAGTCATTTAAGACTTTTTCATAGCCTATCCTGTCCAGTGTTGTAATACTAAAACGAAGCTATATTAAAGCTGAAAGTATAAACAACATTGGACAGAAACAACCAAATGAATAGACGATACAAAAAAATAAAGGATTAAAACCATGGCAATTTTGGTATATGCAGAACATGACAATGCCAGTCTAAAAAAGGCAACTCTAAACACGATCGCTGCTGCTAAACAAATCGGTGGCGATATCCATGTATTGGTTGCAGGTAGTGGCAATCAAGCCGTAGCCGATGAAGCAGCCAAGGCTGAAGGCGTGTCTAAAGTACTATTAGCTGACAATGCTGCTTATGAGCATCAATTGGCAGGTAACATTGCCTTACTAGTGTCTGATATCGCTGGTGATTACAGCCATATCATTGCACCTGCTACTACAACTGGTAAGAACTTCATACCGCGCGTCGCAGCGTTACTTGACGTTAGTATGTTGTCAGAAGTATCTGCTGTCATAGATGCGCAAACATTCGAGCGCCCTATTTATGCAGGTAACGCGACGGCCACTGTTAAAACGTCAGAAGACAAAGTGGTATTGACCGTTCGTACTACCGCTTTTGATCCGGTTGCAAGTGAAGGCGGCTCTGCTACTGTTGAGACGCTTGATAACGTACAAGAAACTGGTAAAGCCAGCTTTGTAAATGAAGAGATGGCCAAATCTGATCGTCCAGAACTCACGTCAGCTGGCATTGTGGTTTCAGGTGGTCGTGCCTTAGCAAATGGTGAAAATTTCACTAAATACATCGAGCCATTGGCTGATAAGTTAGGTGCTGCTGTCGGTGCCTCACGCGCTGCTGTTGATGCAGGTTATGTACCAAATGATATGCAGGTCGGTCAAACTGGTAAGATTGTAGCGCCGCAGCTTTATATCGCTGCTGGTATCTCAGGTGCGATTCAGCATTTAGCGGGTATGAAAGATTCTAAGGTTATTGTGGCTATCAACAATGACCCAGAGTCACCGATTGCTAGTGTGGCAGATTACTTCTTAGAAGCGGATTTGTTTGAGGCATTACCTGAGTTGACCAGCAAAATCTAGGTTGCCAGTAAATGTTCCGCTGACGATTGTTTAAAAAACCCACTATCTGCTGATAGTGGGTTTTTTATATGTAAGACAATTTTAAGGCGTAATGTCTAGGCGTAATGTCGTTGCCGTAAAGTCTCATACAAGCAAAGCGATCCTGCGATTGCGACGTTGAGGCTCTCTTGTCCGTTTGGCTGGGGCAATGCAATAGGGGTGGCGCATTGCATGAGCTCATTACAAACCCCTTGACCTTCATGACCCATAATCCAAGCAATGGGGGCTTTTAAGTCATGCTGATAGATGACCGTATCGGTATGAGAGCTAGTGGCAAACAATGGTGTTTGTACATAATCTAAAATATCCTGTACGCTTAAGCCTTCATAGATAGTGAGGGCAAACTGCGCACCCATACCTGCACGCAAGGTTTTGGGAGACCATGCTTGAGAGGTGGCATTGGTACACAGAATATTGGAGATGCCAACCGCTGCTGCTGTACGTAGTAGCGTTCCAACATTGCCACTATCCTGTACATCATTCAAGATCAAGCAATCCTCTGTTATGGTCGATAAAGTGGGCGTTGGCACCTTGATGACTGCCATGATATCGATGCCAGTACCTAGGTTTCGGATACTTCCATAAAGCGCATCTGAGAGCGTTAAAATAGGTGTGTAGGTTGGTAGGCGCGTTAATACTTGCTGTACCTCAGGATGAGCATGTGCTGACTCGGATAATAGTATTTGGACAAATGGATAGTCACTACGAAGGGCTGCATCAATAAGATGAACACCTTCAATAACTGTCTGACCATGCTTTTTACGCTGGCGCGCTTGCGTCAATAGCGCTTTGACCAGTTTGACTGTCGTATTCTTATCTGAGGTAATCAGCTCGGTGGGATTTGAGACCATAGTGGATCGCTTAGAGAAGAGGATAAAATGAGAATGGTTTGAATAACCAGCATAATGTCATATAAACGTTAGACGTTAGACGTTAGACGTTAGACGTTATACTGGCTGCTATTAATGCACGTTGCAAACAATTATTTTTCAGTATAATTCACATGTAAGTCTTTGACGTAATTGACTTCATTCTTACTACCAAGCACCACAGGTACGCGTTGATGAATATCGTTAGGTTCGATATCTAGAATACGATTGACCGCGTCAGTGGCACCGCCGCCAGCACGTTCAATCAGTAAGCTCATTGGATTGGCTTCATACATCAAACGCAATTTACCGGCTTTATTGGCATATTTGGTGTCAAACGGATAAGTGAACAGACCGCCGCGGCACAAAATACGATGAACGTCACCCACCATAGCAGCCACCCAGCGTGTGTTAAAATCGCGACCGCGCACACCTGTCTCGCCTGCGATTAGCTCATCAATATACTGCTGCATAGGCGCACGCCAATAGCGGTAATTTGAGGCATTGATTGCATATTCGCTGGTATCTGCTGCGATTTGCACATTGTCCTCTATCAGTACATATTCACCTGTATCTGGATCTAAGCTGAACATGACAACCTTGTCTGCTATCGTCAGCGCCAATACGGTAGAGGTACCATATAATAAATATCCTGCTGCAAGCTGCTTGGTACCTGCCTGTAAGTAATCACTGTTTTCGCTCAGTTGGCCTTGACGTTCATACGGTAGAATCGAAAAAATCGTTCCAACGGCCATATTGATATCAATATTTGATGAGCCGTCTAATGGGTCAAACAATACCAGTAAACTACCATCAGCGTTGGCAGGAGTCGCATCGTCCAATTCTTCTGAAGCAACGCCAGCACAATGTGCATTTTTTGCCAAAGCATCTAGTAACAAGTCATTAGCCAATACGTCCAGTTTTTTCTGATCTTCGCCTTGAACGTTCTGATTACCCGCTTCCCCTAAAATATCCGCTAAAGCGCCTTTTCTTAGTAACTGTGAGATGGTTTTACCCACGTCAGTGACGGTCGTAATCACATCATTAAGGGCAGGATTGGCTGCGTGATCGTTGAGATAGTTTGCTAAGGTTGTCATAAGATGTCCTGCTGTATGATAGTGTGAGTAAAAACTAGATCAGTATTAAAAGAAGGAAGGGTTACATGAACCACGTTTAATTTGACAGATTTTGAAATAGCTCATCAGGCAACTTTGTCCTGACCAAAAAATCAGCTACACTATATCTGTTATTATTCATTTATATTTTGATAGGCCTATCCTCTAAGATAGGTGATAAAGGTTGACTTATCTCATTTATAGAGCTGCTAAAGGTATTATACAGTGCCTATTTCTTTAGCGTAAATTGTAGCAAATAAGTGACTGAATGTCCTCGTGTCTGTGCGTATCAACCGTAAGTGCTCGAATAAAAATGAATAAGTGATTACGATAGACTCATATAAACCCACAATAAAGACTTGCCATTATGTCAAATTCTCCCGATAGCAATTCAACACATGCGGTCTTGTCGACTGATTATGCCACACTCGATTCCAATGCCATTCACCAAAAACTCAATACTTCACTGAGTCGTCCACAGCTAAATACTGATGGTAGTATTCGCCATTTTTTGGGTGTTGAAGGTCTGAATAAGGCACAGTTGCAAGCCATTATTGCCAAAGCAGAAACGTTTTTTGATGATAAAGGACAATTGATCAACCGTCCTGAGCTTGAAGGGTATACGGTGATGAATTTGTTTTTTGAGCCATCGACTCGTACCCGTACCACCTTTGAGGTCGCTGAAAAACGTTTGGGTGCCAATGTATTGAATATCGATATCGAACGCTCCAGTACCAAAAAAGGGGAGAGCCTACGCGACACGCTGTGGAATTTGCAAGCGATGACGGCAGACATCTTTGTGGTACGGCATTCGGCCTCTGGCGCCGCACATTTTATGGCCACAGAGGTGACGCCTGATATTGCCATTATCAATGGTGGTGATGGCTGGCATGCCCATCCCACCCAAGGTATGCTCGATATGCTGACCATTCACCGAGAAGCGCCGCGCCCATTTGAAGAGCTGTCAGTGGCTATCGTTGGTGATATCAAGCATTCACGAGTAGCACGCTCTGATATTAGTGCTTTGCAGACTCTAGGTGTTAAGGATATTCGTGTCTGTGCGCCGCTTACGTTATTGCCTAAAGGAATTGAGCGTTATGGGGTAAACGTTTATGAAAATATGAATGAGTGCGTGACGGACTGCGATGTCATCATGGGATTAAGAATTCAAAATGAGCGTATTGGTTCGCCGTTATTAGCGTCGTCGAGTGAGTATTATAAACACTATGGTATTACGCCTGAGCGCGTGGCACTTGCCAAACCTGATGCGTTGGTCATGCATCCTGGGCCGATGAATCGCGGCGTTGAGATTGCGTCGAGCGTGGCTGATGGGGCGCAGTCGGTGATCTTAAAGCAAGTGAATAACGGCATTGCTATTCGTATGGCCGTGTTATCACTAGCGATGGAAGGTCAACGCGCGCATCAGGCTGGCAACCGTTAATAGTTTGCTCGCCACTTTATTCTTATTTCTTTTATTTTATTGATACGGTAATAACGCTCATGTCTACTATGCTCAATACTGAAGCACCGATACTTGACCACCTTCCTCAAACCATTAAGAACGCTCTGCCAAATACTGTCACAGACAAACTGGCTTCAATCGGAACTGAGCGTGAAATGTGGTTACTACCTCCATTGGTTGATTTGTGCGCGCGCTTACGTGAACCGGGTCAACAGCAACACGGTACGCTAGAATCAGAAGGTCGCGCGGCTCGTGGCAATGGCTTTTTGCATGTGGTGATTCCACCTGACACCAATCCTATCCTAGAAAATGGGTCTTTGTTAAAAGGCTTGCGTGAGCGTGCGCTGGATGATGGTGGCATTTACTTACATATTTTGGGTGCATTGACCGCTGGGTTAGAAGGCGAGCAACCCTCCAATATTGCAGGCTTAAAAAAAGGCGGCTGTATCGCTGTCTCTAACGCGCGCAGACCATTCCGTAATGATTTGGTGTTGTTACGTACTCTAGAATATGCAGCGACGTTTGGCATGAAAGTCTTCTTTTATCCAGATGAGCCAAGCTTGTCGGGAGATGGGGTCGCGCATGAGGGTTATATTGCGTCTTATCATGGGTTACAGGGTATTCCATGGATTGCTGAAACGGTGGCGTTGTCTACCCAGTTATTGATGGTTGAAGAGACAGGAATTGCAGCGCATTTTAGCCAATTGTCGTGCAAATCCTCCATCGAGCTGATGCGCTGGGCAAAAGACAAAGGTCTGCCCGTGACTTGTGATGTGGCCATGCATCAACTCTATTTGACAGATGACAATTTAGAAGGGTTTAACGCACAAGCCTATGTGTTACCACCACTACGCAGTAATACTGACCAACAAGCCATTCGACGGGGTCTAAAAGATGGCACGATTGATGCGATTTGTAGTCATCACGAACCACTAAATAGCACAGCTAAAAAAGCGCCGTTTGCTGAGAGTACACCTGGTATCTCAAACTTTGATACGTTTATGGCGCTGGCTTGTCAGCTGGTGCATGATGAAGTCCTTACGTTAGAGCAACTGGTAGATAAAATTTGTTTGAATCCTGCTAAAATTGCTGGGATCAGTGAGCAGTACGAGAAAATTGGTGGGGCTATATTGGTTGATCCTAATATAGAATGGCAAGTGACAGCACAATCTATGCTATCAAGCGGCAAAAACACGCCATTTTTTAACCAACAACTACAAGGCCGTGTTGTGGAGACTTTCTTTGGCTAATTTGCCCCGACAAGATGACAATCTGCTGCCATCCTCGAAGGATTATGAGCCGAATTTACGTGACCAGCATGAAAGCCCGCGCAGTACTTCTAGTGAGTCCATCAAAGCGGTGGCAATCTATGAGGTGGTTAAAGGAGTGGGCGCACTGCTAGGGGCAATGGCGTTATGGTCGTGGCATACCAATCTTGATCATTGGTTGACAATGATTGCAGATTTTTGGCAGCGAAGATTCGGTCAGCTATTGGCACCTCAAGTGGACAGTGCCGTACAAGTTGCTCAACAAGCAAGCAAAAATTGGCCAGTATTTTTAATATTGATTGTGGCTTATGCCAGTTTACGCTTCGTTGAAGCTTATGGGCTGTGGCAGGACAGAACATGGGCGTATTGGTTTGGTGTGCTTGGCTACGGTATATTTATCCCTATTGAGCTTTACTATCTGCTAGCCAATCCGTTTGATTGGTTTAACTTTGGCATCTTGGTCTTAAATGTTTTGATCGTTATTGTGGTATATCGTAATATGAAGCGAAAGGGTTTGATATAGAACATCGTAGACATTGAAATGTGGTTAATACGCTTCAAAATTTACCAAAAAGCCAGCATAGACGATATTCTATGCTGGCTTTTTATAATGAGTTCGGTATAAAACCGATACAGCGTGACTGGAATAGGTTTTTTGCAGTCTATGTTTGCGAAGGCACAGCAAGCCAAAAAATTCATTCCAGTTCAGCGTTGTCTTATAATGTATCTGTTTTATTTAGACTCGACTATACTGCAAATGCTTTTTGGTACAGAGATTTTATTTATACGCTGGCTTTTTTGTCATCAGGACGAATACTTTTTGCCACTCGGCCAACACTCAACCCTTGTACCAAAATAGAGAATATGACGACGGCGTAAGTAAGTGCCAATAAAATATCGCGCTCATCGCCCATCGGTAACTGCAATGCTAAAGCGACTGAGATACCGCCACGCAGTCCGCCCCATGTCAATACTTTCCAAGCCCCAGTTGGCAAATCCAGTTGACGATGAAAGGTTTTGGTGGTCATTCCCACGACAATGAAACGTGCCATCAAGGCAATGATGATGGTCAATGCGCTTGCGATAAATAAATTGCTTGAATATACAATCATTACCACTTCTAGACCAATGAGAACAAACAAGATAGCGTTTAAAATCTCATCAACCAATTCCCAAAACAAATCGATGTAATGCCGCGTCTTATCACTCATCGCAAGCGCTCGCCCACGATTGCCAACCATGAGACCGACCATAACCATAGCAAGTGGGCCTGATAAATGCCAGTGACTGGCCAATGCATACCCACCGATGACGCCCGCTAGGGTGAGCAATACCTCTTCTTGATAACTGTCAATGCTCTTTAACAAGTAATACAAGATTGCCCCAAGTACCAAGCCAAAAAGAATACCACCACCAGCTTCAACTGCTAATGTATGTGCTACATAATTGACCGTTGGGATGTCGCCACTGGCTAAGATGCCAAGCAACAACACAAAAATAACCACGCCAATACCATCGTTAAACAATGATTCGCCAGAAATAACAGTTTCAACGCTTTTTGGTGCGCCAGCTGAAGCAAGAATACCCATGACCGCAATAGGATCGGTGGGCGATATCAGAGCCCCAAACAGTAAACACCAAATAAAAGGTAAACCAAACCCAAATAGGGGCAACATAAAATAAATAGCAATGGCAATGAGCAAAGCCGATACGATGGTGCCAAGCCCTGCAAGAATGCCAATCGGCAGCTTATAACGTTTTAAATCACCAATGTTGACATGTAAAGCGCCTGCAAATAACAGCATGGAGAGCATGCCATCTAATAATACTTCGGTAAAATCAAGCTGCTCTAATAGACTGACCTCATAATCAATGAGCTGATCAAACCCCAAAAAGCCTAAAAATATCGCTCCGATAGACAACAAGATGGAAATAGCCATGACACCAATCGTGGTCGGTAGGCCAATAAAGCGATGATTGATATAAGACAGTGAAGCAGTAATCGATAAAAATATGGCGCTGATTTCAAGAATAGTGAGGCTGTTTGCAGTGGCCATAAAGTGGGTCTCGTATAAATATGAAATTACCTTAAGCCTAGGACTTATAGTAATTAAGCCTAGGACTTATAGTAATTAAGCCTAGGACTTATAGTAATTAAGCCTAGGACTTATAGTAATTAAGCCTAGGACTTATAGTAATTAAGCCGGCATCTTTGTATAAGTCATAACATTATACAAGTCTGAGGATTGCCAGTCGTGTAATGATTAGCTTGATTGTGTTTGTAGCGACTGACGAATGTGAGCGGCAAAATCGCTGGTATAATGGAAGTGCTTGTGTTGGGCGTCCTCATCAAGAATGAATTGCTTTGCTTGTTGGCACATCTCCATCAAATCATCCACCAATTCTTGATAGCTTAAATTTTCTTCTCCTGCCCGTTTAATCAACTCGAGCTCATGCAGGAGCGTTTGTTGCTGGGCATGATTGACGCAAGAATAATTTAGATTGACCATTGCCTGACACAAGGCTTTTAATACCATCAGATCCGTTGCCGCATAACGACGTATCTCACCAAGCGATATATTGATAAAGTCCAAGATCGTAGGTATATAAGTCACCACCGCCAATATGGAAAGGCGTTGTGCTTGGTCTATGGTCTCTGACGTTTCGTTTTCTTGCGTTGGAACATGAAAGTGATAAGAAGTGGGTGGCTGACGGCGCATCATGATACTCAGGCAACTTGTCAAAGACTGTACACAGTTGACGGCCGTCTTTGGATCGTTGATACCAGGAGACAAAGCTCGCACAGCAATCTCAGTCATTTGACTTAAGCTATAAGAGATATCATTAGAATGTGACAATCGTTGTTCGAGTCGTATACAGCCTGCAAACCGCTGCCAAAATTCGCCATCAGGTGCGCGCGGCAAAACAGCCAAATGAGGCAAGTCTGTGATTTTCTGGTTGCTGGCATGATCGGCTGGTCGTTGGTAAAAATACCCAATAACGTTTTGGTTGGTAACATAATCACCCGTATTGACTTGTATTTGTACCACGCCGCCATACTCTTGAGTCAGAGTGATCAGTGACTCAAGATAGATTTGTTGAACATAACCTGAGCTTGATGGGTAAATGGGTGTCGAAGACCATGTATGAAACGTCTGAAGGTCTTGATGTTCAATATCACGCTGATGTTGAATCTCGCAACGATCGCTATACCAATAGTGAATATTTTTAATGGCTTCATTACTGGCACCTTGAATGACATGTGATGCTTGAATGGCGTGAACCATATGTTGGACAAAGTAAACCAGTAAAAGCGCACAAATAATAGCCATGATAATGGCAAAAGTCACTGCTAATTGCGGGACACCAAAGTCGACGTCGTACTTATGAATAGACTTTAGTACGAGCAAGCTATAACTAAAGGTGCCAATAAAAGCACCCAATACAAACTGGTTTGGTGTATCTGTCAAAAAATTGCGCAATAACCGTGGACCAAACTGAGACGAGGCCATGGATAGTACAGCAATGGTAATAGAAAACGTGGTCCCTGCTACGCCTAAAACGGCTCCTGCAATCGACGTCATGATAGCGCGTGCAGCATCATCATTACCGGTAAACGCAAACGTAATCTTCCTCACCGCTTCCCGATCAAAATATTGATCAATCGTCAATAATAAAGGCGCAAGTAACAGTCCTGCAAGTACGCAGGCCGTTGGAATAAACCAGTAAGAGCCGATAAGTTGCTGCCACAAATTTCTAAGTCGATCCGGTAAATCCGTCAATGTCTGGAGCGACCATAGCTGAATGAACGACTTGGGTATATTTTGAACCCTATCAAAAAATCGCATCCACAAGCTTTTTGTCTCGTCTTTATTTACTGTCATAAGCTAAAAAATATCCAAAAATAATCATACAATAGAGATAAGGCTTGTTTGCCATGTTATCAGTCTGTTTTGAGCCTCATACTATATTGAGCTCTACATCAGTTCAGGCTTTTTTATTTGGCTGATAAGGCTGGGGGTTATCCGCTTCAGTAATGATAGAACGTTTGTGAACATCGCGTCTGGTAGTATCTGTCTCAGAATGGTGTGTGTCATGAACCTTGTTGGCGTCCATAGGAATCAATATTTCATTATTATGCTCGTCATACTCGACATCGCTTTCTTTATCATAAGTCGCAGGATCAAAGTGTGGCGACTTTTCGAGATTTGAAGGGGACTTCGAGGCAGAACTGACTGATGGTGTCTTGGTATTGGTCTTTCTAAACAAATTATTTTTATGACCTTTGAGCGCGTTTTCTTCATCGGAGTCGGCTTTTTTACGCGGTTCACTGTCGGCAAAAATAGTACTCAGAGGCAGGTTTAATTGTTGTTTAGCATAAGATTCAGTATTCTCAAAACGCGCGACCAAAAGGCTTAGCCAAGGTTTTTGATCTTCTATTGTCATCTCATCGAATTCATCTTTGATCGGCAAAGGGTAGGGTAACGTACGATAAAAATCCCACAATGTCATTTTGCTCAAGTCTCTTTTGAGCACATAATCATCATCTTCGGTCATGGTAATGAGATTACTGTCTTGTAGATAGTTGATATAGGTATACCATTTTGGCAGCTCCTTACGTCCCAATACATTACGCAGCGCCTGTTCGCTGACAGCCTCACCTTTTAGATGGTGCGTATATACCAAGTTGAGCATGTCAAGCAAACTGAGTAACGGGTGACGAGGATACACCTCTTCGGTCTCAAAAATCGTTAAGGTATAACTAATCTCAACACCCAATAAAATCAGGTTCCATGATAAAAAGATCCATAATAAAAAGATGGGTAGGGCAGCAAAAGCGCCATAAATCGCTTCATAACTGGTAAAGTTGGCCATTACAGTACCGAAAAGGTACTTCATCAATTCAAATACAATGGCCACAAATATACCTGCAATAGCGGCGTTCTTTGCAGGTACACGCGCTTTAGGAATGAACCAATACATTCCAATGAAGCCCGCCAACGTAATACCAATCGATACGGCTTGTACCCAAAAAGACCAATCGATACCATAACCTGCGATCTGTCGGTTTAGAAAACTTAGGCTCTGTACCGTACTTGACGCGATAAAGGCAGTGCCTAATACTAAGGGCCCCATAGTCACGATGGTCCAATAACGCATCATGCTTTTGATACCGCCTGACCGATTTTCTACCCGCCATATTTGATTAAATGCGCGCTCGATGGTTGTCAGCGTCATGATGGTCGTTAGAAATAAAATGAGGGCACCGATGATGGTCAGATTAGACGATTTTTCAGCGAAACTATTGATATACTCGCTAACTTGCATACTCGAGCGCGGTAGTAAATTACTATAAATGACCTCATAGATTTGTGCTCTGACCGATGACAATGCAGGCACAGATGATAGAATCATCAACAGTACCGTCAATATAGGCACAATGGACAACATCGTGGTGTACGTCAGTGATGCTGCCTTTTGCTGGCAATTGTCTTCAAAAAAATGCCGCGTTAAAAATCGCAAAAATTGAAACCAGCGTTGATTCAAAAACGGGATTTTTTTTATTAAGTTTTCCATGTCGACCATTTAGCAAGCAATAAAGTGACAATAGTGTAACAAAGATACGCCGTTATCTTCTGCCCTTTAATTGTGTCAAAATGCACAGTAGGGACTACTATCGGCTCTTAAGCGCTACAATATGAAGCAAGGTGGTTTGCATGTCAGGGAAAGACTCGGGCATAATGTATACGCAATTCTATGGTGCAAACGGCTGACTATGAATTGATATATGACAGGTCAATAATGGTCTGATTGGCAAACATAAAAATAAGCCGATGTAGACGATGGTTATCAATAATAACGTGAACGATTTTATGAGGAAGTGTTGCTAATGAGTCAGACTGTCCCTTATGTTTTGGTACTCTATTATTCCAGTTATGGTACGACTAAAACATTAGCCTATGCTATCGCTCAAGGTATTGAAGATGCGGGAATGAACGCACGTATCCGCACTGTACCAACAGTGGCCCCTGAAACCACGGTAAATAAGCCTGCGATACCAGACGAGGGTGATCTTTATTGTACGATGGATGATCTAAAAAATTGTAGCGGTCTTGCGCTCGGTAGCCCAACGCACTTTGGTAATATGGCTGCGCCTATGAAGTATTTTTGGGACAATACGGTGACGCTATGGCTGGCAGGTAATTTACAAAATAAACCAGCGTCCGTGTTTACTGCCACAGGTTCGATGCATGGTGGTCAAGAGACGACATTGCTGACAATGATGTTACCATTGATACATCACGGCATGATTATTCTTGGTGTACCTTATGGAGAACCAGCTCTAAATCGTACAGATCGAGGTGGCACGCCTTATGGTGCCAGTCATGTTAGTGGGGCTGCGCATGATCAACCAATCACTGCCGATGAGCGTGAGCTGGCAATCGCTCAAGGTCACCGTTTGGCCATTAGTGCAACTGCTTTGGCACAAGCCAACTGGCGTCGTTAAGCCACTATCATATGGTGATATGAGAATAATGAAGCACTGCGTTATTAATTAGGAAATAAATATATCCAATGGTTACCAACCACTCCGATAGCGAGACAAATATTACCCCGCCTGAAAAAAGAGTAGGCAAACCTGCTAAGGCTAAAAAACCTATTGCTCCCATTCGTCAGCGTTTGCTGATGACTTGGTTAGCTTGGCTGATTTATAGGCTCATTGGATTGCCTGTTTTTATTAGCGTTTTTAATCCGAGCAATCCTGACATTGTTGGTGGTGTCGCATGGCAAGCATTGTGGTTAGTGCCCGCCTTTATCTTGACGCCATGGATAGTACGAGGACGCTCGCCTTATGCATTGTTAATAGCCAGTATGTTTACCTTGGTGTATTTGGGTGCCAGTGGTGTGGTGTTATTTACACGTGCTTATGGTAGTAGTTGGGCTGAGATAGGCGTTTATTTAATCGACTTCTTGTTATTATTGGGGATTAACATTTGGTTGTTTATTTTACTCAAACGTTTGCCCTCGATGAACAACGTGGTAAAACAGCCGCGTTCATAAGGATCAATCCTCCCATACAAAAAAGCGGCACTCTAATATAGAGCGCCGCTTTTTTATTGCCTATCCTCTTGAGATAAAAAATCTTAAACCTTCAAAGGGATAGCTGCTTTTATTAATTGACTTTGGTTAATTCTAAGTCCATTTTTTTACCATCATTAATTTGGCTGACTTTTACAGGTAAGTAATCCAAACTTGGGGCTAGCCAAAAGCTGGTAGAGCGACTGTCATCTTCATGGATACGGTCAACACGTACCGTATCAAAGGTACCAGCTGGTACGGTGATTTTGGTATTACCAGACTTCTTAAAAGGGGTTTTTTCTATTTTGTCTTTTTTTGCCATGTAATAATTGCCAGAGAATTTGCCATTCAGTAGGTCTTGGCGAATTTGCACTTCGAGGCTCAAGTCATCAAATGCTTGTTGTGCCATATTCATGGTCGTTGTTTTGCCCTTATAAGTGCTCGTAACTTTTTTGGCACTTGGGTTAAAGTTTAGCTTATGAGTACGACCAAGACCGAGCAGTTTATAGGTAGTTTGGGCTTGAGTTGGCACGACATTATTACCGTTAATGGTAAACGTACTGCTTTGTGCGGCACTTGCCACGCCTGCAACTCTGGCATTCACATTGTACTTCCACGTATTACCTGACTGGTTTAGCGTGCGAGTCGCGGTTCCTTTATATTTGTCTTCTACGGTAAAACTATAATTGGCACTTGAAGGTTGTACGGTCTTTGCGTTAGCAAGTGTAGGGGCAGTCATACTTAAAGCTCCGATAGCAGCAATACTGGTGCCTGTGGTCAAGGCAGTCAAAATCTTAGACTTGCTGCGCTGTTTGTCATTAGTGATAAGAGATGCTTTGTTCATTGATAAAAATCTCATGAATGTTCCTTGATCGGTTTTTATAAGACATATTAGATTTTGATGGGAATTTTTTTAATAGCGTTGGGCTGTTTTAATAACTTTGACACCTATAATGGCCATGTCTGGCTACCTTTTCAAGAGTAGCCAGTCATCTTGTCGTTTGGCTCTTGTAGCCAATGTTACCATTAAAGCCGGAACCGTTGGTTTCATAACAAGTGGCGCATTATCAACATAATGAAAATCGATACATAGAGTATCAGACAGATTCTACAGCTCGTTCACTGGTTTGTTTCATAGCGTTATCACCATTTTTATTTAAGGGATTTTCGACAAGTGGATTTTTGAATTTTGTGAAATGCGAAAAGCGAGACAATCTTTCAAACTTTCAAAGATACAAAAAACAAGGGTACAAAAAATCTTGTAAATTTTTGAGCTTTACACTTGAACCGCACTTGTCCTGCCCCCACTTTTTGTAACAAGCTCAAGGCTTATCTTTAGAATACTGTTTTATACAGAACTTCTGATAGATATTGGCATTGAGAGTATTTATTCAAATAAACCCTTAATTCAAATAACCAATTTTTGGAGTCATATCGATGAACATTCGTCCTTTACATGACCGTATTGTCGTCCGCCGCATAGAAGAAGAGACAAAAACTGCTGGTGGTATTTTACTTCCTGGTTCAGCCCAAGAAAAACCATCACAAGGTGAAGTGCTGGCAACAGGTAATGGTCAAATTCGTGACAATGGCGAAACGCGCGCATTAGATGTAAAAGCTGGCGACAAAGTTTTGTTCGGTCAATATGCTGGTCAAACAGTGAAAGTTGACGGTGAAGAATTATTGATTATGAAAGAATCTGACGTATTGGGCGTGTTAGAAGGCTAATGGTTTAACAGCATATTTTGGCTGACCATTTTTTAGCTAAAAATACTCATAACCATACGAACGAATCATTCAATTGTATTCTCATACTTATAATAATGGAGTAATTTACCATGGCAAAAGACGTAAAATTCGGCATTGATGCCCGTAAACAAATGATGGACGGCGTAAACGTCCTAGCAAACGCAGTACGTGTTACTCTAGGCCCTAAAGGCCGTAATGTGGTTATCGATAAATCATTTGGCGCACCAACCATCACTAAAGATGGTGTCTCGGTTGCCAAAGAAATCGAGCTTGAAAACAAATTTGAAAACATGGGCGCGCAGCTCGTTCGTGAAGTCGCTAGCCGTACAAATGATGTCGCTGGTGATGGTACGACTACTGCAACGGTATTGGCTCAGTCAATCTTGCAAGAAGGCATGAAGTCAGTCGCTGCTGGCATGAACCCAATGGATCTTAAGCGCGGTATCGACAAAGCCGTTCGCGCAGCCGTTAAAGAAATCCATAACTTATCAACCCCTGCTGATGACGAAAAAGCCATTGCGCAAGTAGGTTCTATCTCTGCTAACTCAGATACCAAAATCGGTGAGTTGATTTCGCAAGCGATGCAAAAAGTCGGTAAGCAAGGTGTTATTACGGTTGAAGAAGGTTCAAGCTTTGAAGATACCCTAGAAGTTGTCGAAGGTATGCAGTTTGACCGTGGTTATATCAGCCCGTACTTTGCAAACAAACAAGACAGCCTGACTGCTGAATTTGAAAACCCATATATCTTGCTTGTTGACAAAAAAATCAGCAACATCCGTGAGATCGTGCCATTACTTGAGCAGGTCATGCAGCAGAGCAAGCCATTGCTTATCATAGCTGAAGACGTAGAAAACGAAGCATTGGCAACTCTAGTTGTGAACAACATGCGTGGCGGCTTAAAAACTTGTGCCGTTAAAGCACCAGGTTTTGGCGATCGTCGTAAAGCCATGCTAGAAGACATCGCAACGCTAACTGGCGGCACCGTAATTTCTGAAGAGATTGGTCTAAGCCTAGAGACTGCAACTCTTGAGCAATTGGGTACAGCTAAAAAAGTCACTGTTGGTAAAGAAAACACCGTGATCGTTGATGGCGCTGGTAACAAAGCTGACATCGAAAACCGTGTTGAGTCTATCAATCGTCAGATCGCAGAGTCTACTTCTGATTACGATAAAGAAAAGCTACAAGAGCGCGTTGCGAAACTAGCAGGCGGCGTAGCAGTAATCAAAGTTGGTGCAGCCACTGAAACTGAAATGAAAGAGAAAAAAGACCGTGTTGACGATGCGCTACATGCAACTCGTGCCGCGGTCGAAGAAGGTGTTGTACCTGGCGGCGGTGTTGCATTGGTTCGTGCCATGAATGCATTGTCTGAACTAAAAGGCGACAACGATGACCAAGATGCTGGTATCAACATCCTACGTCGTGCCATGGAAGCCCCATTACGTCAAATCGTAACTAACGCTGGCGAAGAAGCATCAGTCGTAGTGAATGAAGTGAAAAATGGTACGGGTAACTATGGTTACAATGCGGCCTCTGGTGAATACGGCGATATGCTTGAGATGGGTATCCTTGACCCAGCAAAAGTATCACGCTCAGCACTAGAGAACGCTGCCTCTGTTGCTGGTCTCATGCTAACGACTGAAGCCATGATTACTGACCTACCAGAGAAAGATGATGGTATGGCTGGCATGGGCGGTGCTGGTGGAATGGGCGGTATGGGTGGAATGGGCGGCATGATGTAATTTATGCCTTAACTGAATTTGTACGACGTTGTTAACCTCGTTCGATGTACTATAAGTACAATTTTTACTCGGTTGCCTAGTCGTACTGCTTCAGTCAACCCATAAAATACTTTTCACTATAAATATAACTACTGTAGTAAAAGTGTTTTAACTACCAAAATCCCTGCTATCGAAAGATAGTAGGGCTTTTTTATGCGGTTTTATTTTTTATTCTAACTGCTTTAGCAAACATAGTTAGGTGAAGTTTGATTATATTCACTTTCATACCAAGTGTCTTTGTAGTCCAAAAAAACTGTGATTACCCCTAATCCGCATGAAAAAATCTCACACAAAAATAGGTAAAGTCGTCTTATTAATGACCTTTCTCACCGATAAATGAGTGTGTATGTCTTTTACGCTAGCAAGCTTATGTAGCTTACGTGTGAACCGCTCATAACCATCAAGATTGGGGCTCACTACTTCTAATAAATAATCGTAAGAACCCGACACCACATGTCCATTAATCACCTCGTCCATATCGGATAGGGCTTTTTCAAAGGTTGCAATAGAGTCTTCTTGGTGGCTGTTGAGACTGACCTCCACAAAGAAACTCATGACAATACCTGCTTTGGTTTTATTTACGTTCGCTTGATAGTTCTCTATATAACCCTCATCTTCCAAACGTTTTAGGCGCCGCGCACAAGGAGATGGCGACAGCCCTATACGTTCGGCCAGTTCCGCCGTAGATAAGCGCGCTTTTTTCTGGAGCACTTCCAAGATATGACGATCTATTTTGTCCATAATTTACCTTTTGGATTTTTAAGCCAATAATTTTGATTTAATTAGCATTATCCACCAAATATTTGTAAAATTGCAATGAATAAATAGAGATAAAAGCGCGTATTTTAATCGATAATTGGTCTTTGCATACCAGTATAAGACACGACTATGAATACGATATTTCAGCCCTCATTACGCAAAAACCCTTTGTTTATAATGTCGCCACTAACCAAAGGCTATGTGGCTATGAGCGTTGTATTGTTGATTTGGTCAGGATTTGCATTAACTGTGCGAGCGGTTGGGGAGTCGTCGCTAAGCATTGCCGATGTCATGCTCATTCGCTTTAGTGTACCGCTGGTTTTGTTGACCCCTTGGGTACTATCTAGTTGGCATGAAATCAAAAATATAAGACTGCCAGACATCATGTTTATTTTATTTGGCGGCGTACCTTTTCTTCTGTTGGCGGCTTTTGGTGCAAGTACGGTGCCAGCAGCTTACATGGGTACTATTTTGACAGGGACACCAGTCTTCTTTGCAGCCTTACTGTCTTTTATTTTTTATCGTCAGCGAATATCATTAAGAAAATTTGCCACATTAATGCTTATTCTCTTTGGTATCGCTACGATGATTGGCGGGCATGCACAGGCAATACCGAATAGTCTTCTGTACGGTGTAGGGTTATTATTGATGGCAAGTCTGATTTGGGCGGGTTATACCTTAGGGTTAAAAAGTACCAAGTTAAGTCCAATAGCTATCGCTATCGTGCTCTCTTATACCTCGTTTTTTCTGACATTAGTGATGGTTCTGTCTGGCATTATGGAGACGAATATAGGTTTTGTATCTTTTGATGAAGCGCTTCCATTTATCCTAATACAAGGACTTGGTGTAGGGGTGGTATCAACCATTGCATTTTCTTATGCTGTCAAACAGTTAGGCTCCATTCGTACCTTATTACTTGGCTCGTTGTCCCCAGGACTAACTGCCATACTCGCTGCGCTGATACTCAATGAGTCTCTATCAGTCATCATGATATGCGGCATCGTACTCAGTACCATTGGTGTTATCTTGTCCAATCGAGCGAAATAAATTAATTAAGGAAGTATCATGATGTTAAATAATATGCCTATTATCAATGGTGATCCACTATGGGCATTGTTGGGTAGGTTTCGTGCTGACCAGCGCAAACATAAAATAGATCTATTGGTTGGTGTCTATCGAGACGAGCATGGCAATACGCCTGTAATGAAAACCGTGCAAGATGCAGAAATACATCTTGCTCATCGAGCCCATTCAAAGGCCTACGGCATGCTATCGGGTAACGCTAATTTTAATCAACAAATGGCAAAATTTGTATTAGGTGACAGTCGAAGTCTAAACAACCAATGCACGATTCAGACGGTTGGGGCATCAGGTGCATTACGACTCATTGCTGACTTAATCGCCATACTCTCTCCAGATTCAACCGTTTGGATCAGTGACCCTGGCTATATCAATCATCGTCCGCTGATGGAAGGTGCTGGGTTAACGGTTAATACATATCCATGGCAAAATAAAAATGGACAATTAGATATTGATGCGTGTTTTGCCGCGCTAGAAAAAGCAAAAGAAGGAGACGTGTTGTTATTACATGCGTGTTGCCACAATCCTACCGGCATAGACCCTTCTTTAGAGCAGTGGCAACGGTTTTCTGATAAATGTAAACAGAAAAATATTGTGCCATTTATTGATATGGCGTATCAAGGTTTTGGAGATGATCCCGATACCGATGCTGCAGGGCTTCGTCTAATCATTAAAGACTCTGACTTTGCATTTATCGCCGCCAGCTGTTCAAAAAATATGGGTCTATACAATGAGCGTACTGGTATTGCCACGGTGATGACGACGAACCATGAGCGTCACGCAGATATACAGACACTCTTAGAAACCATCACACGCGCCAACTACTCCATGCCGCCCAATCACGGTGCCGCAGTTGCTTCTTATTTGCTAGACAAACCAGACGCTTGGCTAGTCGAGCTGGCAAGCTACCGTGGTAGGGTGGATACTATTCGCCAAGCGTTAGGCAAAGCCTTAAAAGATAGGGATGCACCCGCAGAGTTTTTGGACATCTCGCATCAAAAAGGTATGTTTTCTCTATTACCGCTAACAGAAAATCAAATGCTCATATTGCAAGATGAGTTCGCGATTTATGGCATGCCAAATGGCAGAATCAATATTGCAGGTTTGAAAATGACGGAAATTCCCCAACTGACTGACGCTATCATGTCGATTATTTCACGTTAAAGAATCATCTTTATAGTTCAAGGCAATGGTTTTAGCTATCAATCGCAATCGCAAAAAGGACTGTTGTGACCCGTTAAATTAAAGGAGATGTAATACAGTCGCTAGAAGCCCTGAGTGCCATGCTTCTAGCGACTGTAGTAAATATGGTTTTTATATCAAGTTACTGATCCGCCGCATCTCTTCTAAACACCCACGTCTTATCATCAGACGCTTCTACACAGTAATAATAACCCGCCAAATCAAAATCTTTTAACTGCTCCGCATTGCTCAGCTTATTATCTGCAGCATATTTCACCATAAGACCGCGTGCCTTTTTGGCATAAAAACTAATCACTTTATATTGACCATTTTTTTCGTCTTCGAACCGTGGCGTGATGATATTAGCATCAATGGCTTTTTTCTTTACTGCTTTAAAGTACTCATTAGAAGCCAGATTGATCAGGGTCTTATCTTCGCTATCTGCCATACGAGCATTGATAACGTCAGTCACTTCCTCGCCCCAAAAGTCATAAAGATTATCACCGCGCTCGTTTTTTAGCTTGGTACCCATCTCTAAGCGGTAAGGCTGGATTAAATCTAACGGCTTCAACACCCCATAAAGACCTGACAAAATCCCCAAATGCTCATTGACATAAATAGCGGTCTCTTTATCCATATGGTACATATCAAGGCCTGTATAAACGTCGCCATCGAATAAATAACCCGCTGGCTTCGCTATATTACCCGTTGCGTCATCGGTAAATGGTTGCTCTTTACTCCAACGCCACTGTTGATTGCGCTCGGCATTAAGCTGAGCCAAATCATCAGAGATACTCATGAGCGCTTGCAAATCCATCGGTTCTTTTGACTTTAATATTTTCATCAAATCCTGCGAATGTTCGATCAACTCTGGCTGACTGTAATAGTTACCCAGATTGACGGGTATCGCATCTGTTTCATTCAAAGATTTGGCAGGAGACAGTAAAAAGTACATCGTTATTCCTTATTAAAGTGAATCAATAATTGACTGATCAAAGTATTAGGTTTTCTTATTATACGACACTCAGAGAGTCAACTGTATTTGCAAGCAGTCGTTTTAGGCGCTCCTCAATCTTCACAAATGCGTAAAAAATTACCATCAAGTGGTGAGCCTATCTGCAATGAAGCACAGCGTCTAGTAGAAAGATAAAATTTTTAATATAACAATAAAAGTTATGTCTATGGTGTAAATACTTAACTTTTTATTTACTTGTAAGTCATCATTTGGCAATGAAAGTTGACGGATTATGTCTCTATAATAAAAAGGAGTGATGGGAAGCTGTCTATCATTTATTAAATTGATAAGCTTTGGTCATACGTAGTGTCCGTTCTGACCAAAGATTTTTTGTCCCTGTGCTTTTTAAATGTGCGTTGAGGATATTGGGGTCAATCATTGGACTTGAGTAAGGAGACGATATGAAAATTGGTGTAATCAGTGCAGATAGTGCGAGTGAAAGTCGGGTTGCGCTAACCCCAGACGCGGTTAAAAAGTTGCGCAAACTTGGGTTCGACGTGGTCGTGCAGTCAGGAGCAGGAGAAGCGGCATATTACGCGGATGAGTTGTATCAGGCCGCAGGTGCCGATATTGTCATGAGTAGTACTGAGGTCGTCACACAGTCGCAAATTATTACCACAGTCCATGACTTGCCAGCAGCGACAACGGACAGCCTAACCTCTGGCCAAGTAATCGTTGGTATGCTCGACCCTTATCGTAATACTCAGCTCGACACTTATGCTGCTAAAGGGGCAACAGCATTTGCGATGGAGCTATTACCTCGCACCCTGTCACGCGCACAAAACATGGATGTCTTGTCATCACAGGCCAACCTTGCTGGTTATAAAGCGGTATTGCTAGCAGCCAATGAATACTCACGTCCATTTCCTATGTTTATGACGTCAGCAGGGACGGTCAAGCCAGCCAAAGTGGTCATCTTGGGTGTCGGTGTCGCCGGTCTACAAGCGATTGCGACGGCAAAGCGTCTAGGTGCTGTAGTAGAGGCCAGTGATCTGCGTCCTGCGGCAAAAGAGCAAGTCGAGTCACTTGGGGGTAAATGGCTGGATGTACCGATGAGTGCAGATGAAGCACAAAAAGCAAAAGCAACCGGCGGTTATGCATGGACGCCCTCAGAGCAATACATCCAAGACCAAGCCGCAGTAGTAGACAAAGCCTTGACCAACGCTGACATCGTGATTACAACGGCACAAATCCCCGGTCGACAAGCACCGCGCTTGGTACACGGGGCCACGATTGCCAAGATGAAAGCAGGCTCGGTATTGATCGACATGGCAGCAGGGACGGGCGGTAATGTAGAGGGCAGTCTCCCTGATCAAACCATTACTACCGATAACGGTGTACGTATCGTTGGTGCAGCCAATATTCCCTCAATGCTTGCGGCGCAGTCCTCAGATTTATACGCCAATAATCTTGTTAATTTTATCACGACTTTGATTGCGCCCAGTACGGATGAGGCTTCAGTGGATAAACTGGCACTCAACTTAGATATGGCAGATGAGATTCAAAGAGCTTTGGCTGTGACGCACGAAGGTCAGCTCCGTCTTGCCAAGCGCTAATTTTGGATGGTTTGCCACCACACATTTGCCAGACACGAATAAATTTTTAGGAGGATAAGATGATTGCCACTGTTTTAGCTACCGCACCAGTCGGTGCAGCCATGAGTAGCACACCCTTTGTCGCGATTTTTACGGTATTTGTACTTGCGGTTTTTGTCGGATACTACGTCGTTTGGGGCGTAACCCCTGCATTGCACACCCCATTGATGGCGGTAACCAATGCTCTATCAAGTATCGTCATCGTGGGTGCGATGCTACAGACAGTTACCATTGATGGTTCAATGTTTACACCAACCAGCTTACTTGGTGCCTTCGCGGTCTTTTTAGCCAGTATCAATATCTTTGGCGGTTTTGCTGTGACTGAGCGTATGCTGGCGATGTTCAAACCTAAAGCAAAAAAAGCCCCTGCTCTTGAAACTAATGCAAAAGAAACTGGAGGCGACGCATGAATGATTTCTCAACAATGATTGCGGCAAATGCAGATTGGTTCTACTTGGTTGGCGCTGTCCTTTTTGTCTTAACCTTACGTGGCTTATCTAGTCCAAAGACCGCCATTCGTGGTAACCGTTTTGGTATGGCAGCGATGGCGATTGCCGTTGTGACGACGTTCTTTTTAGCAGAAGGCCCTGTCCTTTGGTTAATCATCGGAGCGATGATTTTAGGTGCGCTTGTCGGTATGTGGAAGGCAAAAACAGTCGCAATGACCCAAATGCCAGAAACGGTTGCGTTGATGCATTCATTTGTCGGTCTGGCCGCGGTTGCGATTGCACTTGCGACGGTATTACATACTGAGCAGCAACATGGTGCAGTGGCTCGGGTAGAGTTATTTATCGGCTGCTTTATCGGTGCGATTACTTTTTCAGCCTCGGTCTTTGCTTTTGGTAAACTGGCAGCAAAAAGCTGGGCGAAAACCCTGGTCGGCAGCTGGGTAAAACCCGTTCAAGCGCTGTTATTCATTGCGATGATTGGTTTTGGTGGGGTATATTTTGTCACAGATTCATTGCCCGCTTTTTATGCCATGGCAGTGATTGCAGTCATATTCGGTTGGATGTGGATTGCGCCAATCGGTGGCGGTGACATGCCAGTGGTTGTCTCTCTATTGAACTCATTCTCTGGTTGGGCCGCGGCAGGAATTGGTTTCACGCTTGGCAACTCGATGTTGATTATCGCAGGCTCACTCGTTGGTTCATCAGGGGCAATCTTATCTTATATCATGTGTAAAGCCATGAACCGCTCATTATTAAATGTCTTGTTTGGTGGTATGGGAACCTCAGCCGTCGCGGCAGGTGGCGATGAGGGCGCACCTAAGAACTATAAAGCAGGCTCAGCAGAAGATGCTGGTTTCTTAATGGCCAATGCCAGTAGCGTAGTGATCGTACCAGGTTATGGTATGGCACAAGGCCGCGCACAAAATGCGGTCAAAGAGCTATACGAGTTATTAAAAGAAGAAGGCGTGAATGTGCGCTTTGCGATTCACCCAGTCGCTGGTCGTATGCCAGGTCATATGAACGTGCTATTGGCGGAAGCGGATGTACCCTATGATGATATTTTAGAGATGGATGAGATCAATTCAGACTTCGCGAGTACCGATGTGGTCTTAGTCATTGGTGCAAACGATGTCGTAAACCCGTCTGCCAAAGACGATCCAACGTCACCCATCTTTGGTATGCCAATTCTAGAAGTCAGCAAAGCTCAAACTGTTATGGTCATTAAACGCTCAATGAGTACAGGCTACGCAGGCTTAGACAACAGCTTATTCTATATGGATAAAACCATGATGATCTTCGGTGATGCCAAAAAAATGGTAGAAGAGATGGTGCGTAGTGTCAATGGCGGCGGTCACTAACGCTTAGCGCATGTTCTTAAATAGAAAAAGTCACTGTGGTGGCTTTTTTTGCGTTAAAGTGTGCGACGTTTATGCTCCCATTGCTTTATATAGGCGATCGCCCAGTCCAAATACAATGTGATAAGAGATTTATTTATGAATATGCTACTGCGTTTTTTTATTATGATCAGTTTGCTCAAGCAACAGTTAAAGCAGCAATCAGCGAGTGAGACGCTCAGTCTAGAGACCTTGATTGCACCAACCACCCGCCATTATCGCGTTTTACCACATGACATGGGCTTTCGTGATCATCTGCCCAATTATCGTTATCTGTCTTTTATTGAATTAAACGTCACTCGCTGGCTGATGGCATGCTGTCATCAAAAAGGTATTCAATCTTTAGGTTGGGTAATTGCCATGCAAGAGATGGTCTATCTAAAAGAAATCAAATTTTTGAGCAAGATGACAGTCAATAGCGTACTGGCTGGCTGGGATCACAAATACATCTATTTTGAACATCGCTTCTTCGTAAAAAACCAACTCATGAGCGTTGGTATGACTAAATTTGTCTTGAAGGATAAAAAAGGAAAACTACAAACGCCAGAAGTGCTCGACATGCAGGGAGAGCAACTTACAGACATCATCAGCACATGGAATACACATCAAGTAGCTATAAAATCATCCAAATCAAAGGTGAGTGTATAAATAACGCACCTATAATCATCGGGCAAATTTTGGTAGGATAGAGCCTATTAAGTCGATAACATGGTTTTATAAAAACGACTGATATTTTATAAAAATGATTAACCATTAAGGAGCCACTATGACCCCGCAAAAACTAAAATGGACAGACAGCTTAGACATCGCGATTGAGCTTTATGAAAAATTTCCAGAGACAAATCCGCAATACATACGCTTTACAGATTTGCATCGCTGGGTGACTGAGCTTGAAGGTTTTGATGATGATCCGCAAAAATCAAATGAAGGCATCTTAGAAGCCATTCAAATGAATTGGATCGATGAAGCCGACTAATCGTTTCGGTTTCTTAACGTTGCCATCCATAAAAATTCAATAAATAAATTAAAAAGGCCGCATCATGACATCACAAATTAAAGAGTTATCAGAAGCGATAGCTTGCAGTGGCATTAGCGTACGTACGACCAACAACGCTGAGATTAGCTATGAGACCGCCAAGCTGGGTAGATTATGGCAAAAGTTTTATCAAAATCATGCGGGTCAACTTCCTGAAGGCGAAGACATTTATGGTATCTATCATAACTATGAAAGTGATGATTTAGTCGGTGCTTTTGATGTGGTCGCTGGTTGGCAGACAACTAATGAGCAAGAGGAAGTAGCGTCAACAGATAATGTAGTTGCGGTAGAGATTCCTGCTGGCAAGTATTTAGTATTCTCTGAGCAGGGCAATATGCCCAATACGGTCATGAATGCTTGGGAAAAAGCTTGGGAATATTTCAATGCGGCAGACTGTGAGCATACCCGAACGTTTAATGTGGATTTTGAGCGTTATATCGATGGTAATCTAGAGTACGGTCAAGTGGATCTTTATATCGGTATTGAATAGAGACAGTAAGCTGCCTATAAATTAAACTACAAGAGTGTTTTTTAGAGGTACAGTATGCGTTGAAGATATAGTAATCCTATTCATCAATGACTCAATCACTTCTAAACTAAATATTCAGTTATCGAAAAATCGCTGGTTTAAGATTACGAAAACTTACTCAGCCTTTTGCGTTTTACAGTATATTCAATAGTATGTCTATATGAGAAGGTTCTCAAAGACGTTAAGGGTGGACAGTAAACATGGACAATGATGATGATAATATTTCAGTTTATGAGTTAGGAATAATTAAGAATGCACTGCGTGGACGCGTATTGGATGTAGAGGATTTCAGAACAGAAGGTATGCTTAGCGAAGATGAGGAAGACATGAATAATAAAGTCGACGCTTTCCAAGCAGAGCTAATCAACATACAGCAAAAACTTGAAGACCTTCCGGCCGATCAAGGTATTAACCTTTAGAGCGTTTTTAATTCATTTAATCTCCAAGAAATTATCGACATATCACTCAAATATACGGTTTTTAGCAATTGAAAATAAGAAAAAAGCGCCTTCTATCTATATGAGAAGGCGCTTTTTTTAATCTTATACGATTGAGATTAGTACCATTAATTCAACAACAAATTCTCTAAAATCCCTTCATAAATCTGCGCAAGTCTTCCTAAGTCATCGACTTCTACTTTTTCATCAACCTGATGAATCGTCGCATTACGTACACCAAGCTCCACAACCTGTGCACCCGTTGGCGCGATAAAACGTCCATCTGATGTACCGCCAGAGGTGGATAGTGTGGTATCGACATCGGTTACGGTTTTGATGGCTTTTTGACAGGCTGAAACCAATTTACCTTCAGGTGTCAAGAATGGCTGACCGGATAACTTCCAATTAATGTTGTAACTGGCCTTACTATCTGCAAAGTATTTATCAAAGATAGCGTGCGTTTTTGCTTTTAGCTCATCTTCTGTGGTTTCCGTTGAGAAGCGAAAGTTAAAGACCACTTCTAAGGTTTCAGGAATAACATTGCTTGCGCCCGTACCGCCATTGATATTTGATATTTGCAAAGACGTGGCTGGGAAATAGTCATTACCCTCATCCCACGTGGCACCAGTCAATTCTGCCAAGGCTGACATGGTGGCATGAATAGGGTTAGAGGCCAGATGCGGATAAGCGACATGACCTTGCTTACCAGTGACCGTAAGTACTGCGCCTAATGAGCCACGGCGACCGTTTTTGATAATGTCGCCAAGTGTGTCGGTACTTGATGGCTCACCAACAAGACAGTAAGTGATTTTCTCATTGCGCGCTTCTAAGGTTTCAACGACTTTAACTGTGCCATTGACTGACGGCCCTTCTTCATCAGAGGTGATTAAAAACGCAATAGAGCCATTATGCTCAGGATGGTCTTGCACGAAGCGTTCGGCTGCGATGGTAAACGCCGCAATGCCAGTTTTCATATCGGCAGCCCCACGTGCCCATAGATATCCATCTTTGATGGTTGGGGTAAAAGGTGGATACGTCCAATGGCTTTCATTACCTGTGGGTACTACGTCAGTATGACCAGCAAAGCAAATGACGGGGTCAGTCGTGCCACGGCGTGCCCATAAGTTTTTGACTTCGGCATGTTCGCCGCTTTGTTTTCTATCACCAAAGTACATAAACTCACAGTCAAAGCCTGCTTGCTCTAATCGTGCCGACAATATATCTTGGCAACCATCATCGTCTGGTGTCACTGAAGGGCGTTCGAGCAATTCGATGCTCAAATCTAGCGTCGCTTGTTGGTGAGTCGTCTGTTGATGAGGGTTAGATTGAGTGTTTGCGTCAGACATGAATAAACCTTTTATATAAAGTCAATATTTAGAGTTAAAGTTGAAAATGATTTAATTGTTTTCTTCCACAAATGGGACCAAACCATCTCGGCGCATCCAAGTGGCAATAGAATAGCGCTGACGGTGGGCTGTTTGCACTTGATGTCGTAGATCGCTATCGAAGATGATGAGTCTATTGGCAACTGGCATCACTTCATGATGAACGCCATGTTTATCAACAACTTCTAGTGCGCCGCCGTCAGTAGGTTCCCAGTCATCATTGAGATAAAATACCGCTGAAATAACGCGTTCATCACGTCCAGCAGGATTGTCACTGTGCCACTGATAGCCAAAACCAATTGGATAGCAGGCATAATGTGCTTCACTATGGCGAATACCGGCGAACAAGCTACGATTGAATAAGGAGGCTAGGGCATTGATACTTTGCAAGTAATAATAGCCAGCAAAGAAATTTTCAGTAATCCAGCGTATTCTATCACCGCGTATATCACTAATACGAATACCATCGGTTAGGGCAGCATCCCGATAGTCGATAAAACCACTTTCAGCCTGTAGCGCAAGTAATGCCGTCTTCTCAAATACATTATCAATAATGAGCCAACCATCAGTGACAAATGCATCGAGCTGCGTATCGGTGAGATTGTCTTGCCAACGGATATCAAAATCAGCTGACTGCAATACCTCTTGGGTTGGCGGCTGCTCAGTATCATTGTGGCCATGCGGAAACAGTAAAGGGGGATTGTCCTGACCGATCGGATTCTGGGCCACGATGTTTGTCACGTCAAGATTGCTAATAATCTTCGTCATTTCATCTCATTCTTATCAATCAGCTGTCAATATACCGTTAATTAGCCTGTTTTTATTGAAAGCACTTACTAAAACCACATTATCTTTTACTCTGCCTATGCTACCATAGATGCAATTTTTCTTATTTAAACTTTTGAGATTATGAACTATAAACACGCCTACCACGCTGGTAACTTTGCTGATGTGGTTAAACACATTTTATTGGTACAACTGCTCAATCAATTGGGGCAGAAAAACAAACCTTTTTATGTGCTTGACGCTTATGGCGGTCGTGGACTGTATTCACTGAGCAGTGAAGAAGCGCGCAAGACAGGAGAAGCCAAAGGTGGTATCCAAGCTTTATTGCAAGCAGATACCGAAAAGGCACCAGCTGCTGTCAAAGATTACATGGAAGGCATTAAGCAAGCCAGGTTCACTTATGACAGCAAAGTGTATCCTGGTTCTCCTTGGTGGGTTGCTCATCATATTGAAAAAAATCCTGAGGCAGGCGTCCGTGGTGAGGCATTTGAAGCCAAGGCCACCGAATATGATGCACTAAATTATCAACTACATAAGTTGCCAATCGGCATTCAACATCGAGATGCTTTTGAAGGGATTACGGCCGTTATTCCACCAAAAGAAAAGCGTGGCTTGATCTTTCTTGATCCCCCTTATGAGCAAGAGCATAAGGATTTCACGCGTCTCATCAATCTATTAGTCGCTGCTTATAACAAATGGCCTCAAGGCACGTACGCGCTTTGGTTCCCTATTAAGAATATGGAAGCGGTTGAGCTATTTTACAAAAAGCTTAAGCGTACCGAAATGCGTCGCCAGCTGGTGTGTGAGCTAAACATTTATCCAAACGATGTAGCAGTAGGTCTGAACGGCACGGGTTTATTGGTTATCAATCCGCCTTGGCAATTTGACAATCATGCGCGTGAAATATTACGCTTTCTACAGCCTGCATTAAAGGTAGCAGACGCACCAGACTTAACGCCTGATAGTGCGACCAATGTGCGCTGGCTGGTCGGCGAGTAACCATGCTAGCAATGACGCCATGTTGGTAATAAGGATATTGAGATGACTAACAAGCAGCCACCAAGCAACCAATCAGATAGTACACCGTTAACCGATGGATTGTTACAAGACAGTGCGGCCACCCAGCCGCCCTTCGTCGACGAGCATGAGTTCAATATTCGCCTAGCGGATAATGACAGTTATGATGGCTTGACCTTTGAGGTGATTGAAGCAGAAGTCGCGGAAGGCAAGCGAGTGGTTAGCCGCGGCGTTTATTTAGCGCCCAATTTGATTACGACCTTGTCTCTACTTTCAGGCTTTTACTCGATCTTGGCGAGTACGCAAGGCGAGTTTTATAAAGCCTCGCTAGCCATCTTTTTGTCTGCCATTTTGGATGGTGCAGATGGTCGCGTTGCGCGGATGCTTAATGCGCAAAGCCCTTTTGGTGAGCAATATGACTCACTGGCGGATATGTTAGCATTTGGTGTGGCACCCGCTATCTTGATTTATAGTTTTGCCCTGCAGTCATTAGGTCGTATCGGCATCGGTTGTGCCTTTGTCTTTACTGCTTGCGCGGCATTCCGTTTGGCACGGTTCAATGTGCAGGTTGGCATCGTTGATAAAAAATATTTTGTTGGTTTGGCCAGCCCACTTGCTGCTATTTTAGTCACGTCTGCAGTGATGGTTGCCATTGATCATAATGAATGGATAGGACAATACGATACGGCAATCATGTTGTTGTTTGCCGCTTGGGTAGTGACTTGTGGTTTGTTAATGGTCAGCAATGTTAAGTACTACAGTTTTAAAGAATTCGACAAAAAGAAAGTGCCTTTTGTGGTTCTGATCGTCGGTGTGCTGGTAATGAGTATCGTGCTATATGATATACCAGTAGGTATCTTAGCCATTGGGGTTATTTATGCGTTGTCAGGTATTGTCACCACTTTACGTATGCGTCTCTAACTTGGCTTAATGCTCATATAGATATGTTCTTTAATATCTATAGTTGATACTAAATGAATAATTTTATAATGAGACATATTGCCTATTGAGTGCAATATGTCTCATAAATATGTAAGGCACGACGTTTTGTATGCATGTTTATAACCCCTGTCTATATAAGCTTTATATCCCTCTTATTGAATATAAATATCCTTCATTTTCCTTTTTGTTAGCCTCAGTTGTTCGTCGCTTTCGTAAGCCGAACAGTCAAGCTTATTCCCCCGTTTCATAGATGCTATTCCAGTCTCTTTTGACTCATAAAACCTCTCTACGCTATCTTCATTCCCTCTAATACTCAAAAAGATAAAAATTTCAAGCTCAATTTATAGCTTTTGAATAGTGAAAACATGTTTTTTTATTTCTATTTTGTTGCAGATAGTGCTTTTTAAAAAAAGAGGCGTATAGTGTGTGTGAATTAGATGAGCTTGCTTCTGAAGGTTTTATACCTTGTATATTGTGTGTAATATTGTTCTGGCATTCAGACAAAATTTAACATTGGAGTAAGCTTTTCTGAATTATTGATACCCTCTTAGTAAATCGATTTACCAATTCCCAATCTCACAGGATTAAAAAACAGAGCATAACTGCTACTGTTTTTTAATCCTGTGTTACTTATTTGATTAGGTAGATGAACGTTGAGATTTACATTATCGGTTATTGTTGCAATCTATTGACCTTGTTTGCACTCTTTACAGCGTTAGAATTGCCGTATATTTTCTTTGCTAAATTAAGAGTATAAATAAGGTCAAAGTCCAGTGTCATTTCTCTGATGTCCGCTATGAGATTGTAACAGTTACTGGGTGTCTCTAAAACTTGGCAAATGTTAATAAGACTAACCGAATATAAGGTTAACAAGGCATGACGTTTTTCAAATTACCAATCTGGCTCAAAGCCAACTTAGTAGTCTTGATAAGCAGCTTGCTCCTGACCGCCTGTGATACAGGGATATTAGATCCCAAAGGCGAAGTTGGCGTGCAAACTAAAGAGCTTCTCATTGTTACTACTATCTTGATGTTGATTGTGGTTATACCAGTCATCGTCATGACAGTCTGGTTTACCTACCGCTATCGTGCGGATAGACCAGATGCTGATAAAGACTTCGATCCGCAGTGGTCACACAACACTTGGATTGAAATAGTAATGTGGACTATCCCCATTATTATTATTGCTATCTTGGCTGTGATTACGTGGAAAAGTACCCACGCACTCGATCCTTATAAGCCGCTAGAGACGACAAGCGAAAATCCACCGCTTGTGATTCAAGTTGTGGCGCAAAACTGGAAATGGTTGTTTATCTACCCAGAGCAAGATATTGCCGTCGTCAATGAGCTTTATATGCCTGTAGATCGACCAGTTAGCTTTAAGATTACCTCTGATTCAGTCATGAACTCATTCTTCATTCCGAGACTTGGTGGCCAAATTTATGCCATGTCAAGCATGGTAACGCAGCTACATTTAGTTGCCAATGAACCAGGTATCTATAATGGGCTATCTTCTAACTATAGTGGTCCTGGTTTTTCAGATATGAAGTTCTTGGTTCATGCTGTTGACAATCAAGGTTTCGATAATTGGGTAGCTAAAGTTAAAGCTGAGGACAATAAAGTTCTTGATACTGCTGTCTATGAAGAATTAGCGAAACCATCAGAGAACCATGCCATCGAATATTTCAAATCGACGCAACCTAATATGTTTGATTACATTGTGAATCAGTATGGTTCAGATACCAAACAACAAAATCAGTTTGTAGCGCCAAATGAAGTCAACCAGCGTGATAATGAAGTCGCTGTGGCAGAAGGTATAGAGTCTGATTTGAAGGAGGATGGTGAAGGTAGTATCAACCCAGCAGCGCCATCAAATAAAGATGATGCGCAAGAAGATGACGCTCACTAATAGGAGAGGCGACTATGGAAGCAATACTCGGTAGATTGTCCCTCGAGGCAATACCTTACCATGAGCCTATCATTATGATGGCTGGTGGTATGATGGCCTTGGCTGGGCTAGCGGTTTTATTTTTTCTAACCAAAAAGAAGCTTTGGGGTACACTTTGGCATGACTGGCTAACCTCAGTTGACCATAAAAAAATTGGTATCATGTATATCGTTGTAGCCATCGTTATGTTACTACGCGGTTTCAGTGATGCCATTATGATGCGTACCCATCAGATGCTGGCCAATTATCCTGAAACTGGATATTTGCCCCCGCATCACTATGATCAGATTTTCACTGCCCACGGCGTGATTATGATTTTCTTCGTCGCTATGCCATTGGTTGTAGGACTAATGAATGCGATTGTACCTTTACAGATTGGCGCACGTGATGTGGCCTTTCCGTTCCTAAACTCATTGTCATTTTGGCTATTCGTTACCGGCGCTCTATTGGTCAACGTCTCACTAGTAGTTGGCGACTTTGCCGCGACAGGCTGGTTGGCTTATCCACCATTATCAGAGCTAAACTTCAGTCCGACAGTGGGGGTGGATTATTACATCTGGGCCTTGCAGTTATCAGGATTAGGAACGTTGCTGACGGGTGTCAACTTCTTAGTAACTATCTTAAAGATGCGTGCCCCTGGCATGAATCTGATGCATATGCCTATTTTTACTTGGTCAGCACTTTGTACCAATATCTTGATCGTTGCCGCTTTCCCAGTATTAACCGCAACGTTAATTATGCTGACGCTTGATCGCTACTTTGGTATGCACTTCTTTACCAATGATGCTGGCGGCAACGTCATGATGTATATCAACCTGATTTGGATTTGGGGTCACCCAGAGGTTTATATCTTGGTACTGCCAGCTTTTGGTATTTTCTCAGAAGTCATATCGACTTTCTCGCAGAAAAAACTGTTTGGCTACGTCAGTATGGTTTATGCCATTCTCGTTATTGCTGTTTTAAGTTTCATCGTTTGGTTGCATCACTTCTTTACGATGGGCTCAGGCGCCAATGTTAATGCCTTCTTTGGTATTACCACCATGATTATTGCCATTCCCACAGGGGTTAAGGTCTTTAACTGGCTGTTTACCATGTATCGCGGCAAGATTATTTTTGGTACCCCGATTATGTGGACCATTGGTTTTATCATTACCTTTACGGTTGGTGGTATGACAGGCGTTATGCTAGCGGTTCCTGGTATTGATTATGTGTTGCATAACAGTCTGTTCCTAATTGCGCATTTCCATAACACCATCATTGGTGGTGCGGTATTTGGTTATTTTGCAGGCATTGCATTCTGGTGGCCAAAAATGTTTGGCTATCGTTTGGACGAAAAATGGGGCAAACGCGCTTTTTGGGGCTGGATCATTGGTTTCTTCACAGCCTTCATGCCGCTATATGTTCTAGGTTTCTTAGGTATGACACGCCGTACCAACCATTATGCCAATGATTCATGGCAGTTCTGGTTAATCATTGCTGCTGTTGGTGCCTTTATTATCATGTTCGGTATTTTCAGCCAGTTGATGATGTTCTATGTCAGCTATCGCGACCGTAAACGTCTTGCTGATGTTAGTGGTGATCCTTGGAATGGTCGTACTTTGGAGTGGAGCACACCGTCACCTGCACCGTTTTATAACTTTGCTCAGTTGCCGGTCATTAACGATCTTGATGCCTTAGCTTATCTGAAAGACAGTGGTTGGACGTCAGACAAAGCGCCTAATTACTACAGCCCAATACATATGCCTAAAAATACAGATTCTGGTGTGATTATTGGTCTGCTGACTTTTGTCTTTGGTTTTGCTTTTGTTTGGCATATCTGGTGGTTAGTAATAGTGTCTTTCTTCGTCATGATTTTCTTTGTTATTCGTGAAGCCAATAAACGTGATATCGATTATATCGTACCGGTTCATGAAATTGAAAAAGTTGAAAATGCTTACTATGAGCGTCTTCGTACGGCACACGCAGGAGACGGATTATGAGTGGTACCGAAAGTATGAATAAACATGAAGTAAATAGCAATTTGCCAGACGACAACGGTGAGGAGTTGTTGCCGTCTGATGATCATAACAAAGGCAATATAGATTACTTTAACCATAGTGACCCGCACCATCCAGACCATTTGGATGCACAGGGCAATAAAGTCTTGGGTTTCTTTGTTTATTTGATGACCGACTTGATTTTGTTTGCGACGTTTTTTGCCACTTATGCAGTGTTGAATGTTGGTGTGGCAGATGGTCCAGGTCCTAAAGATATTTTCGACCTTAAGTTTGTTTTAGTTGAGACCTTCTTGCTACTAATCAGTAGTATTACTTTTGGTTTTGCTATGCTTGGTGCTTATCAGAACAACATGGCAAAGCTTAAGACTTGGCTGATTATTACTGCATTATTCGGCATGGGTTTCATTGGGATGGAGATCTATGAATTCCATCACCTGATTGTCGAAGGCTTTGGACCTGATCGCAGTGCTTTCTTATCGAGCTTCTTTAGCTTAGTCGGTTTGCATGGTATCCACGTAACAGTCGGTATCTGCTGGTTATTCTTTACGCTGTTCCAGTTAAACAAATTTGGTCTTTCTGAGCGTATGATGACGCGTTTGAGATGTCTAAGTCTGTTCTGGCACTTTTTGGATATCGTGTGGATTTGCGTCTTTTCACTAGTGTATCTAGTAGGAGTGGCATTATGAAAAATGAAAATTTGCATGCAGCTCAGCAGGCTCATGCACATGGGGATGTCAGCCACGGTCAGAGCAGTCATGGTAGTAAAAAGAGTTACCTTACCGGCTTTGTACTATCGGCAGTCTTAACGGTCATTCCGTTTTGGCTAATAATGAGCGGTACAATGTCAGGGACCAGTGCAATTTGGATGATTGGTATCTTTGCAGCTGTACAGGTTTTTGTACAAGTTTACTTCTTTTTGCATATGGACTTTAGCCCTGAGCAGCGTAATACGCTTTACAGCTTTTTGTTCACGTTGTTTGTGGTTGCGATTGTCATGGTCGGTTCTTTATGGATCATGCACAACGCTAACGAACACATGATGCCTGGCATGGGTCAAGATATGAATATGGACATGGGCATGGACGAAGAGATGCCTATGCAAATGCCTACCAATGCAGATGGTACACCTCGATTAGACCGTGAGCTTGAAGGTTTTGAGGATAGGTTAAATCTACCAGATACGTATCAACCTCATACGCAGGGTAATCCTGCTACCACGCAAGAAGATCACTCAGATATGTCTGATCATTCAGACATGCCTGGAATGCAACAGTAGGGCAGTCACTGCCGTTATTATCTGCGCTATTAATTTGGCGTATGTAAGCTATCGCAAATGCCCCAATGATGGGTCGCTGGTTGAGGACTCATCATTGTTCTAGATGGTAATATTTTACCGATGTAATTAAGGTATTTGACGATATTAACTGATGGATAATCATGAATAAACTTGCACAGTTAAAACTCGATGTTGCCAAACAACCGCTTGTTCAGGTGATCAAACCTGGCATCGTCTTTGGTAATGCTATCACCGTGTTGGGTGGCTATTTTTTAGCCGCTAAAGGCAACCCCGATTGGCTGGTATTGCTTCAGGTCTTAATTGGAACCTTAACAGTCATAGCTTCTGGTTGTGTGATTAATAACATCATCGACCGTGATATCGACTCAAAGATGCAGCGCACTTGTGATCGTGTTTTGGTCACAGGCGAGCTCTCTATTGCGCATGCGATACTGTATGCGATTGTATTACTGGGCATTGGTATATTATGTCTAGCAGCTACCACGCCATTGGCTCTGTATTCGGCGCTGTTCGGCTATGTCGTTTATGTCGGATTTTATAGTCTGTATTTCAAACGTCAATCCGTTTGGGGTACGTTTATTGGCAGCTTCTCTGGTGCTATTCCTCCAGTGATTGGTTATGCCGCGCTGACGCCTTCTATTGATGGTGTGTATTGGGTGCTATTTGCGATGTTTGCCATTTGGCAAATGCCGCATGCGTATGCCATTGCTGTGTTTCGCAAAAAGGACTACAGCGCAGCCAGTATTCCTGTACTACCAGTCAAGCACTCGTTTAGAACAACCCAGTGGCATATTGCCATCACTATTGCTCTTTTCTTAATTGTGGGTAGTTTGCTCACAGCGTTAAATGCAACTGGCTATTGGTATTTGGGAGTTCATCTATTGTTATCAGGTTATTGGCTGTTTATCGCCATGAAACCGATTAAGTTCGATAGCGAACAAGATCAAGTTCAACAACAGATAAAATGGGCGTATAAAATCTTTGGACTATCCATTATCATCATGATGGCATTATGTTTGATGATGGCGATTGATTACGTATAGAGTTGATTGGTTATAGACAGTTCAGCAGTCATGATTCCAAAAGCTGGAACCATTGTAGCTCCAATCTTAAATATTGTTAATGAATACCATCAAAAAGCCACTAGCATGTACAGTGGCTTTTTTTATGTCCATTGATCTTATAAGAGCTATCTACCTATTAAACCCTCTTTCTTATAAATAAGCCAAACTATTAAAATCTATAACTCATTGAAAAATATCTAGTATTCAAAATGAGGTAGAAT
>NZ_VXCU01000009.1:0-120945 GCF_052850615.1 Psychrobacter sp. 1176_08
ACTGGATAGTCAACGGCGATGGTCGCTTGGTTAGATTTCTCGCCCGTTTTATCAGACACCACATAGTCCACTGGCGTTGGATCCGCTGTAAAGCCTGACACTGGTGTGAAGATCACTTTGCCTGTACTGCCATCAACGGACCAAGTACCTTCGCCATCTACCACTACATTGGTGACTTCATTGCCTGTCACAGGGTCGATCAGCTTGACTGTCGTTGGGTCTAAGTCGTTTTCAGGGTCGCTGTCATTCGCTACCACGTCGATGATGACGGGCTGACCTGTTTCACCTTTAGCAACATCATCGGTAGCAACAGGCGGCTTGTTAACAGGAGGGGCTACTGGTGTTTTATCACTACTACTATTACTATTGCCAGCTATTAAACCGACCAGTCCTAGACCAGCAGCAGCCGGTATCCACCAAGGTATAATAGTAGCATACTCTTGGCCACCCAAAGCCTGCCCTTCTACCGCACCCTCTTCTAGCTGTGTTACATAATCATAGGTTTCGCCAGTATCTGGAATATAGTAATAGTACTCTCCATCTTCAGCGATTCCGAGCAAGGCACTATCTGTATTATCATAAAACCCTTCTATAATCAGGTCGCTTTCTTGACCTTCTTTTTCAAATGAGACATGCAAGTCGTTCTTGACACGTTTAGTAATAATATGGTTAGGCGCACGACCAATAGCAGTATCGTGAAACTCATAGTTCACTTTGTTCGTAGCAGTGATTACCGTAGGGACACCATCTTTGGTGACAACAGATATTTGGTCAATGGTCTGAGTAGCATCATTTATTTTTACGATGACAGTATTCATTGGGTTACCTTTTTTTAATGATAGCAGTACCATTTTAGATTTTATATGGCACGGTTTCAGTGGTTATGAAATTTATTTGATATTAATTATTTGGTCGCTCTTCAATAATGGCAATCACACGGCGATTAAGCTGACGGCCTTCTACAGTATTATTGCTGGCTCTTGGCTGTAACTCACCATAACCAATGGCATTCAGACGCTCAGGTGCAGTCCCAAATTGAGTGATTAACACTTCTTTTACAGCATCTACTCTACGTTGTGATAATGCTTGGTTATATTTTTCACTAGCACGGCTATCAGTATGTCCCTCGATAGTAACTAACGTATTAGGATATTGCGCCATAAACTCTGCTACTTCAGAGATCTTAGAATAGTAGTCTGGTTTTACTATAGATTTGTCGGTGTCAAACAGTACTTCGAGTTCAATAGTCATTTTTTCAGTTAATACGGCTGGTTGTTCTACTACTGGTGCTGGCTGCGTTACTGGTGGTATTGCAATCACTGGTGTAGGACAGTTGGGGACGACACGACTAATTTGGTGCGTTTGATAGCGTTTGGTTGCTAATAATGGCAATGCACTCTCTGTTGTTATCTGATCCAGTGTTCCTTGTCCACTTTCGTCCATGTCTACGTAGAAGAAGTACGTTTGACCACTAGCTAATTGGTAATCTTTTTGCTCAGCGAGCAAGTTATTGTCTTTAAAGCCAGTGGCATGAGCGCTTAGTTGGTTTGTGCCTACACAAGAGTTGACGGCGGTGTAGTTACCAGGATGTAGGCTGACTTGAAATCTGTCGTTGATTGCGATGTTGGCACTGGTTTGCTCAGGATCATTATCATTTTTTCGGATGAATATCAGGCGAGTTTCGTCATTAGCCACTTGTTCTGCTAGCATCTTACTAATATCAGTATCTACTTGGTTATTCCATGCGACTTTGCCAACACGTCGGCTATCTCCATCGTTATCAATACTATTATTGCTAGTAGTAGCACAGGCAGATATACCAAAAAAAATCGTTGGTAGCATAATAGTAGTGATGGCCTTTTTAAATACCTTTTCCATAGTAGATTCCTAAATATAAGTTTATAAAATAATGGTCACTTTAAGATTTTAAATCTCTTAGTCGTGAGAATCACGTCAGAGTCTTATTATTATGAAGTTAGCCATTTCTGATTACAGAGCATACGAAATTTCAATGCTTATACTAAATTTTAGTCATGGACACAAAGCCAACATAAATAGCAGATACTCTTTGCTTTACTAAATATTTATGTGCTAATTCTTTTCGTGTATCTAATAATATTTCTTGAAATGTGACACTTTTTTCTTTTAATCATCTTTGTAAAATACACACATTTGTATCTGGTACTTCTCTGCACACGACAAAAAAACAAAAAAGTCTGTTAAAGCAAAGGCATAATAGTAATTTTCAAGACGAATCAGACCATGCCAAACTTTAACAGACTTAGTGAAACTTTAACCCAAAACCTGAGCATGAACAAGGCAAGAATCAATTGTTTGAGCCTAATGATAATAGCCCTGATTACTGCTCAAAGCAGTAATCTTAAAAAAAATAGCAAGACACCTCCCTAAGGGTGGCAAGACCGACAGTCACTATCGCAGACTACAGCGATTTTTTGCCGAAGCGAGGATAGACTACGATCAACTGGCTTTAATGATATATCGACTATTTGGGCTAGGCAAAGTCACCTTAACCATTGACCGCACCAACTGGAAATGGGGTAAAAGTAACCTCAACATCTTTATGTTAGGGGTGGTATATAAAGGGATAGCCATCCCCTTATACTGGCAAATGCTAGATAAGCGAGGTAATACAAACCATCTTGAACGCTGTGAACTTATTGAGCGGTTTATCAAGCAATTTGGCAAAGATAACCTTGAGATGATAGTAGCAGACAGAGAGTTTGTTGGCGAAAAATGGTTTAACTGGCTCACCAATAATCACATACCCTTTGCCATACGGATTAAGAAGAACAGTAAAGTTAAGAATCATCATGGCAAGTTGGTACAGATTAAAGAGTTATTGCGCCATGTTAGCCATCAAGAAACATATCGACATGGACGAATACTGACTGTCGATGGTTGTTTGGTTCGAGTATTTGCCAAGCGTGATAAAGACTATGGTTTAGTGATTGTCGCAACCAATCAACTAGAAACAGTGGATGCGATGACAAGCTATGCTAAGCGTTGGGAAATTGAGACTTTATTTGCTTGTCTAAAGGGTCGTGGCTTTAATCTTGAAGATACCCACTTAACCCATCTTGATCGGGTCAGTAAATTAGTCGCAGTGAACGCCTTAGCATTTTGTTGGGCTTATCATGTCGGTATTTATAAAGACAAAGATAAGCCGTTAAAGCGCAAGTTAAAGTCAAACGCTCGACCTCAAGCCAGTTTGTTTGCGCTTGGCCTGGATGTGTTGATTGAGGGCCTTCACTTGGTGTTCTTTAACAATGATAAGACTGAACCGCCCCGACTATATCGGAGAGTGATTTACTTGAGTCAGGCAGCGATGCCTGACAGGGTTAAATTATCGTAATACCGCTTTTCAAACTCAAAGGGTGACACATAACCAATCGTGCTATGCAGTCGTATTTTATTAAACCAGTCCACCCATTCAAGGGTTGCCAGTTCAACATCATTGATACCAGTCCAGTTCTCCTTTAAATAGTCAATTACCTCAGATTTATAGAGTCCATTGACCGTTTCAGCCAGTGCATTATCGTATGAATCACCAGTCGTGCCGACAGAAGCGATGATACCAGAGTCACACATTTTGTCAGTATAGCGAATGGATAAATACTGAACCCCTCGATCACTGTGATGAATCACATCTTTGGGATTATTCCTATCTGCTATCGCTTGATTGAGCGCGGCCATCACCATATCGGTGTTCATGCGATTGGATACTTTCCAGCCCACAATGGCACGAGCGAACACATCAATAATAAAAGCAGTATACACCCAGCCGCTTGTCGTCTTGATATAGGTAAAGTCTGCCACCCAGAGCTGGTTAGGGCGATGAGCGCTAAAGTTACGATTAACCAAGTCATCAGCACGCTTTTGATCATCACGGCTGTGAGTTGTTATTTTACCCTTACCGCGCCAGACACCTTGTAGGCCATGCTGTCTCATTAAACGCTCGACGGTACACCGAGCAACCTTTAACCCGTCAGCTTTCATCTGCTACCAGACTTTACGCGCACCATAGCGGCATTTGCTGTCCTGCCAGATGCGTTTAATCTCGCTGAGATAGTAGTCGTCATGCTGACTGCGCAGTGAGCGTTTTTCAGGGTAGCTCTCCAAGTCTTTAGCACGGTGATAGGTTGATGGGGCAATCGGTAATACTCTACAGATCAGCTCGACCCCATAACTACCTCTATAGTCATCAATAAACTGAACCATTATCTGGGTGGACGGCCCGTCCCCGCCTGGGCGAAAAAAGCGGCAGCCTTACGTATAATCACATTGGCTTGCTTGAGTTCTCTGTATTCGCGTTCAAGCTCTTTGATACGCTCTTTGTCACTTTGAGCCTGCACTGAGGCGGGAATGGTTTGGTCTATGTGCTTTTTATGCCAGGATCGCAGGGTCTCAGGCGTACAGCCAATCTTTGACGCTATGGCTTGAATCGCTAACCATGTGGAAGGATAGTCGCTCGACGCTTCAATCAGCATGCGAACGGCGCGTTCTTTAATCTCAGGAGTGTAGGTTTGTTTTTTCATTGTCGTATTCTCTCAGAATATTAAGTCTCCGACAATCCCGGGGCGGTTCAGATTGAAATTATTAGTGTAATGAATAAATATTGATGATAATTGAATATTGGCAGTAGTGAAAAAGGGTGCTAACGTACTACGATATATAGCGTTAGCACCCTTTCCGTATTTAGCATTTTACTTAGGTAGTGTGCTTAATATTGGAGTTTGCCCCAGGAAACTCTTAAATTTTTAGTTTTCCGTATACTTATAAAACTCAAGTTGTAAAGAAAAAATCCTCACCGACCAACTCGCCATCTTCTAGGTAATATACACCCGAAATATTTAACCTTTTTTCAGTTGATTTAGTACCTCCGTACATCGCAATCTTCTCGGACAGTATTGTCCAAATTACCTTACATCCAGTATCATTTTGCAGATCTTCTAATACGTCCTTTTTCACAATTAGGTTGTTGCCAGACTTATTTCCATAAAAAGAAGCATCAAACATTACTAATTCATCATTCTCATTAACCCATGAACCAGAAAATTTATCATTTTTTAAATCTAACGCTTCAAATAGTAACTTAGCAGGTGCGCTGATGTTATAGCCTAAATCACGATTTTTTATCCCTTCTGAAATGTGACTTTCTGAACAAACATAGACTTCACCTAAACTATCTTCATTTGAACCAGCTCGGCGTTCATATATGTTTTGCCACCCAGAATTACCGTAATATTCATTTTCATAGACTTCAAGTAGAGGCGACCAGTAATACTCTAAGTTAAATATATCGTTATGCCTCTCTACAGGCTCAGGCATCCATCGACCCATAAAGTTTTTATTTTTTATATTTGTTACGATCAGATCAAAATCTTCATTTTTTACTAGGTATGCTTTGACCATATACCACATACTTTGATATGAGCCAGAATAATTACCATCACCCAACTTTTTATTAGGCTTAAAGTCAATATGCCTATGTAAAGACAACCATTCTTCATTTTGGAAGTCGTTTAAAATGACTTCTTTTGAATCAACTAAATTATCTTTTGAAACTACCCATTCTTCGAAATCATCGCTCCAACCATTGTAATTGGGATAAGTTATTAGACGAATATCTGTTGAATCAGGGGGAATAAATGTAGGGTCTATATCTCTAAAAGAAGGCTCTACAGAACCGTTGTACCATATGTATTTCTTATCATCTTTCCAACGTGTTGATGGATCTGTCATTTTAAAGTTATCTGCTACTCTAGCTACTACTTCATACATTGCCATCCACTGATATTTTTTACCAATTCGTTCTACACTATTTTCACTACGACCTGTATATGGGATATTGTTGTCAAACTCGCCGTGTTTTTCTGAATTATAGCCAAATTTATCAAAAATTATTTCTATGGCATAATTACTAAGCTTATCAATCTGCACGTTTTCCCAATCGTCTAAACTTGACTGGAAGGTATAACGCCCAAAATCACCGTACCAACCTGTACCTCTACCATACTCTGTCGTCATTGAGTCTATAATTTTATCTTGAGCAAAACGATGTTTAGGAATGGTTTTATCTTCATAATCATTCGCGTACTCATTGTCAATGTCTTCATTACTAGGAATAGTTTTAGGAAACACACTTTTATATGATGGTCTAGCTAACTTCAGCTCACTTTCGCTAAAACCTACTAAATTATGACTATTAGCATATTCAATGATATTTCGAGCAAAGTCTCTTACAAGAACATTAGGATACACCTCTTCTTTAGCGAAAATATTGCTAAGGATAAAACTGGATATCTCATTTATTGATTCATGGCTCTGTGACGATAATATTGCACCATACACTGAAGCTAAAACACGCTCAAACACATAAGGATCATCTACTTCTTGAAAGGTTGATAGCAATTGAACCGCAACATGAATATGGTTTTGCAGAAGGCGAGTCAATGCTATTGTGGCATTGTCTCGTAACTTAATGTTTGTACTGGTAAAAACCCAACTAAGGGCAACAGCGACTAGGTATCTGCTAGTATCGGTTAAACTCTCTGAAAAACCTTGTTTTTTTGCCCAGTCGATAAGCGTATAAATAGCAGAATCATCATTGATATAGCTATCACTAATATGTGTCGTCCAAAACGCATCTCTATCAGCTAAACTATACTTTGAAAGCCACTCGTGCAACTTTTTAGCATTTAATGGATGATTTTCTTTACCTGCTACCTTGTACTGTAGGTTTATAAATTCTGCAAACAGTCCTCTAGTTCTCAAAAGACTTTTATTTATATAACTTTTGCACTTGCTCAAATCAAAATTGCTATTGTCACGCCAGTACAAACCGTCAATGAAAGCACAGCCAAAAGAATAGTTTTGATGAACTTTATCCTTATCTAACAATTCAAACAGCTCAACTTCAAATTTGCTAGGAATAAGCACAGTTAAGATACTCAATGTGCCTTGTGATAGATATTGGCTTTTATACATTATGCTTGATATATCACAACTTAAGTAAGCTTCTAAATCATTCAGTGTCGCATTGTCATTACAAATAAATTCAGCGGTCAAATAGTCATAAAAACGCTCATACGAGAAATAAAGTATTTCGCTATTATCTCTTTGATTTTGGTAAGAAATCAGTAGGTTCTCGTCAATCAATAATTGCAAAAATGCATCTGCATTTAAAGAATAGGTTTGAGCATCGACAACTTGAATTGCATCTTCATAAGTTAACGATTGAGTATTATTACGAAAAATTTCTTCAGCTAACTTATTCAGTGTTTTTTGCACATAATTAAGAGCAGGTCTATATCCAAACTCATCAGCTATCTTGGCATTGATTGATGAGAAGTAATTATCGAAAACTTCTGTCAATACCATTGTGAAGTCATCGGTTTTTGCGTGTTTTCTATACTCGCAATAAATTTTAAGAAATAAAGGATTCCTAAACTCTTGCGTTAATAACGGCTCTTTGGGCAAAGCTAACTGATAGTACTCAAAGAATGACCGAACCGCCTCAAAAACGTTAGACTGAAACCCAAGATGGTGAATCTCATTGACTATACTATCCTCGATATCTTGCTGTACGTTAGTTAAAATCCCTTCTTTATATTCACTTCGAACTGATAGTACCAATGCTACCCAAGGATATTTTTTAAACTTTTCAATAAAACCTGCCAGTGTATTTTTCCAGAATGAACGTCCTTTGCCTTCGTTCAAAGCATCAATGACAATAGGAACTCTCTCTTGTTGAGCGTGACCTATGGTGTTTAAAACACCTAGAAATACATCTTCATTACAGTCAAGTCTTAGCTCATCTTTTAAGATTTGCGTCCAAGGGTTCGTGGTGTCTGTCAATGTTTGACCGAGAACGAAAATGCTGGGCTTATTATCTTTAATCAACTTGTTTGAAAAATCACCCAATAGATGAGACTTGCCAATGCCCGCATCGCCATAAACGATCAGACAGGGATGATTAAATAAATTAAATGTTTGTAACTCAACTTCAAAATCATCAATAGCATTCCTAAATTCGTACATGTCATTTTGAAACGTTCGTCTATCGCTATCACTTTCAATTGTTCTGCTTTCATTACTAATTTTATCGAGAATGCTTCTAGATAACCTTACTATTTCTTTAACTGCTATGTCATCAGTATTTCCAATTAGGATGACGTTGGCGTCTTCTCTTGATATATTTTGCCAACTATCTACTAAGCAATTTGATAGTTTACTAAAGTCATCCTTTAAATCTAACCCATACTTATCGCAAAATCCTTTTAAACTTTTAAGTGCTTTATAGAGCAAGTTAAGTTTCTCAAAAATATAGGTTCTTGACTGTTTATTCTTCAATACAGCATCAAGATAATGATTGATCCCATGTATTTCCACGTTGAGTTCAGGCGTGAACCTTGGTCCTAAATTTTTAATAGACGTATTGACCTGTTCGGCAAACCATGTTTTAGAAAAGCTATCCCCACCAAACCAAAATTGAACCATGCCCGCATTTTCAGGTTTTTGAAGTTTATTATTAAGTTCAAAAGCACCCCAAAACTCAACCTCAACGGTCATTCCTTTATCTGACGCTATCGCTTCACAATCTTCTACGAAGTCATTCCACCTATCTTGAAGGTACTTTTTATCTGGTATTCTTGGGTCTGCTCTATCAATAGGACAACAAACGTAATACTTCACCAGATTTGGGTGCTTTGTGATAGCTGTCTCAAACGATTTCTTAATCTGCTTGAATTGACTATCTTGAATATCGAAGAAGTACTTAGCCTGCCAGCCAATCTCTTCTTCATTGTCTAAAATTAAATAAGACTCAACGCCACCATCAGGAGCTTTTACTCTAATATATTGACCATTTTCTTTGTTCTCGTTATAAGCTAATTGGCAAACAACCTCTTCAAAGGCTGTGTTTTGTGAATACTCATAGCTTTTTATATCTTTCCAGTTGATATTATTTGCTAGCATAAACGTTGGTACACCTACTCAGATAAATGATTATATCGATATTATCAATAAACAAAGTTGATTACTACGAACTATAGACATAAACAACGTTTATAATGATGAGAAGAATTAAATACTAGGACATTATTAAGACCCAATTTTTTGTATGAGTTTACTTGCAGCTTATCATAATTAATTTATTTCCTAATTCTACATAGGAATTAAGCTTGACTAAAATTTTTTAGTTATAATATGCTTTCAAATTATTCAAGTTAATTTAGAGTAGTTAAAGCTAAATTACTCTATATAAATCAGCACACTCAATAAATATCCAAGATACTTCAGCACACCTGATGAAGCATAATAATTCTCAGATATAGCCATATTCTTATCTGATCGTTTGATTTTTTTCTGCACTACCCTAACTTCATAACCATGGAAATTTTGACGACTTCCAGTACGTATCTGACTATCTAGCTTCAAACATCGTTTTAATTGAGTTACTTCGTTTTCACCTGAAGCTCTAATTTGCCAGTGTAGTGCATTAATAAGTTTACATCCTACCTCTAAGAACTGCTCTAACATCTTTATTTCACTAGGCTTGATCCCAAAATGTATAGATGATGTTTTTATATTCTGTTTCGCTACGAATATTTCAACAAACATTTTTAGTTGATCGGGTTCATGAATAGACATTTGATATGCTTTTTCTAATGCTTTAACTAACAGTTCTTGATTCTTACTACCATTCGGCGAGCTTAGTAAAATTTTTTCATCGCTAGCAAAAATCAGATTTGCATTGTAATATAACTGTCTAGCTTCGGTTATATTAATGCCATGTCTTATAGCAACCTCAGGCAATAGTCTATCTCGTTTTTCTAAGTTAAGTTTCTGTAGCTCTTCTAAATAGGCAATCACATCCGAATATTTTTGATGAATAAAAATAGATTGCGATGCTAATCTATTAGATTCTATGACTGGCGAATTTGTAGAAATATTAAGACTATCAACAAATAAAGGGTTCTTATTAGTCACTAAGCTTTTAACTAAGTACGATCTTAGCAAGCTAAGTCTTACCTTTTTAGACTTAGCATCGTAAACATCTTTGTTTTGTCTATGTATAGTCTGATATTTTAAATCTGTGATTTGCTGAAAGACTGTATAAGGAAGTTGTAACTTAGCATCAGCTAACTGTATTGCTGTATGCAGGTGGGCAGTATGAATGTAGTGCTCAAATGTTGTATCAGGTGTCAAATGCCCTGCAAAACTTGCCAGCCCAAACCATGATCCTTGTGCTTTATGGTAGCCAAGGATACCCTCAATAATAGTCTCACGCTGCTTAGCATCATAATCTGTCATTATTGATGCTAAGGAAGACTTACCTAGCACTAAAGCCAGTTGGCTTATGGCTGTATGTCTAAAGCTATGAAAAGTAAAGTCATGCTCTCCAAGCAGTCTATCCCAAATTAACTTCATCATATTACTAAAGAACGTACTCGGTAATGGCTGTTTACCTGAACCTTGTGAGAACAAGTATTTCCGTTTTAACCGTTTCTGATGCTTAAAAAGCTCGATAAACAAATCCATTTCATCTTTTTTTAAAAGGCAGTTAATAGGTATTACACGACTTGCACTGCTACTTTTAAGTCTACGATAACGATTCGGTCTTATCCAAATCTTAGGCTCATCAATTTCTTGATTATAATTGTCAGTATAAATATCTGCAATATCTGAAACTCTAATACCAATGAGCTCTTTTATCCGTAGCCCTGTTCTATAAGCAATACTCAGAACAACTAGACAAATTCTTTTCTGCTCAAGCTCTAACTTTGATTCGTCAACATATACTTTCATAGCATGGTAGATGCGAGGAGAAATGATATTAGCTTTGACGATTTGCCTATTATTACGCCATGCAAAATATACATAGGGCGCATCATGACACTCACGCTGATAATCATGAAAAGCTCTTAAACGACCATAAGTAAACCCTTGACCATCTCTAAGCTTATTCATGTACGAACGATCATTACTACCTACTAGCTTATCATCAAAATTAGAGTCTTTATTTATGACTGATTTTTTTCGACCATCTTTATTTTTGCTCTGAATAACTTGCTCATAAATAACCTCAAAGTCTTCGCCGTCCCATTTATCTATATCCTCATTAATTGTCAGCATCAACCAATCGCGCCCTATACACCCCAAATATTTGCTTATGCTCTCTTGATTTAAACTTTTATCATCCAATAACTGACGTACCCATCCTAGTATGCGCTGTGCGTTTGGTTGAAGAAACTCATTCTGTAACTGCTCAATACCATCTATGGCATTTACTCTAGTATCTTTAAGCTCTTCCTGAATTGCTCTGATCATATTTTTACTAAACGCAGGATAACTTATACTTTCTCTACTTGCATTTATAGGCTTAGAATAATCTAGTTCAAATAACTCATTCCATTGTAGCTGTTTAACATTAGAGTTAATTTCTTCTTTATTGTAACTAAGCAGCTTATTTATAGGTAGACTTGTAGTTTTAATTTTACCCTGCTTGATCGTAGCTAATGCATTATCAATATCAGCTCCTTCTAATTGTCTCCAGTGATAGTTAGCGTATTTGATCAGGTGTGAAAGATGTGGCTTTGTCCTATCTTTGTTTTGCAGTGAAAGCTTTCTACTAATATCACTAATTATTGTATCGAAAGATTTAATGTCTCCCTTTTTAAAAACTTTATCCTTTAACGCATATAAAAAACACAACGTTACGTCATCTGGAACATACTCAACATAGCGTTTTAATTCGCTGTCAGGAGTATCACTTGAGTTTCTACTAGATGACTCCCAACACCCATAACTATTATCGTCAATAACTAATAGAATAATCGGTACACTCTCAACACCTACCGTATTACCTTCACTAGGTAAATCTATTCTATAGACTTCGGATTCAGCCAAAAGCCATTCGTAAAATGCTTTTAATACTTCAATATCGTTAAGGCCGCCGTAGACAATGCTGCAGAATATCGCGGATTCGACCAAATCATTGGTAGTGAACTTTACCTTCCTTTGCCATATTTCTATCATTTCTCGGCTGGCTTGACTGACCTGTGACCCCTTTACGAACCAATCATAACCAATGCTCAAGCTGTCTCTCTCTGCTAAGACAGGAACAACTGGCTCATCAAGATAAACTTTATGATTTTTATTATATATACGAATAACTTCTAAAAATCCTTGACGTGCCAGCTGAAAACTAAGAGGAGTGTCAAAGTTGATTTCTAAAATAGTATTTATATCTTGGTAATAATCAAACAGATCTATACCTTTACAGAGTGGATTAGAGTTCATATAAGACTTAACAAGGCTTTTAGCTTCGTTCTTAATGTCCTCATGAGCGCTATTACGATTCTCAGCTCTTAGCTTATGTGCAACTAGCTCAGACATATATAGTCACCTCAACTTGTTTCAGATTAAGTTCATAAGCAATTTCATCCAAATAGTTACTTATTCCCTTTAGCTCATTAATTGATAATGAAGACATTGGATGCATCGCCTCCTGATCAGGGTGTTCATGACCGTAAAGAGCGCATATCAAGTGCTCTGGCGCTCTATTTACTAACATTGATCGCAACTGGTGTCTCAGCCAATTGTCTTGATGACTAAAGAATCTCTTTAATTGATAGCGAACTTTGCTAGGTGTAATGCCTGAAAACCCCTTAGGGTTTTTACTAAAGATTTGAATAAGAGGTTGGCGAGAGTTTAAAATATCATCTATGGGAAACTGCTCAGAGGGATATATAACATTATGCAGTGAAGCAAATTCTTTTATATATTCAATATAATTTTGTATCGCTATAATTAAAAATTTGCTTAAAGGTATGAGTCTTCCCTGCTCTTGTCCTTGACGCTCTTCTTTATCAGAGACCCAAAACAACCCTGCTATAAAATCAAGCTGGTTTAACACACCTGGCGCATGTACAACAGGTCTTATACCTGTCTGAATCATGATAATATGCCATAGCCAAATACCATAGGCATTAAACTGCTCTATATAACGATCCTGTCGAATACTTAAGTTTCGCTCAAGGCATCCATTAAAACTTTCGGCTCCATTCGCTAATTCTGAAAAGAACTTTTGACATGTCAGTTTATTTAAAGCCATATCACTACCGATATAACTCTGGCGCTCTATATTTTCTGATTTAGTTTTGTAATCTTGACGAAGCTGTGATTGAATCATATCAGGACAATATTTTCTCATTAACAAAATAGCACTTCTATATGTATTCTCAATACTATTAGAATCAATGCTTGTGTAGTAAAGAGGCGAGCTATGTCTAACGTCAACACCAGTGATTAAATCAGCGTGCAACGGCTCATTTAACTTATTTTTTATGATGAGGTATAGAGCTGAATTTATGTGTTGATAACTGAGTGCAGGCAGGTCTAATTGTTCTTGTAGGTCTTTTAGTATTTCAGATATATCTGTATTTTCGATATTGACTGCGTCAATAATGGAATGCAACTGAGTAGGTAAAAGAAGTATAAATTCGTTATCAATGCTCTTGCGATGTTGTAGTAGATGACTTCTGCGATTCATAGTAACGTTTACTACAATCTTCAAAGTGTAGTAGCTTTCACCTATTATTTTTTTACTGCTGAGCCACGTGCGTTGGCTTTTCTCTTTGCCAAGTTCATTAATGACTTCTTGGATCTTACGTCCACTAAGGAATGACATTAAGATAACTACATAGCCAAAACGACTATCATCATCCGTAACCATTGAAAGCTGCCAAACTCTATTAAACAATTTTTGAATACTGAGTAAACTTAACTGCCTTAAGCTTGTTGGAAAGCCAAATTGATTGCGCCTAGCGTGGCGAAAGTTATTTTTGAGTTTCCATTGCTGCAGCTCAGCAGACTTAGCAGTATACTTAGAAGGCTTAAAATCATTATCTAAAAGCTTCTCTGGATCATCATCAGCTAAATTTTCATTGGAGGACACATTATCGTTTTGGTGACTTATCCCAAATATAGTGGCTCTAAGTGGTTCATCATCACTATCAAGAAAAACCTTGTTTAAACCAACACTATTATTGTCAGTGTCATCAGACTTAGAATAAGTCTTGCCAATAAACGCTTTATCTTCCGCCACAACCTCATAGGCGAGCCTAATGCGGCTAATTTTTGCTGCCAGCTTTGTATTGACAACCTTATTTGACGCTTCTGACTGCTTAGTTAAAGCCTCATACTGGCGAATAGCATTTAGTACACTTTCTAATGAACTCTGCTGGGCATGTATACCAATGAGCTCATTTATTATTTCAGATTGAGGATTGTGCGAATTTAATCCCATTCTGACTCTAACGCCTAACTGACTGACCTTAGCAAAGTGATTATCCTCTCGCAGTGTGATCCTTAAAATTATTTGTAGGTAAACACTCATAAACTGCCAAGCACTGTTTTTGCTATCTACCGTTCCATATCTTTTATAAAACATTACGAGCATATATGAGACAGCCCATTCTTCAATTTTCTGCTCTTTAATAATCGTATTAGCTATGCTAGCGCATTCATCTCTTGTAAAAGTCACCTCAAATAAATTTATAGTGGAGTTTATATTCAGAGCAAAGTCTGGCCTAAAGCCCACTACGTAAATAATCAAATTTTGTATTTTTAGACTGTCAGGGGAATCTTTAGGTATTAACTTATTGAGAGCTGTTTTTAGCTCATCTCTACTCAAATTCATCATAATTAGTTCACCAGCCAATCCATGTTTTTTGGAATACCTATCACATCGTTCTCAATAGATCTTCTGCATTGTTGATACTCAAAGCTTGCCTTTTTAATACCTGCATATTGACAATACGACTCAACGGATAAAACCTCTATGCGCATCAATTTACAAATAACTGAGCTAGGCGCTGTCTGCTTAAGCGCCTTAAACAAGTCTAGATGATTAATATTTTTTAAATTAGTAAGTTGTACTACTTCAGACCATGCCAGCATTTGAATATCTTTGATGCTCTCAGGCGTAACAAGACATGGATAACTGTCCACGTCTCTTACTCTTAATAAGTCATTAACTCTCTCAAAATCACCAATAAAATAATATGTATCACTACTATTTTTGATTACTCTAATAGGTGGGCAATAAAACTTATCTAGATATCTAATGCTCACAGAAGATGATCTGAGCCTAAGTCTTTGCCAAATTATTAAAGCTTGCTCAGCTTGCGGATGTATAAGCAATTTGTCTCTATTTAAATTAATGAGCTTTTGATTCGGTTTTAAGTTTGTAGTTCCCATTGTTGACTTCATTCCATAAGTTTGATTTATTATTCCTGTCTGTTCAGCCATAAATTTGAGTGCTTGTTGATAAAGTAATATATTCCTCACCATTTTCAGAATTAATCGTAAATAGGTTAAAACGAATTTTCATAACACTAGCTTTAAGCGAGATCAGCGAAACGACTGTATTCTCCTTCAAACTTAACTTTAACAGTACCAATCGAGCCGTTACGCTGTTTGCCAATAATCAACTCAGCAATGTCTTTTTGACCTGACCTTTCGTTATAAACCTCGTCACGATAGATAAAGATGATATGATCAGCATCTTGCTCAATAGAGCCTGAATCTCGTAAATCGCTCATAATCGGACGTTTGTTATCTCGATTTTCTAAACTACGATTAAGCTGCGATAGCGCAAGCATTGGACAATCAAACTCTTTAGCGAATCCTTTTAAAGCTGACGATATGTCTCTAATCTGCCCTTCTCGATTGTCTTTTAGATTAGTAGCCCGGATCAACTGAATGTAATCTACTATGATTGCCGATATTCTGCCGTGTTTTTGGCGTATGCGGTTTAATGTGGCTCGCATCTGTCCTGTAGTGATGCCACTACGGTCATCAATAATCATCGGTAATGCCTCGATGCGCTTTTTGTTACTCATGATACCTTCCCAATCCTGTGTATCTAGATTTTGTCCGCTAAACACTTTGCTCATATGTATGTTAGCCATACTGCTTACTAAACGCTTAACAATACTAGCTTTTGGCATCTCAAGGCTAAAGAACACAACAACACCGTCTTCATTTTGAGAAATATTTATAGCGATGCTCTGCCCCAATGTTGTTTTACCCATTGAAGGACGAGCTGCAATAACCACCATCTCACCATTCATGACCATTGTTTTATTATCGAGCTCGACCAACCCTGTTTTAATGTTTGGTGAAACCCCTGCAGTGGCATTGTGTTTTAAATCTTCTACAAAGTTTTCTATAAGTTGACTAATGTTTGAGTAGACCTCGCTGACTGTACCCTGCATTACTGCATTAACATCTTCAGCCGTTAAGCTCCAAGAATCGATAGGCGCTAAATCAAAATTAGAAATTTTAAGTTTTGCTCTTTCATAACATTCACTGATTTTTCTACGTTGCGATAAATCAATTAAGCGTTCTATGTAGCTTTCAATATTAAAAATCGATGGTGCAATTGTTTGCAGCTCATTCGATATATATTCGATAATAGCCTTATCTCTCTTATCGGCTAATAATTTATCGATAATCATTACTCTGTCGTATGGCTGCCCAGATGTAGCTAGTGACTCGATAGACTCATATATTAGTCGATGCGCACCTGCATAAAAGTCATCAGCTTTTACTTTTCCTACAACCTTGTCGTAGGCATTATCTGTTGAGATAAGCGTAGAAATTACAGATTGCTCAAGACCTGTGTTATATAAATGATTCATTATTTCCTCTCAATTTTTGTTTCAGCGGCAGCAATCATGGCAGCTATACTTTTAGGGTCATGCTGTTTTTTGGCTGTTGAGATTGCTTCAACAGGTATATGACTAGGGTGTAATGGAGTATGCTCATCAAGGTTGGTTTTAAATTTGTTGATTCGCTTTTTATCCATTTTCTGAAATAGGTTGACTAGCTTAGCAATGCGTACCGACTCACTAAGATTTTTTTCAAACCAGTATGAATGGAAACCATAAAGTTCTAATCTTAATTCTTGCTCATTGATGAATCCAGATAGGGATAATACACCTGCCGCCTGTAAATGCGTTTTGTATATTTCATATTGACTATCAAAATCATCGAAAGAGGCGACAACGCTTTCTTCTGTATTTTCTTTATTAGTCTCTTCTTTATTCTCTTTAACATCACGACAGTCTGTCGTGATGATGGATGATGCCAAGCTGACGTTATCCGCATCGTCAATCTGTCGCGATCCATCATGACAATCTGTCGTATAGGATTTAGACAATTTGTCGTTATGCTTATTTTCGGTACTTTCAAGCGGTTTTTTACCCAAATCTGCGCTAATCCTATTTAATTCTTCATAATTAATCGTATAAAAATTAACTCGGTTTTGTTTGTTGTCCGCCAGTTTTTCTACTAATAATAAACCCATGTCAGTTAAGTTTTTAAATATACGCTCAATTGTTCTTTTGCTCCAAAACTTAAAATCTTGCTCACGCCACCGTTCAAATGTTTTATAAATCCACATTTTTCCATCATATTTTGTCTTGGCGTGAGCAAGCCAGTAATGTACTTGTTGCAAAACGATCGCTTCATTAAGCCCTATCTTATTGGCAAGTGAAGGCAATACTTGTAATGGCGGTTCGTTTATCAGTAGATTACTCATATTTCAACCCAGCCTGATCTAATGATTTTAACTATAAGCTCTTGAAAGCCATTGAAGATTTTCTAAAAATTCCACTTTCAACCTCTTGAACTTATATTTTTATAAATCGATTGCATATCTAATAACTGCTTGTAGATGATTGTTCACAATTATCGAGATATTCATCAAGATGTTTTTTACGATATAAAATATGTCTGCCAGCTTTGCTGTAAGTAATAGCCTGAGACTGATGACAACGCATATGCTGCAACGTGTGCAATGATTTGCCTATGTAGGCGGCGGCGAATTCAGGCGAAAAAGGAGTATTTGGAGCAGCTTCAATGACTTTTTGTTTTAAAATCTCTTTTTCATCATCTGTATATTCTGACCAAGTTTTTTTGCGATACATAACTTCTTTCCTTGTCGATATAGATTATTACTTCTAAATACTAGTAAGTATAGTTTACTCTCGAAACTATCAAAATCAATCGAAACCTAAATTATTATTGTTAAGTAATGTAACTTTCATGTATAGCAGGGTATAAGTAGCTATGGCATAAGAAATCACTATTTTATGCTATTTCTTTTAAAAGTTTCTCGTGATAAAATAAATACAAGAAACTTTTTATGAGTTAAGGGGAAATTTGTGAGTGAAGATCTAAAACAGATGGCTAATAGAATTAAAGAGTGCATGAAGGCGAAAGGACTTAAACAAGTAGATATTGTTAAAACTACGGGGGTTTCTAAAGGAAGCATATCAAAATGGTTAGCTGGTAAAGCCAAACCAAGTGGCGAATATTTACTCCGCCTTTCACAGGTTCTAGGTGAATCAGAATATTGGTTATTGAATGGTGAATATCCTTATAGTTCTTATGAAGATATTGACGACGCTATGGACTATATGAACGCTTACGAAGAAAGTATGAGGGATCATTACATTACAGAGCTCGGTTTAGAACCTAGACTTCCGTATAGTATTAGATTTTTAAAAGAAGAGTTTGAGAATAAGATTTTTAGTGAGCATGAAGAGTTTGAAAAACGATACGAGCCTTCTGCTGAACAAGAGCGTCAAATCGAAGAGTATGAAGAGTGGCTAGAATGGGAGGAAAGAGCGGATGATTTTATTGAAAATAGGTCGACCTTAGAACAGATAAAGAAATATCCCAATTTAAGTGTTTTTATAGAAAATTTTAAACATGTAGAACAACCATTAAGGTCGCAATCTGAAATTGCTGAACGGACAAACAGTAACTTAAGTAAGACCCTATTCTATAATCAAGAAGACCATAGCATGCAGCCGATAATCACTATTGGTGCACAGTGCTCAGTAGATTTAACTAAACGCACTATAAAAAACGGCAAGTTTTACTTGATAAGAACGGATAGCTTTTACGGGGTAAGAGCACTATTTAGTCAGTCTGATGGTGGCCTGCTACTACAATGTAAGAACAAGGAATATCCAGATGAGAAAATTTCTAAATCCAAAACAGACAGCTTAGAGGTTCTCGGTTATGTTTATGCTTGGACTAATATGGATCCTTGGTAAAGAAATGTCTTAACGTGACCTTAAAGCTACTTATGAAGAGTACTAAATATTAAAAAAAGGTCATCTGCACCTTTAGGAAGCATAAGCAAATAATAAGCTCGACTATCCAAACGCGCTAAATCAATAGTTTAATGACAATCGCTCGAATCTGAAGAGGATCAGTGATATTAAATGCATTTGGACTACTAAGGACTGCTTGTATCTAATGTATAATAAAGAATTATGTACTAGAGAGCTTATTGGCTAAGCAATAAATAAATGTACGCAGCTGATTCGATATGCTGCGCATTCAATGTAATAATTAGGGATAAACGGTTGGGTCAAAGTTTAATTATTACAATCTATACAATTTAATATTTTGTACAATCTGCTGATAACTTTTTTGGTACTCTTAACTGAATCGAAGTCCGTTACATAAATGCGTTTCATCATATTAAAATTAACGACGAGATCTAAAACTAGTTAAACAAACCAATTTTTAAAAGTAATTTTGATACTTATTTGATACTTGAAAAATATTGTTACATCTTTTTAGTTATAGCTAAATATAGTTAATTTAACCCTAAGCCATTGTTTATAAATATATTTTATCTCTACTCATTGCTTATTATCGTTAAGTATATCTAGTTATTTGAGATAGCCAAAGGATTCAAAATCCGTTGCCTTTAAAAGCGTGTCGGTTCGAGTCCGACCACTGGTACCAATACATAGTTCTATACTATCTTATAGAACCTCTAAAGCCCCTGATATCAGGGGCTTTGTTGTATCTGGCGTTAGTGCTAGATTTATCACCGTAGATACCACTAATATTAGCTACAACTCATTACAACTAGGCTGATATCCATTGTCACAAGACTTGCTATACCACTCTTTCGATTTGGCGCTGTCTTGCTCCACACCTCTACCTTCGAAGTACATCAAACCAAGACTGTTTTGCGCTTCAGCTATTTCTTGATTTGCAGCTTTTAGATACCATGCGGCTGCTTTTGTGTCATTGAGCTCAACCCCTTTACCCGTTTCGTACATGTCGCCGATATTGTTTTGAGCGCTCGCATATCCTTGAGCAGCAGCTTTTCTTAGCCATTTTAGTGTCTCTGCGTAATCCTGACTCACTCCTTGACCCTCATAATACATTGCAGCCAGATTATACTGAGCGGGTGCAAAACCTTTATCAGCTGACATTTGGTACCATTCAACTGCTTTATAATCATCTTGCAGGATACCGTCGCCATTTTGATAAAGCGTTCCAAGATTGTATTGAATTTTAGCATTGCCCTGTTTGGCAGCTTTTTCATACCACTCAATGGCCTTAGTATCATTCTGACGTACGCCTGTGCCATTGCTGTACATCTCTCCGAGCGCATATTGCGAAAATGCTCGACCTCTATAAGCGGCTTCTTTAGTCCTTTTAAACGCTTTAACATCATCTTGACTAATACCCTTTCCAGTAAGATACATATGGCCAAGAGTGGCTTGGGCAGTCGCTATGCCGTTATTCACTAATGTGCTCACCTTCCCAAGATCGGCAGTAGCTGACATGGTTAACCCACACGATAATCCCACTACCATTACTTTATAAATGAATGTCTGTTTCAGTGTTTGTAAGATCATGATCTTCCTTAAAAATAAAAATACTATCGCTTGAACAGTGCAGATGCAGGTAAGCCCGTAACCAGTCTATCGGTACCTTTTAACTCTTGTATTCATTCAACATCCTGTCGAATTAAAACAGTCGTATATGCTATTAAACATAGTCAATCCCCTTTAAAAAAGTATAGTTCTACTGGGATGAATTTTGCAAAGCATCTGTCACGACGGCAAACAGCCAACAAAGAAAATTTATACCAGCAGGATATGACGTCCGTATGTACCCTCTTTATTTTCTAACATTTACCATTTTCCGATAAACCATGGATAGTAGTTATCCTTTTGGTATTCAAGCGTAGAAAAGCCTTACCTCTAAAGGCAAGGCTATATATGCATCTTTTAAATTGTCTTTATAAGAACAGCAATCCCAAACCAATCACAACGCCACTGACAACCAAAACAATGACACAGAAACCCATGATGTCTTTGGCTTTTAGTCCTGCAATGGCAAGTGCCGGTAATGCCCAGAACGGCTGGATCATATTGGTCCATGCATCACCCCACGCTACTGCCATCGCCACTTTTGCTGGATCACTACCCAGCATCTCTGCCGCCTCTAGCATAATGGGCGCTTGTACCGCCCATTGTCCACCACCTGAAGGGACAAAGAAGTTGACAAGTCCAGCACTCAGAAATGCAAAAAGCGGCAATGTTTCTGCTGTCGAGATATTAACAAACGCCTCTGACATAATAGCCGCCAAACCAGAGGCAGTCATCATGCCCATAATACCAGCATAAAATGGGAACTGTACGATGATAGCGCCCGCGCCTTTTACTGCCTCTTGAACCGCTATCAGATACTTACGAGGCGTGCCGTGGAATATAATCCCAAGGAATAAGAACATAAAGTTCACCAAATCGAGCGTTAAGGCAAAACCATTCTGCACAAAGTAATAAACGATAAAAGCAATGCCCATCAGACCGATAACCATTGATAACATCCAGCTATTCTCTAACCGCTCTGCTGGAGTCATATCAGCTTTTGCTGGAACGTCCTCAACGATGGGATCAACCAAGAGTTTGGGATCGACGGTCACTGTGTCTTCTGCCTTTGGCATCATCAGACGGTTTAATACAGGTACGATAATCACGAGCGCAACAACGATAATTAAGTTATAAGTGGCAAAGATAGTGGCACTCGTTGGAATAATACCAATCTTGTCCGCGAATGGATGACCCTCTGTCGCAATCGATAAAGGGATGGATCCTGAGAACCCTGCATGCCAAATAATAAACCCAGAGTAAGCACTGGCAATCAGCAAGCGATAATCAACGCCTTCAACGCGCTTCGCCAGCTCTTTGGCAAATAGCGCACCAATCACCAAGCCAAATCCCCAGTTTATCCAACTGGCAGCCAGTGACACCAAGGTCACTGAAATAATGGCACTGCCTGGCGAATTAGCAAAGCTTGCAAGTTTACCAAGTCCCTTTTTAAATATGGGACTGCTTGCAAGTACAAAGCCAGTTACTAGTACCAGCACCATCTGCATGGAGAATGCGAGTAATGCCCAAAATCCTTCTCCCCAAAATGCGACCATCTGTATGGGTGAAGAGTCAGTCAATCCTAGACCAAGGATAAAGATGACAACCGTCAAGATAATGACGAATAAAAATGGATCTGGTAAATACTTTTCCATTAAGCTATTCGAAAAACGTGTAATCCCTTTCATTTTTTAATTCCCTTTTAGCCAAATGTAGACTTGATTTATAACCCTGATGCTACCTTATTCTTTCTTTTTATTCTTGTTCATTTAACCACAAGCTGTCTCGTTAATATGACATTTTTTGATGTTTTGCATTTTTACTTTCATACTCATCCACAAACTTTCAATAAAAAAGAGCACCTTGATATGAAGGCACTCTTTTGGATACTTGGCTTTGAAAAATGCTATATATAGCCGCCAGACCTACGACAAATTACTGACTTGTTTATATCTCTAAATCCAAAAGTTTAGAGCTTAGGCTCTTACCATGCATATCTTGCGCTAACGACTTGGTCACCCCGCCGCCCAGCGCGCCGTACATCACAAAATTGAATGCATTGAGAGTCGGTAGCTCATAACGAACAACCTCCCCTTGTACAATGTCTTTAAACCATTCTTTGACAATACCTTCAGTGACCTTGTCTTTGAGAAGCTCGTAATCTTCTTCTTTAAAAGCAATAAGAGAGATATTGGATATATTGCCTTTATCACCTGTTCGGGAATGGGCTATTTCACGTAATTTCATTTATCATACCTCCCAATATGAAACGTTGATATCAGTGTCTGCTTCGAAAATGAGTATTGAGCCTATGGATACTATCTCTTTAATATTTGAGCGAATACCACCGCCACCTGCTGGCCCATTGGTGTAAAGTGACATTGCTTCTCGCACAATGGCATTAGCGACTGCCTCATCCTCGGTTCTTGCAGCAATACGAAGCCGCGTTTCAGGTGCTTCTTGCATATCAAAAGTCTTATTGGCATACAAAGAGTTGAGTCCAATAAAATCATAGCGTATTTCAATGGGTTCAATATCTTGAGCAGCCAGTCTTTTTTCCATAACGGTTTTGGCCAGCTTGGCTCTTTCAACTGAACCTGCACCGCCGTAGCTAATTTCTGCCTCGGCAATATATCCATCTTTATATCCGATACTCGTTTTTAGCAAGCCCGTCTTTGGTTTTCCTGAACCACCAAACACTTTAACGACATCTTTTGCCACTTCTTCAACTTGGACACTAGAAAAGTCAGCAATGACATCTGGCGTCAAATAGTTAGCGGGGTCATGAATCTCATAAAGCAATTGCTCTTTTACGGTGGCTAACGATACCAAACCGCCAGCGTTCGCCAATTTAGTTATATGGTATTCTCCGTTTTCAGTCACTTCCATGATTGGAAAACCTACGTTCCACAGCTCTGGTACCTCTTTGTAGCCAGGATCGGCAAAATACCCACCCGTGATTTGAGCGCCGCACTCCATTAAGTGCCCGCCTATGGTGCCTTTACCTAATAATTCAGCATTTTCAAAGGACCAGCCAAATTCGTACATCATGGGGCCAAGAAATAATGAAGGATCAGCGGCTCGACCCGTGATGACTATATCGGCACCTGCCTTAAGCGCTTGTACGATACCTGCCGCGCCAATATACGCATTTGCCGAAACGATTGACGAGCCAAGCTCTTTAATTTGCTTACCATTTTCTAGCAGTGTTTCATTCTGATAACGCTCAATTTTTGGGAATACATCGTCACCAGTGACTGCTGCTATTTTTAAATGGTGCAAACCTTGTTTTTCAGCGATTTGCTTGACCATTTCGGCAGCCGCTTTTGGATTGGCCGCGCCCATATTGGTGACTATTTTGACGTTGTTTTCTACACAAAGCGGTAAGACTTGCGCCATTCGATACTCAAGCAGACTGTCATAACCTTGCTTTGACTCTTTCATTTTTCGCTGCTGTGCAATGGCAATCGTACGCTCTGCAAGGCATTCAAACACAATATAATCAACGTCGCCATCTCGAATGATATCAAGAGCAGGTTCCAATCGGTCATCTGAATACCCTGCACCCGACCCAATTCTGATAGATTTCATGATGTGTTTCCTTCTTTTCTATTTATATGATGACACCAGTGATGACTGCCACGATGGTCATAACGATGGTCGTACCAAACGCCCATTTGAATACAAATTTTTGATGATCAGCAAGCTCTACTCCTGCCAATCCAATCAATAAAAATGTCGAAGCCGTAAGAGGACTTAAGGGAAACCCTGTGGTCATTTGTCCAAGCATAGATGCCTGACCAATTTGAACAGGATCCAATCCATAAGCACCAGCCGTCTCTGCCAGAATCGGCATGACACCAAAATAATAAGCGTCTGGCGTGAATATCAGACTCAATGGCATACTGATGGTAGCGACAATCACACCCATAAAACCGCCTACTTGATTAGGGATGATATTGACCAAGGACGTCGCCATCGCCGTAATCATGCCTGTACCCGATAGAATCCCTGTAAAAATACCCGCAGCAAAAATAATCGAAACAACCGTAATCATGCCAACCGACTGCGCGCGTATCTGATCCATCTGATCATTCAGTTTGGGATAATTGATAAGGACAGCAACGGCAAACGCCACCATAAAGACAATTGGTAACGGTAGCCACACTTGAACCAATGCCACAATGGTTAAAACGGTTAACACCAAATTGAACCAAAACAGCTTAGGGCGACGCATACTACGTTCTTCTTCAGTGAGCTCATCCTGCAAGCTATGCTCCATCTCCTGAACACCCAAACGTTTACGCTCTTTTTTTCCGACCAGATACGCCACAAAGATGATCCAAACGATACCCGCTATAAACGCAGGAATGATAGGATTAAATAGTTGGGCGGTGCTAACCTCTAGTGCCGCTGCGGCTCGTGCGGTTGGTCCGCCCCAAGGCGTTAGATTCATGGTGCCTGCGCCAAGCGCTACCATGCCCGCCAGTACAATTCGGCTCATACCCAATTTATTATATAGCGGTAATAATGCAGGAATGGTAATCAAAAAAGTAGACGCCCCAGAGCCATCCAAATGGGCAATCATCGCAATGACAACCGTTCCTATGGTGATTTTCACTGGGTCACCTTTGACGAGTTTCAAGATTCTTGTAATTAATGGATCAAATAGTCCGGCATTGTTCATCACACCAAAAAACAAAATAGCAAACCCTAACATAATGCCCGTTGGCGCCACACTCACAATACCGTCCAACATAAAAGTGCCTAACTCGCTGCCAAAACCACCTATTAACGCAAAAACAATCGGTACTAAAATCAGCGAAACAATCACGGATACCTTTTTAGTCAATATAAGAACCAAAAACACAGCAATCGTCAAAAATCCTAATAAAGCCAACAAATTCACTCTCCCTGTTAAAATTACTTTCTTCCTGATTCATTCACCTTAGCACCTTTATTCATGCTCAGTAGAATTCATACCAAATCTTTTAGTCATGTCTTACCATCATTGTCGCTATTCTTTGTTTAAGAACGCATGGGAGCGCCGAACCCTACTCAGCGCTCTATTAGAAATGTTACTCATCAAGATTAAACATCACATAATCGCAGGGATTGACAACACAGCCACGTAATAACCCATGAACTGACAGCCTGTATTGAATGAGAAGTGTTTTGATAAAAGACCACCCAGTAAACCCAATCCTAGAACGGTAAACACACCAACCAACCCCCCTTCCCATATACTAATGACCAAAATCAGACCGATAAAAGTGGCGATAATCGCTTCGTGGCTTATTTTTTTCACTACAAATAAAGCGGCGTTTCTGGCGTAGTTCATTGAAAAAGGATACGCGATAATAGCGGCCAATATGACTGATAGGACACCATAAAAAAGAAAATCCATCGGACTGAGTAAGTGGTGCAAGTTATTACCTGCTACTTCAGCTGTCTCCACATTAAACACAGGCGGCGCATTGAATAAAGGCGCGGCAGGACCAGCAGCGACTGGACTGAGCGGTAGACCAAAAGCAATTAATGGGATCAAGGCTTCTGCAATATAGGTCGATTCAGTGACCCCATTCTTAGAAGACAAGACCGTCGTTAGCCTATGATACGTATTTTTGATACGCGAACCCACAAATTCACCCAATATCACGGTCATTGCCACTGGGCTAAACACAAAGGTGGCACTCGATATTAGGGAGGTAATCACCGTAAATTTAGTCTGTGTCTTGTTCAAAATTTTAAATGGATTGGGAAAATAACCCTGCCAAAGCTTCAAATCTGGCGCGACTTGAACCTCGTTATTTTTTGCTCGAGATTGCAACTTTCTACCAGCAGGACTCATAACAGTAAACAAATCTGCTATTAGGGGGCCGATAGCAATCGCTAAAAAGTAAGTCACGCCCAGACTGGTATCATATTGTGCTGTAAAGGCTTTTAGCGCCAAGATGAACGTCACAAAGGGAATGAGTAGCAGTACCGATGCCCACTTACCTTTTGAAAAATAAGCAATGGATATGGCAGCTATTAAAAAGATCCATGGCGCAAACTTAGTAATAATGTCGCCAAATGGCGCTAAAATTAAGGCAAACCCAACAGCGGCAACCACCGCAATAAAAGCCGATATAATTGAGCTTGAGATCATCTTTTTGAGGGCAATATGCGGTATGCCCAACTTCCGTAAAAGATCTGCCTCCTCTAACATAGGTGTCGCCATCGTATCACCAGGAATCCCCAGCAGCGCTGTCGGTATAGCATGAGTCATGTGTTTGGACACAGCACCTGCCATCCAAAATGTAAACACGGCTGCTGGCGGCGCCCCAATGATAATCACCATCAAGGTAAGCGGCACCATGGTCGCGGTCTCATCTGTTCCTGATACCATACCAATTAGTGAAAAAATAATAGCGCCAATAACGCCATACATCAGCGCTGGCCAAAACTGAATCAAAATCTCATGTAACATCGCCTTCTTCCTTGAAGTCTGTATTCTTAGCCACTGGCTGTCGTATATCGGCTAATGGCTCTTATATAAATGCTTAGAAAAACCGTCCATTTGTTATTGTTTTTTCTTTGCTATCTCTTCTGCTTCTTGAAACACGGTCATTAATTGCAACAAATTCAGCTCTTCTTTTACTTCAGAAGGTAAATCATTGACGCTGGTGTAATTGGGATCGTCTTTAATTAAGTCGACAATAAATGCTTTGACATTATCGCTATTGTCTTCTTGACTGGATATCACTGTCCTTGCTGGTTTAAACATAATGGAGCAAATAAAGCCTGAGAGCAGACAACCTCCTAAGCCAATGAGCATTGCATAACCATTAAGCAGGGTCGTGTCTCCAGAGGAAGAAGACAGAAAAAACTTGGCCAATAGAAAAGTCCCTGTACTCACGACGCTACCTATCACGATAGCGAATAGCATCGACTTAAAATTAACCGTATCCCCCCAGACCTCTACCAAATTATTGTTTGAACTGTCCATAGTCATATTCATCCTTGTCATCATAGTCCGTATAGAATGACCATCTAAAAATCAGTATTGAAGCATCGACCTTGGTGCTAACTGAACTTTTATTTCTTATCGATGTGCACTGGTTACCCGCTCTTGTGACGCAAGGTTGCTAAGATCTCCTGGGCCACATCGATACGCACTTTGCCACTCTGAACTAATAGCTCAGTTACTTTGTCAACCTCATGGGCTTTGGCACCTGCCATCACCGCGATGTTTTTTGCATGCAGTGACATATGGCCTTTTTGAATACCTGTGGTCACCAAGGCCTTCATTGCCGCAAAATTTTGTGCCAATCCAACCGCACACGTAATCCTAGCCAGCTCATCTGCAGAATCAATGTTCAAAATCTCTAAGTTTTGCTGCGCCGTTGGGTGCACTTTGGTTGCACCACCAATCAGACCGACTGCCATGGGCAATTCTAAGCTGCCGCATAAATTGCCGTCTTTATCAACACCCCAACTGGATAAACTACGATATTGACCTGTCTTACAAGCGTAGGCGTGTGCACCCGCTTCTATCGCTCGTGTATCATTCCCTGTTGCCAGAATCACAGCGGATATCCCATTCATAATGCCTTTATTATGGGTCGCTGCCCGATAAGGATCAGTATCTGCAAATCGGAATGCTGATAACATCGCATCTCTAACGGCTTCTCCCCCTATCTCATCCGTAGGCCACGTGGCACGAGCCATCGACAGGCGTTTGTCTGCAAGGTTTGACAAAATCCTCATATTTGCTTTGGCAGATGTCCAGCCCTCCAATGCTGGCGATAACGCTTCAACCATAGAGTTGACTGCATTTGCACCCATGGCATCGCAGGTATCTACCAAAATATGTACAATAATGTTGTATTCATGACCATCATCCAACACTCTCACTTCTAACCCTTTGAACCCGCCGCCTAACTTCACTAATAATGGATCTACATCGTTACAGATAGCTTTAATATCGTGCTCATTTTCAAGGATAACTTGTTTGGTAATCATGGGATTAATGACATCAATCAATTGAATCTGGCCGATCATAATGTGTTCAGAAGTATGGGTATAAAAACCACCAGTAGCCCGGCATTGTCTGGCTGCATTACAAACAGCGGCCACTACGGACGACTCCTCTGTCGCCATAGGAATCAGTCTGTCTTTACCATCAATTATCATATTAGTAGCAACACCAATGGGGATATTCATCGTACCAATGGCATTCTCAATCATATTATCAACGGTCTGAAACTCCGTATTACCAGTGTTCAAAAAGTGATCTTGACTGAAATTGCTTTCGCCCAAAAATTCAGCGATTTTTTCTAAACGTTGCTGGTGCTCAAGTTTGTAAAAACTAGAAATGCGCGAAGAAGAGGTTGATTCTTGCATGGGTATACATCCTGTAAAGTGATTCCTTTAAAAAAGGTTTGAAATAGCAAAACCCTAAGACTGCTAGTAGCAGTACTACTTCAGTCCGTTATTATAGAAATACCATGTGCGGAATGTTCTTCCAAGGGTACAGAAAGGCTTTTACCCTCAAAACTGTACCCATCCTTATAGAACGACGTTATTGTGGCGAACACAGTCGATTGAATACAAGAAGAGACCATTGGGTAAGTAAGATAAGTAAATAGATAGGTAGTGAAATCATACTGAGCGTGAACAATGGGTGACACCCAACGGCTCCTTTTTGGACAACGGCTTTAAAGCAGTTATAAAAAATCATAGGCTAACGCGTATTAAAAATCTCTTCTTCAATGAATGTAACGGTGGTTTGGTCTATATAGAATTTATTGATTCTCAAGGCAAAATACGTATTCTCACAAGGAAAAAACAGATTGCCTGGCGCCATAAAAATATTGTTTTTTCTGGCATAGTTGACGACTTTTTTGTCATCCATTGGAATACGAAACCACAAAAAATGACCACTGGGATTGTGAGGATAAAGCTTTAGGCCTTCGATGGTACTCAGAGCCGTTATTGATTCGGCTGACTTTTCATGTGACAGATTTTTTAGTGCTTGAAGATGATTGTCTAGCGTGCCACTACTGATCATATGATTAAGGATGTTTTCGGTGATGGATGACGTATTGATGACCGTTATCATTTTTAGACGCGTAAGTGATTTTATTAATGGCTTAGAGGCGACGATAAAACCACATCGTAACGAGGCAGAAACGGTTTTTGAAAAGCTGCTTAGGTAAATGACAGGCTCGTCTTCACTAAATAGATAACTGGCGGCTTTTTCTCGAATCAGTAAAAAAGGATCATCTTCAACGATAATGACGTTATTTTCTACGCAGACCGACTTAATGGCTTCAAGGTTTTCTACGGTTAAGTCTGTCCCTGTTGGATTGTGCGCGAAGGGCTGCAGAAATAATATCTTGGGGTGCTTTTTTTGAATAATGGCTTCTAGATTATTCACATCTAAACCAAACTTGGTTCTTTTGAGCGCAATCATATTCACTTTATTAAGCTTAAGCTTGCTGAATAAAGGGTAATATCCAGGCGACTCTACGATAACGTTATCGCCTTCTGACAAAAAATGCCTAATGATTAAATCCACACTGTGATTGGTACCATACGTCATTAACACATTTTGCGGATCAACGTTAAGAGAATGATTTTTCAGTATGTCAGTGATCAGTCCTCGAAGCATGCTGTTACCAGCTGGATCGCCATATCCATAGTCAAGATAGGAAGGTTTGTCGCCACAATTCGGGTAACCCAGATAACTGTCTAGCTTGAGCTTATCCATATACTCTCTTGGATATCTACCCTCGCCAGGTTTGTGACTGTACTCGTTGACCAGCTGTTGCTCAAGTAAATCGACGCCATTATAAACATTGGTCAAATCCAACATGGTATTGTGCATCTCTTTGCTGGATAAATCTTCACTGATATAAAACCCTGATTTGGGTAACGCCTTGATCCAACGCTGTTCGAGTAAAATGCTATACGCGTTCACTATGGTATTTTTTGACACGTTATATTGTTTTGACATGGCACGAATTGAAGGTATTTTGTCTCCAATTTTTTTTCTACCAGACTTAATGTCATCAATGATTATTAAACATATTTCTTCAAACTTTTTCACACTGCAACTCCATCTTTAGTATAAGCCTTATCGCAAGGTTTTAGAGATATGTCGCTCGTATTATGCCGTTATCTGACCAACAATCACACCAATGGCTTAAACAAGTCAGTATCAAAACGTAGGACTATATTAGTTGTATTACCGAATAATTGATACTGAACTCAAACTGTCTGTCAGGTAAAATAAGGACTATGACAACCTTCAAAAGCCCCAGTCCTCGTAAGATTATCCATATAGATATGGATGCCTTTTATGCCAGTGTTGAACAGCGCGATTTTCCAGAGTTGCGAGGTAAACCGTTGGTCGTGGGCGGCGATCCAAATGGTCGCGGTGTGGTGGCGGCGGCCAGTTATGAAGTGCGTCAATTTGGTGTGCGTTCTGCTATGTCTTGCTACGAGGCACGCAAACGCTGTCCAGAAGTGATATTTGTACGACCACGTTTTGAGGTTTATCGCACTGTTAGCAGTGAGATACGTCAGCTTATGTACCACTTAACACCACATGTTGAGCCGTTGTCGCTGGATGAAGCATATTTAGACGTCACAGGGCTAACAGCTCACCAAGGGTCGGCAACTTTAATGGCCAATTGGTTACGCGCCCAGATTCTCGAGCACACCGGGTTGACGGCTTCTGCTGGGGTATCTTTTAATAAAATGCTGGCCAAAATTGCCTCTGATATTAACAAGCCCAATGGCACAGCCATCATCACACCAGAAGATAGCGAGGCTTTTATTAGCACCTTACCTATCGAGCGCTTTCACGGTATAGGTAAGGCAACTGCTCAGCGTTTACACGCAATGGGTGTCAATACTGGTGCTGATCTTCGGAATCTGTCAGCGACTCTGTTGGTGCAAGAGTTTGGTAAGCGTGGACAGTTTTATCATGATATTGCACATGGGCGTGATGAGCGTGCGGTAAAATCAGAGCGCACGCATAAGTCTGTTGGTTCGGAGACCACTTTTACAGAGAATCTCAACGATGATAATGCCCTACGCGTTCAGATTTATGAACAAAATGAGGATGCATTTAATCAACTACAAAAGAAGGCGCTCATCGCTCATACCATTACCCTAAAAGTAAAGTACGCAGACTTCACTCAAATCACGCGTACACACACGCTCTCTACAGCTTTTGATAGCGCTGAATCTGCTCATTACTGGCTTGATAAGTTGTTTTTAGATATTCCGCGCCAGCTTCCCATTCGACTAGTAGGCGTTACTTTTTCATCATTAATGCCAGCGGCACAAGTGCTACCTCAGCTCAATTTATTTGAGTAGTTTTTTAGGCAATAAATTCTGGATGGTTTTGTCTATCATCTACTATGCTATTTTTCACTTAGGCTATTTATAAAATTTAAGCTACTCTTAGGTGTGAGTAATTATATTTAGCTATCCTCTCACAATCTCATTTCTGCTACAATTGTTCCAAAATTTCTATTCATTTAAAGACTCATTATGACCGACTTTCATGCGCTAGATTCTACGACTCCCACCTTAATTGATAACGATACAGACAACAACGTCTTAGACTATTTGAGCGTTGATGATTATGATTATGAGTTGCCAGATAGTCTTATTGCTCGCTATCCACTGGCACAACGTTCTGCCTCAAAACTGCTATACCTAGCCACTGATAATCAGAAAAACACAGCCAGTGTGCAGGATCGTTTGTTTGCTGAGTTACCCGATTTATTAAATGCAGGCGATTTGATTGTGTTTAATGACACAAAAGTGATGAAGGCGCGATTATTTGGTCAAAAAGACACAGGTGGGAAGATTGAGGTATTGATTGAGCGTTTGGTGACCCTCTCAGATTTGGATGTAACCACTCTACACGTAGAAACCATAGACGATACGGCTGTCAATAAAGAACATATTGCGCTTTGTCATGTAAAAGCCAGTAAAGCGCCTAAGCTTGGGCAGCGCGTATCGCTGGCTGATGGTCATATGAACGCGGTTATGATTGGTCGTCAAGACAATCTATTTATCTTGGCGTTTGAGGCCCCTATTTTGCCTCACCTAGAACTGTATGGCGAGCTACCCATTCCACCTTACTTTGAGCGTCATGCAGATGACACTGATAATACGCGTTATCAAACTGTCTTTCATGATCCAGCCAAGCTTGCGAGCGTGGCTGCCCCTACTGCAAGCTTACATTTTGATGAATCCGTATTGAACCAACTGACAGAGAAAGGTATCAATACAGCTTTTGTCACGCTGCACGTTGGCGCTGGTACTTTTGCCCCCGTTAAGACAGACAACTTGCTCAATCACACCATGCATAGTGAATATGCCCATTTACCGCAGGCAACCGCTGATCTCATCAACCAAACTCATGCAAACGGCAACCAAGTCATTGCCATTGGTACGACGGTCACTCGTGTCCTTGAAACTGCGTATCAAAAGACTGCAGTAGAAGGTCAACCACTTTCTAGCTGGTCAGGCGATACAGATATATTTATTTACCCTGGTTTTAAGTTCGGGGTAATAGATCGTTTACTGACCAATTTTCATTTGCCCAAATCTACTTTATTGATGTTGGTCTCCGCTTTTTCTGGCAAAGCTGCCATCGAACATGCCTATCAACATGCTATTGAAAAACAATACCGTTTCTTTAGTTACGGCGATGCTATGTTGCTCGATAAAAAAGCAAATTAAACACGATACAAACATTTTTTTATTGGTCACAACAGTTGTGAAATAAACTGGTAAACTGGTTAGTATTTTGCTATAACAGCAAAGACAACTTATATCCTAAAGGGCGGCTCATGTCTTGTCATCTCTCTTATCGCTTGACTACTGTACATCGCGCGATTTCGATGGCATTACTGTATTCTGTCGGCTACGTGGCTCTGACTTCAAGTGCTCAAGCAGCAACGATCGGCAAGACGGTAGTCACCTCTGCCCAACATGAGCCGCTAGCAGCAAGTATTGTCGTCACCGATATTCGAGCAGCAGACTTTTCAGCGAGCTTAGCAAATCCAGCCATTTATCAGCAAATGGGATTGACCAAAACAGATTCAATGATGGTACGCTTTACGCCAACTTCAGCTACCAGCGGTCAAGTCATTATCACCACATCACAGCCGGTATCGAAACCTTTTGCTGATGTGGTACTAACCATCAACGATAAAGGTCAAAGTAATGTCATTCCCAAAACCTTGCTGATGCCGCTCGATGATGGCTTGCCTCTTAACACATCTACTAACATCAACACAGGGGCAAAAAAGCCCAACTTACCAACGGTATCTGCCAGTACTGCCAAGCCGCTGACGCTCAGAAAAGGTGCACCGCCGCCATTGATGCCTACATCGAGTCTACCTGCCATCCATTCATCAGCAAATGAGTTGATCGCTGCAAAATCGCCTGTGCCCAGTATGCAGGCAACTCGCATACAAGCGCCTACCGTTACTGCCTCAGCAGGCAACAGCCTTTCTTATGCATCTAGCCGTTTGGATAATGGTCGTTTGACGGATAAAGCTAATAGCGCAACCCAGCAAAGCAGCGTTGGCGTCAATTCTATTGAGAGTATAGCCAACGATAGGCTCATTAATAATAGTACCACTGCCAATGATGCAAACAACAGTAAAGCTGTCATTGCAGTTGATAAGGCACCCACTCAAGCCATTACTGACAAACAGCTAGATATTTTGAATATACAAGTCACTCGTCAGATACAGCCAAGAAGCGAAAAAGAAGTCAGCACTGTTGCTGCCTCTACTCTTAAACCAACTCCCAATGCCAATATGGCTAAAGATTTGGCTGTTAAAAACTCAGAGACAAACCTTGATACGAGCGATGCCACTTCTACAATTGCTTCAACTGGCAATATACCGGCTAATATCGCAAACTCTGAAGCCAAAGTTAATAATAATCCTGAGATTGTTGCCAGTGCTGATTCTAGCAATATGACTAATAGCGTGACTGCTCAATATCAAGTACAACGCAACGATAGCTTATGGATGATAGCGCAGCAGATTGCACAAGAAAACAATCTGAATGTGCAAACCGTGATGAAGCAGATTCAATCACAAAACCCTGATGCTTTTATCAATAGAGACGCAGGTCAACTAAAAGCAGATGCAAAGCTAAGCTTACCCAGCTACGATGTAATTCCGTCACAGAAAAAATTAGAAGACGCTATTAGCGCACAAAGACAATATAGTCGGCGTTCAAACGCCTCTGTCATACCGGAAACCACCAAAAAGCGCTCTCCATCGTCATCTGAGAGGGCTCAAACAACCAAACCACGTGTAGAGCCTGTAACCACTAAGACTCAAACATTGCCAAAGGCCCAGTTTTCAGTACTGGCTCCTGATTATAATGGAAGTGCCGAGGGCACGCAGGCAAAATCAGCAGCGACCAAAGGTAATGGGCTTAGCACAGATATATTAGCGACTCTAAAATCATCAAGACAGAGTACAGCAACACAAGCGCAGCGGTTATCAAAGACCAGTAGTACACTTGATAACTATGCTAAAAAAATTCAATTACAAAATCAAAAACTGGCTGAGCTACAAGCTCGTCTTAAAAAACTACGCAATCAATAATTGCCTGATTGATCAATGCAATACGCCATGATCATAGATAGGCGTTGGAGTAATTATGGACAATATGCTATATATCATCGCCGGATTGGTGCTCATCTTATTGGTAGCTGTTTTAGTATTGCGCAAAAAGAAAGCACAAGAAACGTCAATACCACCAGCTATTCAATCAGGAAAAAAGGCCGCTACTCTAACGCCGACTGCCAAAACCAATGATAATACCCCTGCTCATAGCCGTGAAGATATTGATAAGAAATTTGATCACATTACAATCGCCCAGCGTTTTATTGATCAACAGCGCCATGACAAAGCCATTGAGACACTAACTCGTGGACTTAATGAGAAGCCGAACGATAGTCAATTATTGCTTAAGCTACTGAGCATTTATGCCACGCTAGATCAGCCCGAAAACTTTAATAATGTTTATAACACTATCAAGACTCAGAGCGATCCACAAAGTATCACTCAGGCCAATGAATTAAAAGCTTTGTTCTTTGGAGAGCAAGCGCCTGTTGCTGCAGAAGTAGCGCCAGTAGAAGATCATACTAACTTTGAAAGCATAGATTTTGACTTACCGATCAGTCAAACTGATGATCAAAAAGTGCTGTCTGATCAGCCAGCTGTACAAGATAGCAATCCTACTTGGGCAGATGAGCAAACCCATCAAACTGCAGCATCAAATGAGTTTGATCATATCAGCTCTACTAATGAGTCAGTAGAAAACGACTTTGATCTTACCCTCAGTGACTTTGACAATGATTTTGAAGGTCATGGTTTTGAAGAGCCTGCCACTACTAGTGTAGCGCCTGTAACCTCATTGAACGACACAGAAGAGCAAAGTTTTAATACTGCTACCGTCGATGAGACGACTAGCGAAGACAGCGATATCATTGATTTCGACTTTGAGTTTGATTCATCTGAGGCCGATAAGACTCCAATAAACACACCTGTAGCTTCACGTAATGCTGATAGCGCTAACGAAGATATGACGTTAGATAGCGAAGAGTTCATCTTAGATTTTGATGATTTAGTAAGCGATGCTGAGACCGATACTATTGCTGATAATAAAGAATCAATCGTCGAAGAATTGAGCATTGAGGCTAATCAAAATGAAGATGAGTTCGTCTTATCATTAGATGATTTTGATGCATCAAATAATACAGAGACTGTGTCAGAAAGCATTGTACCTGCTCTTGAAGAAACGAATGACATCGATAATTTCATTCTTGAAAATACTGACTTTGAAGACAGCAGTTCTAAAGACAATATCTCTAAAGACCACACTTTTGAAAATACTGACTCTAAAAACAATAGCTCTGAAAGTAGCACCCTTGACGATAGTAAATTTGAAGACATCAGGTTTGAAGAGCAACGATTTGACGACAACTCTGTAGAACACGAAATTACGGATACGCCAGAGGTTACTAATTCTTCTGAGCCACTATTATTCGATGACAACACCGTATTAGAGGAAGACTTTGACTTTGAGCTAAGTGGTGCTTTAACAAAGCCGACGTCATCAGCACCTGTCGAAGCAGATAACAGCGTTATTCTTGAAAATGAAATTGATACCGAATCAACAGAAGATTTTGCATCTCGTTTTTCAGCAGACTTTGATTTTGTAAAATCGCTGGATAGTAATCAAGTGACGTTAGATTTGGCCACTCAGTATGTACAATTGGGTGAATACGATAGCGCCAAACGTTTACTCAATGAAGTTATGGTTCAAGGCAACCATGAACAACAAAATCAAGCCAAACTTCTGCTTAAACGCACAGCGTAATTACAGATACCAGTATCACAAATAACTTAGTTTTTCATCAGCAAGTATTCTATGAGTATATGACATAGAATACTTGCTGATTTTTTTGCATTTCGCCTTTATATTATCTATTATTACTGCCTTATCTTCTTTTATCGTACCAATACTATGCCATCCTCTACTATGACAAAGACTCTATCTGATCCTATTCAACTGATTTATGCTGGTGGCACCTTTGGTAGCTATGGAAAACCTTTATCATCGTTATCAGCAGACGTGTTTTTACCTATCGTGCAGGAGCTATTAGCAGCTCAAGCGCACACAGCTAATCTACCAAAAAGCTCATGGTTAGACAACACGTTGTTCAAAGACAGCAGTCAATTGACACCCAGCGATTTTGCCCATTTTTATCAGCTTCTATTGGCTGCCTATGCGCAAGGTGGTAGACGTTTTGTATTGATTACTGGGACAGACACGCTAAGCTATTTGGGCGCTTTTTTGGCAGAAGCTTTTGCTGGTAGTGATATCTGTGTTGTCTTAACGGGAAGTATGCGTCCTTTATTAGACAGCGAAGTGATTCACTCTTATTGTATCGATGAGCATAGCGATGCTTGGGACAATCTCAATCATTCACTACAGTTGGCAGCAGCGGGTGAATCTGGCGTCAAGATTAGTTTTGGTGGTGAGGCATGGCCGGCCCAAACGGTTCAAAAAATTCACAGTCATGATTTAATGGCATTTACAGGTCATTTTAGAGCCGCGTATCCGGCCAACAGTTATGTAAGAAGCCTACCAGATACCCGCCGTCAGCATTGGCTAGATGACCAACAAGAAGTACTAAACAATATTCAAAGTCGTGCGAAAAGCGTGCGTGTTAACGCTTTGTATTGTTTGCCCAATGATGCTGAAGCAATAAACAGTCAATTACAAGCCTTACTATCACAGCCGCCTTCTGGCGTTATTCTAATGGGGTTTGGTGCTGGTAATGTTCCTTATTCAGCAGCATTGGCAGAAACCTTAGAGCTTGCTCATAAAAAAGGACATTTGGTGGTATGTACCAGCCAATGTCCGTTTGGCGGTGTTAGCGATAGCTATGCTGCTGGCAGTTGGCAATACGAGCATCATGTGATTTCTGGTGGGCGCTTGACCATTCCCGCTGTTTACGCACGCTTGTTATGGTTATTGCTACGTTATGACAGTCCAGCGAGACGCCGACAGCGCTGGTTAAATAATGTGACTCAAACCAGCACAACCACCAAAAAACGGTAACTCCCTATTTATTTTATAAGCGTTAAAAACACAATGCCCAACACTGAAGCACTGCCTGACTTAGAACCTATAAATCCTGAATCTTTACCAACCTATACCTTAGCAATTGCTATCGAGTTTTTAGGCACACATTATCATGGGTGGCAGCGCCAACGCGAAGTGCTGGGTGTACAAGAGGCATTAGAGGTAGCCATCGGCAAGGTCGCCAACGAGCCAGTAGAAGTAGTCGCTGCTGGGCGTACTGATGCCAGTGTGCATGCCAGCAATATGATTGCTCATTTTACGACCCGTGCGTATCGTCCTACACATAACTGGTTGCGCGGCGTAAATAGCCTACTGCCTGATGATATAGCGCTACGCTGGATTCAACCCATGCCAGCCGACTTTCATGCGCGCTTTGGTGCCATTGCACGTCGATACCGTTATATCACGCTCAATCAAACACAGCGTCCTGCGATACTCAACCATCAAGTGACCCATATCTATGAACCTCTTGACTTAAAAGCGATGCAACTGGCGGCAGCCGATATCGTGGGTACGCATGACTTTAGCAGTTATCGCGCTGCGGCCTGCCAATCCAATCAACCTGTTCGTCAGGTCAGTCATGCAAACTTATTTTCTCACGGTCAGTTCATCGTTTTTGATATTCAAGCAGATGGATTTTTACATCACATGGTTCGTAACTTAATGGGCACGTTATATGCTATTGGTAGACACGAACTTGATCCGACAGATTTTTTGAATATTTTAAACAAAAAAGACCGCACTATAGCGCCGCCAACCGCATCTGGTGATGGTTTGTATTTTATTAATGCTTACTATCCTGAACAGTTTCAGAAACTTCTTCCAAAGGCGCCTTTAACGCCACTTTGGCTTAATTTGCCTGACTGATATACATATCACTTACAGACTGTCAAGTCAAAACCAGGTTCTGTATTGCTTTAACCAGCCAACTTACGTATAATATGGGCTTATTTTTAATTGATTGATACAAATTATGGCAAAAGACGATATCATTGAATTTGAAGGCGAAGTCATTGACACCCTTCCAAATACTTTATTCAAAGTGCGTTTAGAAAACGGACACGAAATCATCGCTCACATTTCTGGTAAGATGCGTAAACACTATATCCGTATTTTAACAGGCGATAAGGTTAAGGTAGAAATGACACCTTATGACTTGTCTAAAGGTCGCATTACTTATCGTGGTAAGAACTAAATTCTTATCAATTAAGATGGTTATAAAAGCATTTACATGTACCACCAGTTGTTACGTTGTTTTTTACCGCTGATATGAATGTTTGAGTGGTTTAACTGATAATAATAATGAAAATACTAACCTACTCATTATTGCCTATCAATGTTTTAGTTTTGACTGCAAGCAACTTATTTCATTAAAAAAATACCGCTAATATCAGCGGTATTTTTTTGTCTGCTTTATAGGCCATGAGAATATTGATTCTAAATCATGAACCAGCTTTTATTTGAATTCAACAGTGGCACCGTTTTCGATTACCCCTAAAAGTGCCAGTGCATCCCAGTTGGTTAGACGGATACAACCTGCCGATGCTTGGCGACTGATACGAGCAGGATCTGGCGAACCATGAATACCATACGTGGGTTTGCTGAGTCCAATCCAGACTAGACCAACAGGATTGTTGGGCCCTGGCGGAATAATAGACTTGCTACCATCATCAGCGGTGTACGTGTAATTAGGCTCATGTACCTTCACTTCTACGGTATGCGTTCCTGTTGGTGACGGTGTTGCTGTACTCCCTACCGTAGTGGGATAACTGGCAATCAATTTATTATTACTGTCATAGGCATATAATGTCTCAGTAGCCTTATCTGCAACGACTCTGCTGACAGGTTTGGTGTTAGGATTACTGGGGTTATAAACAGTGATGGTCTCGCCAGCTGTAAACTTAGCATTAGGATTCAATGCTTTTAAATAATCTTCACTGATATGAAATTTTTCTGCCAGCGCTTCAGTGAGGCTTTCATAATACATGCCGTCGAGCTTGGCCTTTTCTTTTGTGTCAGTAGGTATTTTAGTCGTTTTGATGTTTACATCATCATCACTCAATTGGTAACTCACCAACACAGGCTGGGCAACCAGCTTTTCATTTTTAGTTAATGCTTGCCATGTCTCATTATTCAAATTTTCAGTAACGCTCAGACCGTTTGCTTTCTGAAATGCTTGCATTGCTTTGCGAGTATTCTTACCCCAGTATCCATCTACGGGACCCACACCATTATGATGCCAGTTTAGTAATGCCTGCAACTTAGTCCCTGTGGTACGGTCTATTTTTACCCCTGTTTTCCAATTTGCTGCATTTACCTTTGTTGCCATAGGAGACAAGTTATCTGTCGTATAGTTAATAACAGGGAGTAAGTTCTTGAGTGAACTGACCGTTTTACTACTACCCATCGGCTTTTGACTGACACCATTAGTAACTGGACTGACATCATTCTTAGCCATACTGGTTGTGTCATTTGCACTCTGATCAGTATTGGTCGCTGCAACGCTCTGGCTCATAAAAATTGCTGTCGATAAACCTGCCGCTACGAGTGCAGCGCTTACCTTTTTCAATTGATACATGTAATGCTCCTAATTTTTTATTATGCTGTTGTTATTAAGGATTTTGTTATTAAGACTTATTACTTCGAATGCCCACTTATTCGATACATAACTTTATTAAGCTATTCCGAGCGTTACTTTTTAAGTTTAACAAACAACTCATGTTGACACATTATTCTGTGAGGATGTAACAGCTTTATGTTAAAAGCATCTGAATTGTGCAGCATATCTGTTAACACTGCTGATAAGAAGGTTTTTAATATGGCGTAAATCGTTGCTGTCCGTTTTTATCTTCAATGGATAAGCAATAAAAAACCCATAAACTGCGAAGCAATTTATGGGTTGATAAAGTATCAGTTGACGCTTTTTAACAATCCTAATAAAAGATCGATTTCCTCAAACGGGCTTTAGACCAGTTTGGTCAATACTGCCTGTCCCATCTCTTGACAGCCAACTTGCTTGAGTCCCTCTTCGCTACGATCTAAGATGTCGACAGTACGTAAACCATCATCCAAGACATCGCTGACTGCTTGCTCAATGGCTTGCGCCGCCTCTTCTTGTTTGAAGGTATAGCGAAGCATCATCGCTACAGATAAAATGGTTGCCAATGGATTGGCTTTGTCTTGACCAGCAATATCAGGTGCTGAGCCATGACACGGCTCATACATCCCTTTACCCGCTTCATCAAGGCTTGCTGATGGTAGCATACCGATAGAACCTGTCAGCATCGCTGCTTCGTCAGATAAAATATCGCCGAACATATTGCCTGTGACCATAACATCAAATTGCTTAGGATATTTGATAAGTTGCATGCAAGCATTGTCAGCATACATGTGCGATAACGCCACATCGCTGTAGTCTGCTTGCTGCATCTCGATCATTGTCTGCTTCCACAATTCAGTCACTTCTAAGACATTTGCCTTATCTACCGAACATACCTTTGGCGCTGTACCTGCGGCTTGCGCCCGCGTTTTTGCCAACTCAAAAGCCACTTTACCGATGCGCTGTATCTCACTGGTGCTATACACCATGGTGTTATAGCCTTGCTGCTCGCCATTTTCTAATGTACGAATACCGCGTGGCTCGCCAAAATAGATGCCGCCAGTCAATTCACGAACGATCAATAAATCCAAGCCTGAGATGATCTCAGGCTTGATGCTTGATGCATTAGCAAGCTGCGGATATAGTTTTGCTACTCGAAGGTTAGCAAACAAACCAAGCTCACCACGGATCTTAAGTAGGCCGCGCTCTGGGCGTTTACTACGTTCGATACTATCCCATTTAGGACCACCAACTGCTCCTAGTAGTACAGCATCTGCAGCACGTGCACGCGTCAGAGTTTCCTCTGGTAAAGGCTCGCCAGTTGCGTCAATGGCTACCCCACCAATAAGTCCTGATTCAAGTGTCAAACCCAATGCAAACTTCTTATTGACGGCTTCAAGCACATCAATGGCTTGAGTCATGATTTCAGGGCCAATACCATCGCCTGCTAATGTTAAAATCGTTGCCATACTGGTCCTTTTAAACGAATAAGTTTTTATTAATTGATAATTTTTATTAATTGACAGTGTTATGACGCATTATTGCTCACTATTATTTGAGCGTTCATACGTGATTGCTAAACACACTTCTATGCTTTGGCTTTTTTAGTGTTCGACACTGCTGATAGTCCTTGCCTTACACTCGCTTCTACAAACTCACCTTGGTGCTCAGTGTCGAGTTGTTTGCAGAATCGGCGCTGTACTTGATTGTCTTGCAGCAGATCGACACATAAAGGTTCAGGTGAAGCAGTCTCTAATAAGCTACCAGAGTTTGTATCAGATTTTTTTTGATAAGCCCGCAGCTTATAAGTACCTGTATCAACAAAGTCATGAATCATCGCAAAGCGTTCTACATAACCCTCATTGTTTTCTGGGTAAAAATTGACATGTACCTCGCGTTTTGCAGGCATGACTCGAGCATAATAATTGGTCAAACCCGGCATTGCTGATGCGGATAATGGCACTACTTTGATTGCATATTTATTGGTCAGCGGTGCCATGTCCATATTTATCGGTGCATTTGCCGTTTTTTTAATACCATTACGATTTGGTAAAGTTACCAACATATTAGGATTGACTGGCTCATGAGTGTCAGGTGCAATAATCAACGTTCTATCTATCTGCACAATTTCACAGTGATAAGTACCCGCACAAGCAATATTTACCTCGCCATCGAGCGGTTGAATGCTGCCTACCAATGACCTAGCACTTTCTGCTTCATCTATCTTTTGATAGCCAGTTAATACTTGACAGCCAGACACCAATAAGGTTGCGGCAAAAATTGTACTGGTCCATAACGCATAACGTTTTTTATTCATAATGGCGGCTACTATTTGTGATAGAGATAATAAAGAACTGTCCTTTATTTTAGCCAGTTCATCACTATAACTCAACGCTGCATTATTACTACTCAGAGCTTTTATTACCTGTCTGCTAGAAACTGACTACTTAGGCTCGCACCTCGTTAAATATCCAAGGTGTTTTCTGCATCATTTTATGCTCGTAATCTTTGATCGCATCGCTTTGCTGTAACGTTAAACCAATGTCATCAAGACCATTTAACAAGCAATGCTTGCGAAACGCGTCCACTTCAAAAGCGTACTCTTCACCCGTTGGGGTGATCACCACCTGACGCTCAAGATCGGCAGTCAGCTCATAACCTTCATTAGCAAAAGTCGCTTTCATTAAAGTATCGACAATCGCTTCATCTAATACAATGGGTAACATACCGTTTTTAAAGCAGTTATTATAAAAAATATCAGCAAAGCTTGGTGCAATGACTGTACGAAAGCCATACTCAGACAACGCCCAAGGTGCATGCTCACGACTAGAGCCGCAGCCAAAGTTTCTACGCGCCAGCAAAATCATAGCGCCTTGATAGCGTGGTTTATTCAATACAAAGTCTGGATTGATGATTCGTGTGCTGTTGTCTTGACCTGGATAGCCTTCGTCCAGATAGCGCCAATCATCAAATAAATTCACACCAAAGCCTGTCCGTTTAATGGATTTCAAAAACTGCTTTGCAATAATTTGGTCGGTATCGACATTTGCGCGATCAAGTGGGCAAACGATACCTGTTTGGGTGTTATAAGCTTGCATAAAATATCCTATCGATTATGTTGTCGCTAATGCGTGGTAGTCATTAAACCGCTGGAAAACAATCAGTCTTTACTTCTCCTACAATGTACTTTTATCGACACCGACCGATCATCAACCATTAGTATTAAAACGTTCTTACGTCAACAAAGTGACCTGCGAGCGCTGCTGCTGCTGCCATTGCTGGACTGACCAAATGCGTACGACCGCCATTACCCTGACGACCTTCAAAGTTACGATTAGACGTAGAGGCACAATGTTCTTGTGGCTCAAGCTTATCCGCATTCATGGCAAGACACATAGAGCAACCCGGCTCGCGCCACTCAAACCCAGCTTCAGTGAACAAGGCATCAAGACCTTCTGCTTCTGCTTGTAGTTTTACTTGTCCTGAGCCAGCGACAACGATCGCTTCTTTAATATTATCAGCAACTTTACGGCCTTTGATAACTGCAGCAGCGTCACGCAAATCTTCAATACGCGAATTGGTGCATGAACCAATAAAAATACGATCAAGCTGAATGTCTGTGATTTTTTGACCAGCTTCTAATCCCATATAGGTATAGGCACGTAACCAACCCTCTTCTTGCGCTTCATCAACCGCTTGATCAGGTGTTGGTACTGATTGCGTGATATCGACAACCATTTCAGGCGAGGTTCCCCACGATACTTGCGGTGCTATCTGGCTACCGTCAATTTCAACCACAGTATCAAATACCGCGTCGTCATCTGAATACAAGGTACGCCAGTAAGCTTCAGCTTGCTGCCATTGTGATTCTTTTGGCGCATATGGACGACCTTTAACATAATCAATGGTGACATCATCAACAGCGACCATACCCACACGAGCACCTGCTTCAATCGCCATGTTACAGACAGTCATGCGACCTTCCATACTCATGTCTTCAAACACTTGTCCTGCAAATTCAATCGCATATCCTGTACCACCTGCCGTACCAATTTTAGCAATAATGGCTAATACCACATCTTTTGATGTCACACCAGCACCAAGCGTACCAGTGACGCGAATTTGCATATTTTTTGATTTCTTTTGAATCAAACACTGCGTGGCCAGCACATGCTCAACTTCTGACGTGCCAATACCATGAGCCAAACAACCAAGTGCGCCATGTGTCGCTGTATGCGAGTCGCCGCATACTACTGTCATACCTGGCAGTACCAAGCCCTGCTCAGGACCCACTACATGTAGGATACCTTGACGAGCATCATTGATAGTAAATTCAGCAATATCAAACTTGGTACAATTGTCATCCAATGTAACCACTTGCAAGCGTGATACTTTGTCTTTAATACCAGACACCCCTTCTAGGCGCTCTTTAGATACTGTTGGCACATTATGATCAGGGCTTGCGATATTGGCAGACAAGCGCCATGGCGCTCTATTTGCCAACTCCAACCCTTCAAATGCTTGCGGGCTTGTCACTTCATGCAGCAAATGGCGGTCAATATAAATCAGGCTTGAACCATCGTCACGTTTGGTGATCTCGTGAGCGCTCCAAAGTTTATCGTATAACGTTTGACCGGCCATGTTCTTATCCTTTATTGGTTACTAATCATTGAATATTTCACTCGCCCATATAATAGTAGCAGGCAAAGTGCGTGTTCAAATAGCATGTCTATCTTGTATTTATTACCATATTGGGGCATTGAGACTTGCTTTATAAGCCAAATTTCTGAGTTGCTACAATAAATATGCCACAATACGCCTTGATGTCTTGTGATTATAGCAGGCTAATCCTATAATAATAATTGATGATTTTTAACCAGATGCAAACTTTTATTTCTAATATACTGTGATTAAGTCAGTTAACTTTTATTTATAGTTCGCTACATAGCTAAGGACATTCGCTTGAACACCACAAACTTAACGACATTTGTTACTGTCATGCATACAGGCAGTATCTCGGGCGCAGCAGAAAAGCTGTTCATCACACAGCCTGCTGTCAGTAAGCGTATCAAAAATCTGGAAGACGAATTCAACATTACTTTGTTTGACACAGTTGGACGAGGGATCGTGCCGACCCAAGCTGCTAGCGAAATGCTACCTCATGCCAAGCGTTGGTTAGAAGATTATGAAAATTTTAAAATCAACTTGCAACACTCTCAGCACATTGTCTCTGGTAAATTGGTCATCGGTACCAGTCATCACATTGGTTTGCATCATTTAGCTCCTGTACTTAAGCACTTTATTCAAACCTACCCAGCGGTACAATTAGAAGTACACTTTGTTGATTCAGAGAAAGCTCACAAAGCGGTACTGGATGGCGATTTGTCCCTAGCCTTCGTCACGTTACCTCCTGTTTATGATAAGCGTTTGAGCTATCATACATTATGGTCTGACCCTCTGTACTTTATGACAGGCACACTGTCACCTTTAGCCACCAAGTCTAATGTCACTTTGGAGCAATTGGCACGCTATCCTGCTATTTTACCATCGGCCAACACGTTTACCAGTCAGATCACTTTGGCTGAATTTGCAAAGCACAATCTCAAGCCTTATGCCACCATGAGCACCAATCCACTTGAGTCTATTCGCATGTTGGTTTCTGTCGGTCTTGGTTGGTCAGTACTGCCACAAACTATGATTAGCCAAGATTTGGAACGTATTGATATGGCGGATAATATTGAATTACAGCGTTACTTAGGCGTCGTAATCAACCCAAAATTAACGCCATCTAGCAGCGTTACTGCCTTATTAGACTTACTTGCTCCTATTGAATAGTGAGGCGTATATACTTATTATATTCAATTTATAAAATAAGCTGTTCGCATTTGTGATAGTCATACGTTATAATGCAATTGACGTTGTTTTCCAACAAAAATTTACCATAAGAGCACTGATAGTCATATATTGAATACTTCGAGTAAGATATGATGGTTAACAGTAGGTTTAGTGGTTTTAAATGATTGGTTTTATAGGCGGCTACTATCTACAAATCAATAGTAAAACGAGCAACCAAAGTAAATATAGGGGATACGAAATTCCCGTTGCTCCTTCTTTATGATTTGAATAGTCGCTCTAGAAACTACCAATCATATAAAACTAACAGCAAATACTGAGAGAAGCCATTATGTCCTACTTAATGGCTTTTTTTGTTTTTAAATATTGTTTGAAACATCGCTTTTGAGATTAAATTTGACAGTTATAAATAATTACAGCCAATAATATTGGTTAAGGACAATTTATATGAACGGAGTTTCTAGTGGCGTACTAATATCACTTGGCGCCTATTTCTTATTAATGATTGGGATTGGCATTTACGCTTATTTTAAGCAAGCCAATGATACGGAAGGTTACCTATTAGGGGGACGTAACTTAGGGCCAGCGGTCACTGCACTCTCTGCTGGTGCCTCTGATATGTCAGGTTGGTTATTGCTTGGTCTGCCAGGTTACATGTATGCAGATGGTGTGGTCAGTATATGGATTGCGCTTGGCCTGACGCTGGGTGCTTTTTTAAACTATCTTATCGTGGCACCGCGACTTCGTGTTTATACCGAGGTTGCTGATAATGCCATTACCCTACCAGATTATTTTGCTAATCGTTTCGAAGATAAATCGCACATGCTGCGTGTCATTTCTGCATTGGTTATTATCTTATTCTTTACCGTTTACACAGCTGCAAGTTTAGTAGGCGGTGGTAAACTATTTGAAAGCTCACTCAATTTATCGTATAGCACAGGTCTATGGGTAACCGCTGGTGTGGTTGTCGCTTACACGTTATTTGGTGGTTTCTTAGCCGTGTCAATGACTGACTTTGTGCAAGGGGTCATCATGTTATTCGCAATGGTCATCGTACCTATCGTTGCATTTACAGATCTTGGTGGTATATCAGCGACAACTGAAGCAGTCAGAACTATTGATCCAAGTATGCTTAATATTACTAGTGGAATGACTATCATTAGTATTATTTCACTATTGGCATGGGGCTTAGGCTATTTTGGTCAACCACATATTATTGTTCGCTTTATGGCTATTCGTTCAGTAAAAGACATTCCTACGGCGCGTAACATCGGTATGAGCTGGATGATTATCAGCCTTGTTGGTGCATTAATGACAGGTTTTGCAGGCCGTGCCTATGTGCAAAAAACAGCCATGACATTAGATGATCCAGAGACCATCTTTTTAGTATTCACCCAGTTTTTATTCACACCACTGGTTTCAGGCTTCTTATTAGCTGCAATCTTGGCAGCGATTATGAGTACTATCTCATCGCAGCTACTCGTGGTGTCAAGCTCATTGACCAAAGATGTGTATAAACTATTCTTTGATAAAGATGCACCTGAAGCTCGTCAAGTATTGGTCGGCCGTATCTCAGTTGTGGCCGTCGCTCTTGCTTCTATTTTCCTAGCTTCTGACCCAGACAGCTCAGTACTAGATTTAGTTTCTAATGCTTGGGCAGGATTCGGTGCCGCGTTTGGACCGTTGGTGATTTTCAGTCTGACATGGCGCGGTATGAACCGTAATGGTGCGGTGGCTGGCATGGTTATTGGTGCCTTGACTGTTATTCTATGGATCTATGGTCCTTTCCAAGTAAACGGTATGGCATTGAATAGCTGGTTATTTGCTATCGTTCCAGGCTTTATTTTAAGTACCATTGCAATCTTTGCAGTTAGTATCATGACTGGTGGTCCAAGACCTTCAGTGGCTGCGAAGTATAAAGAAATGGAACTCAATTTGAACAAATAAATCGATAAAGTACTTTATCACTAAAAAAAACCTCGCCAACATTGGCGAGGTTTTTTTATGAGTAACTGTTCATCCGACAATGTGAGCCATTACAGCTGATGTGATAAAAACTATCTTTGTCTAAAGACTCATGTTTGAGATTAGACTATGGCACTCATATTTCAAATCAAAAGATTTGTCGCACTATTAATTCCATGAATACTTTTAGAAGTTATTTTTGATCACTATTTATATCTATTCACTGAGTGATTTCTATAAATACAATATCTCTTTATAACCAAACAACCTGCGTAATCATGTGACCCAAATTTTAGAGAGTAAACAAGCCATATAGGTGTCTAGAAACTTTATGATTGGTTTTTTTTCGGTCCGTTCTATATAGACAATTTATTAATAATTTTCATAAAAAAAGCGACCCATCACGGATCGCTTTTCTATCTAGTAGTACTGCTAAACATGGGTACTATTTGATATCTTGATAAGAAAGTTTCAAACCTAAGATATAACCATCATTGTCTTGGAAATCTCCAACAATCTTACCCGTTGGTAAACGACCTTTGGCATCACCGAACCATAAGTATTTACCACCTGCCGATACCGCCCAATTTTCAGTGACATTATATTTGGCACCAAGACCAACACTATAATAGCCGTCAATAGGTCCTAAAGAAGTCGTTGGATCACCTGCTCCGCTGTCCCAACCAACCGTACCACTAATAGCAAGTGCTGGTGCAACACGTTTGGCCAAACCCAGCTCTACCATCCACTGATCGTCATCGTAATCAACCAAGTTTAAGCCATTCTCACTATATAAAGGATTCAATTTACTAACTTCATTATATAGTGGCGGCGTAATAGAGAAGTCGCTCCATGGTACCCAGCGAACTTTTGCAGTAGCTAATGTCGTTGGATTGATACCTGTCTGAAAATCTAAATTAACTGATTGAGGTGTTGTAACCTCATAATTACTTTTCCGATTTGCTGCTTCTGCTGCCTGTGCTGGGGTGGCACCTGCTGCTAGTGCTCTAACGGCTAGTAACGGATAGTTTTCAGCGATATCAATATCGTGATCAATCTCAGAACGATAAGTCAGAGCGGCTTTTAAGGCAATTTCTGGTTTGCTATAAGAGATACCTGCAATATAACCATAATCCATATCAGGATTACTGGTTGACGTATAGCCAGTAGCAGGACCATAAGCCAAACCACGTAACTTCACATCGGCTCTGATACGCTGGGCAACTGGACCACCATATACTTGAAATTCTTTATTGGCGCCGAATTTCATACCGAGAATACCCGTTAAACTTTCACTACGGACTTCTACGTTGGTATTTTCGCCTGCAGTGGCTGCTTCTGCTCGAGCTGCTGCTACTGCAGTGCTAAGATTTGTAGCAGTTGCAGCTGCAGCTGCTCTCTCAGCAGGAGTACTTGTTGGAGACTGTGCAATTCCAGTCTGTCTAGTAATTTCATCGCCAACAGTTAACGCATTAAACCGTCCACCAGTTAACTGTGTTATAGATGCATTAATGTCACCCTTTGAAACAAAGTTGCTATCACCTTTATACTCAGCAGCCGCACCAAAAGGCTCATCGTACAAGACACCAACACTAAAAGTATCATTGATATCGGTCTTTACACCATAACGGAAAAAGTCATAAGCTTCGGCGATATCACCAGTATCATTACCTTCAACATAGGTATTATTGCTAGGGACGTTATTAGCGCTATCTTTACCACTCACATCAGCATCAATATAAGTATAAACGGCTTCTGCATACGTTCCATCTTGTAAGAAAGCGGTGACGTCTTGCCCTGAACGATCAAGACCAGCAGCATTGGTTACACTAGCAACAGAAAGTGTGGCAATTGCTACTGCAAGGGTTTTTAAATGAAAGGTAGTGCGCATTGTGTATCTCCAAACGTCCTCGTTGTTTTAATACTTTAATCATCAATACTTAGCATTCCTATGCGTGGTATTTCGATGATTAAAGTAGTGTCCTAAGTTGAATACTAATGCCTTTTTGACACTAAGACAACAATTAAAGCACTTTATTTCTCAAATATGACTGAACAGTACATATAAAATATAAACAACATACAGATTCTTATTCATGAATACACATTTTTGATTACTATAATGTTGGAGAAACGGGAGTCATTAATTTTAGATTGATAATTAAAATAAAGTTTTATATATCAAGGACTCAATAAAAAAGCGACCCATTAAGGATCGCTCTTACTTCATTATTAAAGACTTCAACAGTACAACTCTTTTATACGTTATTTTGCTTGATAAGAAATCTTTGCACCAAGGATGAAACCATCATTATCTTCGAAGTTACTAACTATAGTTTTATTTGGAATCTGTCCTTTGGCATCACCGAACCACAAGTATTTACCACCAGCTGATACTGCCCAGTTTTCGGTAAGGTTATATTTTGCGCCAAGACCAGCACTATAGTAACCTTCAATAGGTCCTAATGAAGTGACAGGATTGCCTGCACCACTATCCCAACCAACTGTGCCAGTTACAGCAAATGCTGGCGTCAAGCGCTTGGCAAGACCTAGCTCTACCTGCCACTGATCATCATCATAGTCAACTAAGGGTAACCCTTTATCATCATTAGTAGAACGCTTACTAACTTCATTATAAAGCGGTGGAACGATAGCAAAATCACCCCAAGGCACCCAGCGAACCTTTGCAGTTGCTAACGTCGTTGGGTTAATGCCTGTTTGAAAGTCAAAATTGACCGATTTAGGCGTAGTTATCTCAAGCACACTGCCTTGTGTAGGATTACCACCTAATGCAGCAACCAAAGGGTAGGTTTCACTGATACTTGCACTGTGATCAATTTCAGAGCGATATGTTAGAGCAGCTTTAAGGGCAATTTCAGGCTTGCTATAGGCAACACCAGCTAACCAACCATAGTCTTGATCAGGGCTAATATGTGCTGTATAGCCAGTTGCTGGACCATAAGCAATACCACGAAGTTTCACATCTGCTTCGATACGCTGAGCAACAGGACCGCCATATATTTGGAAGTTTTTACTTTGACCAAGTTTGGCACCCAAGATACCAGTGATATTGTGCGTACGAACTTCAACGTTCGTGCCTTCGCCAGTAGTCGCTGCCTCTGCACGTGCAGCTTCTACAGCGGCTCCAAGAGATTGAGCCTGACTAGCCAAAGTTTGGGCTTGAGCTTGGGCTGCTTGAGCCTGTTGTGCAAATTGTGCTGCTGCTTGCGGAGTAGTAGCAGTTTGTGCCTGTGCTGCAAAGTTTGCTGCGGCTATACCTGCTTGTCTTGCACCTGCAGTCAATCCATCAATTTTTATTCCCGCATCTGCTACACTAGTAGCATTACCGTTCGAAATAGCATTAACAGAAGCGTCAAGATCACCTCTCGCCACAAAATTATTATCACCACTATAATCTGCGGCAGCGCCAAACGGCTCGTCATATAAAATGCCGACGCTAAATGTATCGTTGATATCTGCTTTTACGCCATAACGGAAAAAGTCATAAGACTCTGCAATATCACCAATTTTATCACCTTTCTGGTAAGCATTTTTATCCGAACCAACATACGCATTGTCATGACCTGTAACATCAGCATCGATATAGGTATAGACAGCTTCGGCATAAGTGCCATCTTGTAAGAATGCGGTGATGTCTTGGCCTGAACGATCAAGGCCAGCAGCGTTAGCAACGCTAATAACAGAAAGGGTAGCAACCGCTACTGTAAGAGTTTTTAAGTGAAAATTCGCCCGCATTGTATATCTCCAAACATCCGCATTGTTTTACTACTAAAACCATTTTCATTAGGCAAGCAGTATCCGAGATGAGCGATATTAAAGATATTCGAACATGAAAACAACTATAAAAACACCTTATTTCTCTATTATGACCAAACAGTCACTGGACGTTACACTTGTCTAAAAATAAGCTTATAGTTTTTATTTATTTTAATGTACATGACTCTTTTATGAATATTAATAATGCGGTGGCTTGTCTGCCATTACATCGAAAGGTGCTATGCCACCTTCTGTATCCTGACTTTCAACTTGTTTATAAATAAGTTGTAGCTGTCTTTGGAGCGTTTGAATATCCTTGTCTTGTCTTGCAATGACTGCGTCAAGCCTCTCTACTGTCAGCTCAAGATGTGCCATGCTCATTTGTAGGTCAATAACTTGCTGTGTTTGCCATTCATGGGGTGCAATAGAGGCGTCATTTTGAGTATTAGATTGGTTCATATTGTTCTCTAAATTGTGATAAATAAGGCAAGATTTATTGGCTAATAACAAGGATTAGCAATCAATGAATAGTGGCACTAAATATTGATTAATGGCCATAACATAATAGCTTGCCGTAAAAGTTATAAATAGTACTTATAAAACCATTTACGCTCACTACAGTCACGTGGTGGCATGTTATACTGCTAGCAATTTTGCAACAACCCCTACTTCTCTATTATATAAGCTTAAGATACTCTATGGCACTGATACATTTAAAAGATATTCACTTAGCATTCGGCGTCGCCCCAGTTCTTGATGGCATTGATTTTGCTATTAATGCAGGTGAGCGTGTGTGTTTGATTGGCCGCAATGGCGAAGGCAAGTCTACGTTATTTAAACTGATTAATGGCTCATTGCAGCCTGATAGCGGTGAGATTATTACCAATAGCAGCATGCGTGTTGCTATGCTAGAACAAGATGTCCCTGAAACGAGTGGACGTATTTTAGATATCGTCATGGGTGGCAGTCGCCGCACTGCTGACTTGTTGATTAATTATAATAAACAAGTTGATCTCTGTGCCAATGGTGACATGGATGCTTGTGAGCATATGGCAACGCTACAACATGACATCGATGCGGTGCATGGCTGGGACTTAGAGCGTGATGCTAGACGTCTGATTACAACGATGGGATTGGATCCAGAAGACGATTTGTCATCACTCTCCGGTGGTCGTAAGCGCCGCGTCCTACTCGCCAGATCTTTGGTCACCAAACCTGATGTATTGTTACTGGATGAGCCAACCAACCATTTGGACGTTGAGAGCATTGAGTGGTTAGAGCGTTTCTTGCTTGATTGGCAAGGTTTGACGCTATTGTTTGTAACTCATGATAGAGCCTTCGTTAATAAATTGGCTACTCGTATTGTCGAGCTTGACCGTGGTCAATTGACCAGCTATGACGTCACCCAAGGTGCCAAAGGTTATGCTCGCTATCAAGAGCTAAAAGAGCTGCAATTATTGGCTGAAGAAAAGAACAATGCCAACTTTGACAAAAAACTGGCGCAAGAAGAAGTTTGGATTCGCCAAGGTATCAAAGCGCGCCGCACTCGTAATGAGGGCCGCGTACGCGAACTAAAAGCATTACGTGAAGAGCGCAGTGGTCGACGTGAGCAAGTTGGTAACGTCAATATCACGATGGATGAAGGCGAGAAAAGCGGTAAGCTGGTTTGTAAAGTTAAAAACCTGCACCTCGAATACGATGGTAATGTCTTGGTTGACAACTTTAGTACGACGGTTATGCGTGGTGATAAAATTGGTATTGTCGGTCCTAACGGTGCGGGTAAAACCACATTAATTAAAGCCCTACTCGATATGTCTGATGCTGAAGTAACCAAAACAGGCAATGTTGAGCTTGGTACCAATTTACAAATTGCATTTTTCGATCAATTGCGTGACCAGCTAGACCTTGAAGCCAGCGTAGCGCAAAATGTTTCAGAAGGTTCTGATTTTGTCGAGGTTGGTGGTCGTAAGACGCATATCATGAGTTACTTACAAGACTTCTTATTTGCACCAGAGCGCGCTCGTACCCCAGTAAAAGCGCTATCAGGCGGTGAGCGTAATCGTGTACTATTGGCCAAGCAGCTATTAAAGCCTGCTAATATTTTGGTACTAGATGAGCCTACCAACGATTTGGATATGGCCACTCTCGAACTATTAGAAGAATCAGTCAGTAGCTTTAACGGTACTATCTTACTTATCAGTCATGATCGCTCATTCATGGACAATGTCGTCACGTCTACCTGGGTGTTTGATCAGGATGAAGATGGTAAAGGCATTGTTAAAGAATATGTTGGTGGTTATCAAGAGTATCTGATACAAAAAGGCCGCGAAGAAGCTGCTCGTGCTGCCAGAGTACCAGTCAATAATGGTACTAATACCAAAGCGGCTAATAAGTCGACAGTAACAGCAAAACCAGCAAAAGCCATCAAAAAGCTCAACTATAATGAACAACGTGAACTTGATAATTTACCCAAAGAGATTGCGGCCTTAGAAGCAGAGCAAAGCCAGTTAGAAAAAAAGCTGGCGGACGGCTCATGGTTTACACAAGATATTGAAGCAGCCACTGCTGCTAGTGAACGCTTACTGGTTATCGAAGAAGAAATGATGAATAAGCTTGAACGCTGGAGTACGCTTGAGAGCTAATAGCAATGTATGGCCTATTATCCCTTTAGAAAGACTGACTATACGTTTCTCATTTTTGCATCAATAAACACTCAAAGGTCGTAAATTAATCACCACTTTATTGGATAAAGTGGTGATTATTCGTTTATAGAGCAGTTACAATCTGTTTAGATACTGAAAGTTAGTGAACATTACCGCAATTTCAAGTATCATGCGCTATTACTAAATATCCTTATTAATTATAAGGTCATCACATTTACAATCCCTAGTAAAAAAATAGATGCTAGACATTGATAATGTTAATCATTTTATGCTGGTCATCATATTCAACCTTATAATATGTCCTATAAAGGTTGCTTTATTTTTAACGCAATAATTTATTTTATCACCGAAATAGCTTAGAATAGCAACAATTAGCAAGATTAGGCACAGCTAAAGTGGCTTGATATTGTATATTTTCTAAGCCACAAACCCAGTGTGGGGTAATCCCATTTCATTCACCTGGAGGAAGTATTAATGAGCCAAGCCGAAGGCGTTAATGTACAACGCCGTAGAGTTCTTATTGCCTCGACTGCCGCAATTGGTGCAGCTGGGGTAGCTGCTGTGGCAACCCCTTTTGTCCGCTCTTGGTATCCAAGTGCTAAAGCTGAGGCTGCAGGGGCTGCAGTGACCCAAGATATTGGTTCTATCGAAGCAGGACAAATGATCGTTGTCAAATACCGTGGCAAACCTATTTATGTGGTTAAACGCACCGAAGATATGGTCGCAGGACTAGAATCAGTTAAACCTTTACTGTCCGATCCTGAGTCTGATGCGTCTTTACAGCCTGAATACTGCAAAAATCCTACTCGCTCTTTGGATCCAACCGTATTGGTTGTTGAAGGCGTTTGTACGCATTTGGGTTGTGCACCGAACTACCGTCCTGATGTGGGCGCGGTGGATTTAGGTGGTAACGATTGGTATGGCGGATTTTTCTGTCCGTGTCATGGGTCAAAATATGACTTAGCAGGCCGCGTATATAGTGGCGTTCCTGCACCGCTTAATTTACCCGTCCCAGAATATGGTATGGATGGTACCATTTTGACGGTTGGGGAGGCTTAATATGAGTATGGGTAAAAAGTTAATGCACTGGGTGGACGCGCGTTTTCCAGCGACAGAAACCTATGAATACCATATGTCAAAGTACTATGCACCAAAGAACTTTAACTTTTGGTACTTTTTCGGCGTGCTATCGATGATTGTATTGGTCAACCAATTGGTGACCGGTATATGGCTTACGATGATGTACAACCCAAGTGCCGAAGGAGCATTTGCGTCTGTTGAATATATCATGCGTGATGTAAAAGGCGGCTGGCTAATCCGCTATATGCACTCGACAGGCGCCTCTGCGTTTTTCGTCGTAGTGTATTTGCATATGTTTAGAGCGCTACTATACGGCTCATACCAAAAACCTCGTGAGCTTATTTGGCTCATCGGTATGGGTATTTACTTAGCGCTTATGGCAGAAGGTTTCTTTGGATACCTACTCCCTTGGGGCAACATGTCATTTTGGGGTGCACAGGTTATTTTGAACCTTCCTGCAGCGCTACCAGTCATTGGTGACGGTCTTGCTGAGTGGGTACGTGGTGACTATATTATTTCAGGCATTACCCTAAACCGCTTTTTTGCTCTACATGTGGTTGCTATCCCATTAGTATTGGTGGGCTTGGTGTTTATGCATATTGTGGCGCTACACCATGTGGGTTCAAACAATCCTGATGGTATCGATATCAAGAAGCTAAAAGACAAAAACGGTGTGCCATTAGACGGTATTGAGTTCCACCCGTACTACACTGTGCATGATATGGTTGGTATCGTAGTCTTCTTTATCTGTTTCTTTGCAGTGGTATTCTTCTTCCCAGAAGGCGGCGGCTTCTTCCTTGAGCCACCAAACTTTGAGACGGCCAACTCCCTGAAAACACCAGCGCATATTGCACCAGTATGGTACTACACGCCCTTCTATGCCATCTTGCGTGCGGTTCCAGATAAGCTTGGCGGTGTTATCGCCATGGGTGCTGCTATTGCTGTATTATTCTTAATACCTTGGCTTGATAGATCACCTGTACGCTCGATGCGTTATAAAGGTATTTTATCTAAAATTGCACTTACTATCTTTGCCATTAGCTTTATCGTCTTGGGCTACTTAGGTGCAACGCCTGCAACACCAACAGCTACTATCATGGCTCGCGTGTTTACTATTCTATATTTCTTGTTCTTCTTATTGATGCCGTTCTACACTGCCATTGAGAAGTGTAAACAGCCACCAGAACGCGTTACCGGAGGTCACTGATGAGCACGCTAATTAAATCCTTAGCTGGTCTAGGCTTAGGCGCGACATTGACCTTGACTGCTGGTACGGCACTGGCAGCTGGTGGTCACGGATGTGGTACATTCGTGAACGCTGAAGGTGTTGAAGAGCATTTAGCTTGTAGCACAGCCCCTATTGATTTTACCAATAAGGGCTCATTACAAAACGGTGCGAAAACTTTTATGAACTACTGTGCGGGTTGTCACTCAGCCAAGTATGTTCGTCACTCTCGTATTGCTAAAGACTTAGAGATACCGCCAGAGCTGGTCGAGAAGTACCTGATGGTAACGACCGATCAAATTGGTGACCATATCGACGCTGAGATTGATCCTGAAGTACAGGCATCATGGTTTGGCGCAGCGCCTCCAGATTTATCATTGGAGACGAGACTGCGTGGTGATGACTGGGTATATACTTACCTACTCTCGTTTTATGAAGATCCAAGCCGTCCTTGGGGCGCTAATAACTTAGTGCTACAAAATGCAGCAATGCCTCATGTATTACACAATATGCAAGAGCAGTTGAGTGCCGAAGAGTTTCAAAGCGAGGTTGGTGACTTAGTTAACTTTATGGCATGGATGGCAGAGCCAGCACGTCATGACCGTCAAGTGATTGGTTTCTTTGTTATTTTATTCTTACTTGTTTTACTAATCCCAGTCTACTTATTGAATAAAGAATTCTGGAAAGACGTAAAATAACTAAATATTGAATATATAGATGTTATAGATAAGATTGGGCACTACATTGGTAGTGCCTTTTTTGTGCCTGAATAACACGTATCTTATAAAAGAAGTAGATAAATAAGGGGCTGACAAGCAATGTTTACGTACGTTACCTTGATAAATAAGGCGACTTTGTTTACGATGACAGGCTTTACTACTAACATTAGGCTTTCATGATTGATGCGAATGACATACCAAGCAGTCAGCTAATTTTATACGCTGATGACGGCTACGACAGTCATGTGGTACGCCTATTACTTGAAGAAAAAAAGCTTGCTTACTATTTATCACGCCTGCACTCTGAGCGTCCTGAAGACTTAACCGAGCTCAATCCTTATCATACTTTGCCTGTCTTGCAGCAGCGCGAAATTGCACTCTACGAAATTAACGTCATTTTTGAGTATCTTGAAGAACGTTACCACACAAATAAGTTATTACCTGAAACACCACAAGAGCGCGCGCAGTTCCGGCAGCTGGCTTGGCGCATTCAGCGTGATTGGCTATCACTTGGTAAACGCTTACTGACGCATCCGGATAGCTTCAATAAAGCGCAGGCAGCGATGGCTAAAAAACAATTAAGTGATTCTTTAATTACCCTATCACCTTTGTTCGCTCATAAATCTTATTTTATGGCGGATGAGTTTGGTTGGTGCGATGTTTTGCTAGCCCCTTTATTATGGCGACTCGAAGAGATGGAGATTGAATTGCCACGTGCTATTAGTCGTCCGTTATTTGAGTATCAGAAACGGGTTTTTGAGCGAGATAGTTTTCAAAAAAGTGTGCGCTGATTAGACAGTTAGACATCACTGCCTTAAAATAAAAAACAATAAAGAATATGAATCCTTGGTAAATTAACGCAAAACTGAAACCATTACTTCAACCGTAATCATTTAATGCAATCAATATAGGAAGCCAAACAATGAGCGAAATTACCTCTATTACTCCAACCCGTCCCTATATGGTGCGCGCGCTATATCAATGGATAGAAGATAATGATCTTACCCCGTACTTAATGGTCGATGCCACTGCTGAGAACGTACAGATTCCAACAGAGCATGTGCAAGATGGTCGTATCGTACTAAATATTGCCAGCCGTGCCACTGGTAACATGAGTATGGAAAATGACTATATCAATTTTAGTGCTCGCTTTGGCGGTGTATCACAAGAGATTTGGGTGCCACTCACAGCAGTCATGGGCATTTATGCAAAAGAAAATTCGCAAGGTATGTTTTTTGACCCGAATGAATACGAAAACTATCAGCCTGAAGAAGAGTCAGTAACGACTTCTAAAAAGACGACTGCCGCTCCTAAACCTAAGCGTGATAATAAAGCTGGTTTAAAAGTTCTAAAATAATCAGTTCCCTATAAGAAAAAAGCCAGCCATATTTGATATGGCTGGCTTTTTTCTTGTGTCTTTAAACAAATTAAAACCTGTAAATGAATTAAGACATCAATGTATCCATTACGTTCTAGGTAACGTCACACCGCGCTGACCTTGATACTTACCACCACGATCTTTGTAACTCGTCTCGCACACATCGTCAGCATCACTTTGGAAGAACAACATTTGTGCTACGCCTTCCCCCGCATAAATACGCGCTGGTAAATTGGTTGTGTTGCTAAACTCTAAGGTGACGTGTCCTTCCCACTCAGGCTCAAGCGGCGTGACGTTGACGATGATACCGCAGCGCGCGTACGTTGATTTGCCGAGACAAATAGTTAATACGTCGCGTGGAATACGGAAATACTCCATCGTACGTGCTAGCGCAAACGAGTTAGGCGGGATAATACACTCGTCACCCACAATATCTATAAAGCTTTTTTCATCAAAGTTTTTAGGGTCAACGACAACTGAATGAACGTTGGTAAATACTTTGAATTCAGGGGCACAGCGCACGTCATAACCATAGCTTGAAGTGCCGTAACTCACCAAACGTTCGCCATCATCATTAAAACGTACTTGACCTGGTTCATATGGCTCAATCATGCCGTGCTCTTCGGCCATTTTACGAATCCAGCGGTCAGATTTGATAGACATTGTTATTCCTTAGCAAATATTTAGTAGCGACGATTATACGGAATTGATGACTCAATTTATAGGGTCGCAATGACTTAAAACCTTATGACCTTATAAAACAGTTTTCTGTATAAACGTATTTTTTAATTAAGCGTTTCAAACCTCAAAAAATTCGCTTGTCATCAACGGGCTTGGCAAATTTATCAATATTGGTTTCAATATTTTTAGCGATGTTCACATAATATGACGCAAATTCATCGTCAGCCAATACACTCGGCTCCCCTTTATCCACTTGGGCACGAATGCCACTAGCGAGCGGCAACTGCCCCAATAAAGGCACCTGATACTGCTCAGCGATTCGTTCGCCACCACCTGTACCAAAGATGGCTTCGGTATGATTGCAGTTGCTACAGGTATGTAGAGCCATATTCTCAACCACGCCAAGCACAGGAATATTTGTTTTGTTAAACATCTCAATGCCTTTTTGCGCATCGAGTAGCGCAACATGCTGGGGCGTTGTGACAATCACAGCACCTGTCACTGGAATGCGCTGCGCCAATGTCAGTTGAATATCACCTGTTCCTGGCGGCATATCAATCACCAAGTAGTCTAGCTGCGGCCAATTGGTTTGATTGTATAGCTGCATCAAGGCCCCCGTCGCTTTAGGACCGCGCCAAGCAACAGGTGTATTATCACCATCCAGCAGGCTACCAATCGATAGCATCGCTAAGCCATGCGCATTAACAGGGACGAACTGCTCATTTTCCAACTCAGGTTTTACGCTATCTACACCCAACATCGTTGGCATACTAGGCCCATAAATGTCTGCATCAAGCACACCAACACGGTTGCCAAGTTTTTGCAATGCTAGCGCAATATTGACGGTCGTGGTTGATTTACCGACGCCGCCTTTGCCTGATGCCACGACAATGATATGACGTATGCGTGGATGCGCCGCCAATGATGCTTGTGTTGGTGCTGACTTAGTAATTGGTGGTTCAGCATTGGCATTGTTGGTTGCAGATGAATGGCTTTGATTATCCATGGCATTGGTTGTCTTTGGCATGGGTTTTGGTAAGGTCGATCCTGCTCCTTTTTCTGGGGCAGGCAAACGTACGTTCATATGTATGGTCTTAATTCCATGCGGTTGAAGAAGTTGTCCCAGTTCCTGTTGAATGCTTTCAGGGCGACTGTTTTGAGGTAGGCGCAAATCCAAAGTAAGCTGGTCACCCTTACGTTCAAGACCTGTGACCATGGTCGCGATACTCACCATGCCAATTTCATAACCGAGTAGTACTTTATCAACGGCACTATCTCGCTCTGCTTTTTGTTGCGGCGTTTCAGGTTCTGAGTTGGTTTTTTTCTTCATAAAATTAAACATAGCTACCGTTACTACCTATACAAGTGGGTTGGTATGGCAAGACAAATCAAGCACTACTCTAATATTAACAACGATATAGCTGACAAGCCTTTTGTCCAAACCTTTTCTCGTGACAGTGTAGCTTAATTGCAGACATAAAAAAACCACAACGCCAGTAGGAATGACCTTGTGGTTTGACACCAGTAACAGACATTTATCAACAAGGTATCAATTCATAAACCAACCATGACTGGCAACAATAGATTGTCCAGTGAAGACATTGCTCGGGAACGCTGCTAAAAACAAGGCCAGTTGTGCAATATCATCGACAGTCGTGAATTCCTTATCGACTGTATTTACTAGCATGATGTCGTTAACGACTGATTCTTCACTAATCCCCTTTTCAGCTGCTTGTTGCGGAATTTGCTTCTCAACCAAAGGCGTTTTGACAAATCCTGGACAAATGACATGCGCACGTACATTATGCTCAGCCCCTTCTTTTGCAAGTACACGGCACAGTCCAAGCAAACCATGTTTGGCCGTCACATAAGGTGCTTTATATAGTGATGCTTCATGCGAATGTACTGAGCCCATGTAAATAACCGTGCCGCCCTTGTCGTCTTTATACATATGTTGCAAAGCCGCTTTAGTAGTCAAGAAGGCGCCATCCAAATGAATATCTAGCATTTTTTTCCAGTCAGTAAAACTCATTTTGTGGATGGGATTAATAATTTGAATACCTGCATTGGAGACCAAAATATCAATACTACCAAAGGTATCAACCAATTTTTGCACCCCATCGTTAACGGCAGTTTCCGACGTCACATCCATCGCGATGGCTAATGCTTTGCCACCACGAGCTTCGATAGTATCAACAGCCTGCTGAGCGGCATCAACGTCTATGTCTGCGATGCCAACCGCTGCCCCTGCTTGAGCGTAAGTATCAGCAATATCGCGCCCGATACCGCTTGCTGCACCAGTGACTAAAGCTACCTTGCCCATCAAATCCTGTTGTAATTGGGTCGCCATATATTTTCCTTAATAAAATGGATGAAAGCTTGTTAAACAATAACATTTGAACCATAAACGTCAGTAGGCAGATAAATAAGTCACTAAAATCTAGTGGCTATATCTAGTAGCTATAAAGTCCAATAGGATCAAAATCAGTAAAAATCTTGAAAGCAAAATATCTACTGAGCAATGCTAACAGGGGTTTTTTCTTGCAACTCATCAAAGCTAACACCGTCTGCCAATTCAACCAGCTTTAGGCCGTTTTCTGTGACATCTAGTACCGCAAGCTCAGTGATGATACGGTCAACCACACCTTTGCCAGTCAGTGGTAGCTCACAGTTGGCAAGAATCTTTGGATCGCCGTGTTTATTGACCTGTTCCATCAGTACGATCACTCGCTGTACGCCAGCGACCAGGTCCATAGCGCCGCCCATGCCTTTGACCATTTTTTTAGGAATCATCCAGTTAGCAAGATCGCCTTGCTCTGAGACCTCCATAGCTCCTAGTATTGCAAGATTGACATGACCCCCTCGAATCATCGCAAACGATTCTGAGCTACTAAAATAACTGGCCCCTGATTTTGCAGTGACGGTTTGTTTGCCAGCATTAATCAAATCAGCATCGACGTTCTCTAAGGTTGGAAACTCGCCAATTCCTAGCAGACCATTTTCTGACTGTAACCATACATCCACATCTTCAGGAATATAATTGGCCACAAGCGTTGGTAGACCAATTCCTAAATTGACATAATAACCGTCTTTTAGCTCTTTTGCGGCACGCTGTGCCATCTGCTCTCTTGTCCATGCCATGTTAACTTCCTTATTATTACAATGTTATATTATTAATTTAGCAATATTTTAATGTACTACCCGATAACTTTAAGAACGCTAACCGCCTTCGACTGCTTTGGTCGTGGTTTTTTCAATGCGCTTTTCAGGCGTACTGTTCAATACGATACGTTGCACAAATATACCTGGCAAATGAATCTCATCAGGATCAAAGGTACCAACCTCTACGATCTCTTCTACTTCAACAATGGTAATTTTACCTGCCATCGCACAATCTGGATTAAAGTTACGAGCGGTCTTATTAAATATGAGGTTACCCGCTTTGTCTGCTTTTTGCGCTTTGATGAGTGCCACATCCGCACGTAATGAATGCTCAAGAACATAGGTGCGACCATCAAAATCACGCGTCTCTTTACCTTCAGCCACAAGAGTGCCCACGCCAGTTGCCGTATAAAATGCAGGAATACCCGCACCGCCCGAACGAAGTTTTTCAGCCAATGTGCCCTGCGGTGTCAACTCTACCACAAGCTCCCCTGCTAAGTATTGACGCTCAAATTCTTTATTTTCACCAACATAAGAGGAGATCATTTTTTTGATCTGACGGGTTTGTAATAACAATCCCAAACCAAACTCATCGACACCTGCGTTATTACTGATACAGGTTAAATCCTTTACACCACTATCACGCAGTGCTTCAATCAATACTTCGGGAATACCGCACAGACCAAAGCCGCCAATAGCAAGCGTTTGACCACTACTTACGACATCTTTTAACGCTTCTTTAGCACTGCTATATACTTTTGGTTGACTCATGCTTATCTCCTTGCAAGTCTATTCTTTGTTATTGAGGCTGCTCAATCATCATTGATTTTTGCTTTCTTCCGTTACTTCTAATAATTTTATCAATACTCAATTCATAGTTTTATCCATACTTAACATTATATTAATACACTTTATATCGATATATCATGTATTGAATATTTATGCTAACTTACCATATTATTCCCGCAGCGACTAGAAAATAAGATTGCAGGTGTCCGAGCTAAAGGAAGTGCTCAGTATATGGTAGGTCAACATCGTATCAGTCTAGATTGCTATTTAGCAATACACAGTGAATCCGTCTGTTATTATCCATTCTGTTGACTTGTGATCATAGGCTTTGCCTTCTCAATGCTTTAACTTTGCCAAGGAGGGCGATTATGTTTAGCACATTTGCTATTGTCATTACTTTATTATTATTGATGTTCTTCGCGTACCGCGGTTACTCAGTGTTGATTTTAGCACCGATTATGGCGGTACTAGCGGTATTACTGTCAGGGGATTTTTTAAGTAGTATTCCTGCCTATACCGACGTCTTTATGAGCGCACTGAGTGGATTTTTGCTCAAATTTTTCCCGATTTTCTTGCTGGGAGCGCTATTTGGGCGTTTGATGGCAGACTCTGGCGCAGCCACAGCTATTGCCAATACAGTGGTTGAGAAGCTTGGTGCCAGTAAGGCCATTTTAGCCGTTATTTTAGTTTGTGCGATTTTGACCTACGGCGGTGTGTCATTATTTGTCGTAGCGTTTGCTATCTATCCTATTGCCAAAGATCTATTCAAAGCCGCCGATATACCTAAACGCTTGATTCCAGCAGCCATTGCTTTGGGCTCTTTTACCTTTACCATGACGGCATTGCCCGGCACGCCTGCCATTCAAAACGCTATTCCGATTCCTTACTATAATACCAACGTATTCGCTGCGCCTGTACTGGGCATCATCGGCGGTACTATTATGTTTATTGGCGGCTGGTTATGGTTGCAGACTCGCGCTAGAAAAGCCAATGCGGCAGGTGAAGGCTACGGTCAGCATGATGAGGAAGACACAGGCAGTCTTGGCAGTAGTACAAAAGAAGTTAAAAAAACTGAAGCATTAACTACTCAGCACACGTCATTTATCGTTGCCATGATTCCACTGGTGCTGGTTATCGCCCTAAACGCCTTATTGACGTATGCGGTTTTCCCGTCGATGGATTTTACCCCTCTACAAACCCAGTTCCCAGACTTGAATATCGCAGGTTCACTCGGATTATGGTCGATTATTATCTCCTTGATCGTAGCTTGTGTGGTATTGATTCTGCTACGTATCGGGCATTGGAACAACCTACAAAAAACCATCAACCGTGGTACTTATGATTCCATGCTACCTATTTTTAATACTGCCTCGGAAGTGGGCTATGGTGCCGTCATTGCCTCATTGGCAGGTTTTATTATCATTCGTGATAGTATCCTTAATTTGACGCCAGATAATCCACTTATCTCAGAGGCGGTTGCGATGACCACGCTGGCTGGTATCACGGGCTCATCCTCTGGTGGTTTGAGTATTGCTCTGTCGACTTTGGGAGAAGATTACCTCAGAATGGCGGTCAATGCAGGTATTGACCCTGAGCTGATGCACCGTGTGGCTGTCATGGCAGCAGGTGGTTTGGACACGCTCCCTCATAGTGGCGCTGTCATTACCTTACTGGCAATCTGTGGTTTAACACACAAGCAATCTTATTTGAACTTGGCCATGGTCACCATCATAATCCCATTAGTAGCGGTAACCATTATTATTATCTTAGGAACGATGTTTGGCTCATTTTAAAATTCATGTAAATTTTTCAGCGCTTCTCCATTATTAAGAATTTATATGCGAACAAAAAACCCACTTAGCAGCTTGCTAAGTGGGTTTTTATAGTAATTTTATCAAATATAAAAACGGCTAAAGCCCATCAACCCTGCCTAATAAGTAAGAAATAATGCCTATGCTGTATAGCGTCCATTACTGTATTAATTAAAGAGGAACATCACAAAGGTGGTCGAATTACGGTATCATAGGCACACTTTTTAAACTTTCTTCGTTTTTGGAAGTTTTTAGCATTGATAATATCGCGTCTGATAGCCATAAATGGCTAACAACGTTTGATAACCAACCCGTTTATATAAAAATATAGGTGATGAAAGTGCGTGAGATTCTAGTAACCAGTGCGCTGCCCTACGCCAATGGCCATATCCATTTGGGGCATCTTGTAGAATATATTCAGACAGACATTTGGGTACGCGCAATGAAAGCGCAAGGCCATCAAGTCACCTATGTCTGCGCGGATGATGCACACGGTACGGCAATCATGCTCAAGGCAGAAGCCAACGGCGTAACACCAGAGGCGCAAATTGCTTCAGTGAAAGCGTCGCACGAAGCAGATTTCAGTAAATTTTTGATTGATTTTGATAATTACCACTCCACGCATTCTGAAGAAAACAAGCAATTCTCTGAGCTGATTTATCGTCGCCTTAATGATGCTGGCCATATCAGTACAAAAGATGTTGAGCAACTTTTTGATCCAGAAAAGCAGTTGTTTCTAGCAGATCGTTTTGTCAAAGGAACTTGCCCAGAGTGTGATTCACCAGACCAGTACGGCGATAACTGTGAAGTTTGTGGCACCACTTATGATGCGACAGATCTGAAAGATCCGCACTCAACGTTGTCTGATGCAACGCCTGTACTCAAAACTTCTAAGCATTATTTCTTTGATTTGCCTGAGTTTGAGCAGTTCTTAAAAGACTGGACACGCAGTGACAGTCGTCTACAAACATCAGTCGCTAACAAACTACAGGAATGGTTTGATGCTGGACTTGCCAGCTGGGATATCTCACGTGATGCGCCCTACTTCGGCTTTCAAATTCCAGATACGCCAAGTGATGAGCCGGACAAATACTTTTATGTCTGGCTCGATGCGCCAGTCGGCTACATGGCAAGCTTTAAAAACCTATGTGATAAACGCGTAGGTACTGAAAACGCGCTGGATTTTGACCGTTACTGGATGCAAGAAAACGAGCACAAAACTGAAGTTTATCACTTCATCGGTAAAGACATCGTTTATTTCCATGCTCTATTTTGGCCAGCCATGCTTGCGGGTAGTGAGTTCCGTACACCAACGGGCGTTTTTGCTCATGGTTTCTTGATGGTCAATGGCGAAAAAATGAGTAAGTCGCGCGGCACCTTTATCAAAGCCGAAACTTACGCTGAGCACTTGCATCCTGAGTACCTGCGTTATTACTTTGCCAGTAAGCTGTCTGACAAAGTCGAGGATATCAACCTTGACTTAGAAGACTTTATGCAAAAGGTCAACTCTGACTTGGTCGGTAAAGTGGTCAATATTGCCAGTCGTAGCGCGGGTTTCTTGGTCAAAAAATACGATGGCATGCTGTCAGAGGTTTGCGTAGAGCCTGAGCTTTTAGAAGACATCACCAAAACTGGCGATGAGATTGCCGCGGCTTATGAAAATCGTGAGTTCTCACGTGCGATGCGCTTAATCATGCAATGTGCGGACAAAGCCAACGAATATATCGATGGTAAAAAACCTTGGTCACTAGCAAAACAGGAAGGCACTGAGCAAGAAGTACAAGACGTTTGCTCGGTGGCGATTAATATCTTCCGTCAATTGATGGTCTATCTTGCGCCAGTACTGCCTGAGCTGACAAATAATGCCAAAGAGTTTTTGAATATTGATGATTTAAGCTTTGCCAGCCGCAACGAGTGGTTGCTTGGACATAAAATCAATAAGTTCAAACCCTTGATGCAGCGTATTGAAGAAAAAGACATCACTGCGATGGTAGAAGATTCAAAAACGTCGTTGACACAAGCCGCATCACTAGCGACTAGCGAAGACAGTACGCCAGTCAAGCAAAACCAGCAGCCTGCACCCATCGAGACTGAACAGACTGACTATATCGGTATCGAAGACTTTGCCAAAGTCGAGATGAAAGTAGCGCACGTCTTAGAATGCAATCACGTAGAAGGTGCTGATAAACTACTACAGTTCACCTTGGATGTTGGCGAAGAAAAGCCACGTAATGTGTTCAGTGGTATTCGTAAATTTTATGAGCCTGAGCAGCTGCTTGGTAAAAAGGTGATTTGCGTCACCAACCTTGCGCCGCGCAAGATGAAATTTGGTATCTCAGAAGGCATGGTGCTATCAACTGGCAATCCAAAAACGGGTTTAACAGTCGTCACATTGCCTGATGCTTGTGTCGTTGGCGACACTTTGGCTTAATAACTCTACCCGATGTGAAGTCATAAAAAAGATGTCCTAAGCGGCATCTTTTTTTATTAGTAAAATAAATGAAAGATTAGGCCGTAAAACTGACAAGACTGGCATAAATAATACCTGTGACGAATACGCTTTAATTTTTTATTGCGATAACTTACATTACTGTCATAATATAAACATAATGATCGATGGAACGATTACCTTATTGTTAGCCTACTATTTTGGCATCAGCTTTGACATCAATATAGTATTGACTCGGCTAACCTGCATTTTCCAATATCATTTGTAAAACGCAAGCCAACAAAGACATGCATAAGCGCAATCATCAGTGCGCTTAGTACGACTAAACCTATTGGCTTGGTTTCCAAAACTGATATAACCGACGAGTTCACCTAATAATGACTATTGCTTCTCCTTTACGCCTAAGCCTATTCGGTGCTGCTATCAGTGTCACTCTTGGACTGATTGGCTGCTCGAACGCAACCGATACTGCTGCTACCAATGAAAGCGCAGCTGCTGATACTGACAAGCCTGCCAAAACGTTAGCCATCACCCAAATTGTCGAGCATCCGTCATTAGATGAGATGCGTCGCGGCATTATTGATGAGCTCGCAGAGAGTGGCTACGTTGAAGGCCAAAATTTAACTGTTAACTTTCAAAGCGCTCAGGGCAATACAGCGACAGCAGGTCAGATTGCAAAACAGTTTGCAGGAGACAACCCAGATGCTATCGTCGCCATCTCGACGCCATCTGCTCAATCTATTGTAGCGTCAACCAAGACGATTCCTGTCATTTATACAGCCATCTCAGATCCTGTGGCGGCAAAGCTCATCGATGAAAACGAGGTGCCAATCCAATCTAATGTGACCGGGCTTTCTAGTCAGCTACCGATTGAGCCACAGCTAGATAATATCCAAAAAATCGTACCCAATGCCAAAACCATTGGTTACGTTTATAGCCCAGGCGAAGTAAACTCTGTCGTCGTGCTCAACCAGCTTAAAAAAGCAGCCACAGCACGTGGACTAACCATATTAGATGTCACTGCCAATCGCCCAACAGACGTTGCCATGGCAACTCGTAGCCTATCTGGCCGTGCTGATGTTATTTACACTTCATTAGACAATAATGTGGTATCTGCTTTCGAAGCGATGGCTGGCGCTGCTAATGAGCTAAAAATTCCCGTCATTGCCTCAGACGAATTTAGTGTCAGACGAGGTGCGACTGCTGCAATGGGCGTCAATGATTATGACTTTGGTCGCACGACAGGCAAGATGGTTTATAGAGTGTTAAATGGTGAGGCCGTCAATACCATTAAGCCGGAAGTCATGAACACCCTAACGTTATATGCAAGCCCGAAACATGCGGCTGAGCAAGGCGTCAATTTGACAGATGATTTATTAAAAAATGCCATCAATGTCGATAAAAAAGCGCAAAGTGCTGAGAAATAACCTTTAGATAGTGGCTGTCTTTTTAGAGGGCCTGTATGAACTTTTATTTATTCAATAATGTACGGACACATTATTATTTCAGGAGTGAAACCTATGTTGTATCAAAATCGTTTTGGTCATTTTAAATTTAGCAAGGCGCTATTATTGGGCGGCGTTTGTACCGCTATCTTGACGGGTTGTAACCAGTCAGCACAAGATACCGGTGCGACAGATGCTGCTACTGGCGATGCTGCAACAGAGATGAAGACGGTCGCTATTACCGCTATTGTTGAACATCCAGCACTTGACGATGTACGCAAAGGTGTCATAGACGAGTTGAATGAAGCAGGCTTTAAAGACGGTGAAAACTTGACTGTCAACTTCCAAAGCGCCCAAGGCAATACAGCAACTGCTGGACAGATTGCGAAGCAGTTCGTTGCCGATGCGCCAGATGTGATCGTCGCTATCGCAACCCCGTCTGCTCAGTCTGTTGCTGCCTCAACCAGCAGCATCCCTCTGGTATTCTCAGCGGTCACTGATCCAGTCGCTGCCAAATTAGTACCCAAGCTTGATGGCTCTGGTACCAACGTGACAGGCGCATCAGATGCGCTACCGTATGAACCACAGATCGAATTGATGCGTCAAATCATTCCTGATTTGAAAAATGTCGGTTATGTTTATAGCCCAGGTGAGGTGAACTCAACCATCATCTTAAAAAATCTAAAAGAAAAATTAACGCCACTTGGCATCAATGTGCACGAAGCACCAGCTCAGCGTAGTAATGACATTGCGATGGCAGCACGTAGCCTTGAGGGTAAGGTTGACATGATTTATACCTCAACCGACAATAATGTGGTATCGGCTTACGAGTCGCTCTATCAAATCGCCAAAGAAAGTAAAATCCCACTTATTGCTTCAGACACCAGTTCAGTTGAGCGCGGTGCGGTGGCAGCATTGGGTGTGAATTATTACAATCTCGGTCGCGAAACTGGCAAAATCGTTGTCCGTATCTTGAATGGTGAAAAAGCAGGCGCTATTCCTGTCTACACTCCACAAATGTTAGACCTGTATGTCAGTCCAAAGCATGCTAAAGAAGAAGGCATTACTTTGTCACAAGCGGTTATCGATAAAGCAAAAGAAGTGGTAGAATAACGCACATTCATACTTGGCTTTTCATAGCAAAAAAAGGTAGCTGGTGGTTGTGATCACGTTGTCATCCATTATCTACTCTTACGCTAGAATACCAAGTATTTACTATAAGAAACCCAGCTATGAATCAGTAGGCTGGGCTTCTTTTTGATATGTTTTGGTTTACCCTAACCGCAGATTGCTTAATCTGTTAAATTCACCGCTCAGCCGTTTAGATAACTTGATTCATAGATCAAACAGCACTGGTTTTTTTGGTTGCTTCACTCTATGAATAGCGACAACGTTATTTGCTAAACGCTTGGTTATGACTTACTGATCTCTTATGTCCTTAATTGCTTTTTTTGGTGCGCTTGAAAGCGGTCTGATTTATGGCCTAGTAGCACTTGGTGTGCTTATTTCATTTCGTACTCTCGACTTTCCTGACTTGACTGCTGATGGTAGTTTTCCACTTGGCGGTGCAGTCGCTGGTATTTCTATTATCGCTGGTATCAATCCATGGCTTGCCTGTGCGTTTGGTATGCTGGCAGGTTCAGTCGCCGGTATTGTCACTGCATGGTTGCACGTCAAGCTTGGAATTTTGCAATTACTTGCCAGTATCTTGGTGATGGTCGCGCTATATTCTGTCAATCTACGCATCATGGGTGCGCCAAACTTGCCGCTATTGGGCGAAACCACCGTGTTTAGTACGTTAGTGTCCGATGGCAACGGTTATTGGATGCGCTGTCTAATTATCGGCACTGTTGTACTATTAGCCATGTTATTCTTAAACTGGTTTTATAGTACTGAAACTGGCTTATCCATGCGTGCTACTGGCTCAAACCTCAGAATGGCACAGGCTCAAGGTATCAATACGTCGTGGATGACCATTATTGGTATGGCAATCTCTAACGGTTTGATAGCGTTGGCTGGCGCGTTATTTGTGCAGACCCAAGGTGGCGCAGACATATCCATCGGTATTGGTACGATTGTCATTGGTTTGGCAGCCGTTATCATTGGTGAGACTATTATTCCTGCTAAGCGGATTTGGTTAATTACTTTTGCAGTGGTAGTCGGTGCGGTGCTATACAAACTCTTTATTCAGGTCGCGCTGTCCAGTCAAACCCTGCGTAGCATCGGTTTTGGTCCACAAGATTTGAACTTGATTACAGCGTTACTCGTGGTCTTGGCTCTGGTATTACCAAAAGCCAAAACTAAATTTTTAAGTCGTAAAGTTCGGGCTTAATGTCAATGTGCAACCATAAGGAATAATTATTATGATGCAAGCTACAGATTTGCGGTTGACCTTTAATCCTGGAACGCCCATTGAAAACCCTGCATTACGTGGTATCGACCTAAATATTGCAGATGGTGAATTTGTGACCGTCATCGGTACCAATGGTGCTGGTAAATCAACTTTTTTGAACGCCGTTAGTGGTACCACACGTGTCGATAGTGGCTCAATCTTATTGAATGGTATTGATGTTACTAAAAAGACGGCACATCAGCGCGCTCATTGGGTGGCTCGTGTATTCCAAGACCCGATGGCGGGGACTTGTGAAGCATTAACCATCGAAGAAAATATGGCACTGGCCTATAAGCGTGGTGGTAAGCGTGGCTTGAGTTTTGCACTCAATCAAAACAATCGTGATTTGTTTAGAGAAAAGTTGTCGGTGCTAAAACTGGGACTGGAAAACCGTCTGACCGATCGCATGGGCTTGTTATCAGGTGGTCAACGTCAAGCCGTCAGCTTACTCATGGCCTCCTTACAGCCCTCTAAAATCCTGTTGCTTGATGAGCATACAGCAGCGCTTGATCCAAAAACAGCGGCTTTTGTTTTGGAGTTAACTGATAAGATTGTGACGGACAACAAACTGACTACTATGATGGTTACACATTCCATGCAGCAGGCATTGGCGCATGGTACTAGAACGGTGATGCTGCACCAAGGTCAAGTCGTACTAGATGTGTCAGGCGATATTCGTAAAGGTATGACAGTGCATGACTTACTCGATATGTTTGAGCAAACGCGCGGTGAAAAAGTTGAAGATGACAGTTTGATTTTAAGCTAAGCTATATAAAGATAATCGTTATAAACGTTTATCAGTAAGCTGATGTTTTGCCAGCTTTTATTGACGTACTATCTTTTTTCAATGCATTATTTTTTTCAACGTATAAGCACGCTATAAACCTTCAAGAAAACACTTTTTTCTTGGAGGTTTTTTTGTTATCTATAGTTAATAATCGTATAAAACTTTTCCTCATAGGGATATAGTTGTTATATATCGCTATTCATCTGTGAGATCTGTCATGCGTAAAATTCCTGTTTATAACCATCCTGCTGCTGGTTGGCCCGCCCTATTCTCTTCTACTCGTAAATTGATGGACTATAAAACTTTTTTGCGAGGCAGTGTGAGTGTGTTAAAAAGCAATCAGCCCCAAGGTGGGTTTGACTGCCCAGGTTGCGCATGGCCTGATCATAATTCGCATAAAACCCTCGATGTTTGCGAAAATGGCATCAAAGTCATCGCTAGTGAAACCATGACTACCAAAGCAGATGCAGCCTTTTTTGCAAAACATACGGTCACCGAGTTACAACAATGGTCAGGCTACGAGCTAGAACATATTGGCCGCCTATCAGAACCTGTCTATTATGATGCAACGCAAGATCGCTATGTAGCGATTTCTTGGGAAGCCGCTTATGAACGTATTGCAGCCCAGCTAAAGCAGCTTCATTCGCCAGATGAGGCGTTATTTTATACCTCAGGTCGGGTTACCAATGAACCCGCTTTCATGTATCAGTTATTTGTGCGCTGTTTTGGCACCAATAACTTGCCAGACTGCTCGAACATGTGCCACGAACCCACCTCAGTGATGCTAAGCAAACAATTGGGCGTTGGTAAAGCCACCGTAAAATTAGAAGATTTTGGGCAAGCAAAACTGATATTGATGTTTGGTCAAAACCCAGCAACCAACCATCCTCGTATGCTTGAAATGCTTGCTCATTCTCATGAAAAAGGTGCTCGAATTATTTCTATCAATCCTATGCGCGAACAAGGTCTAAGTAAATTTAGAAACCCGCAGAAGCCCACACATATGGCAGCGGGTTCTAGCGACACTATGGTTGACGAGGTTGTTCAAGTTCAAATCGGCGGTGATGCAGCTTTACTGACAGGTCTTGCTAAATGGCTGGTTAAAAACGATAAGATCAATAGTGACTTTATTACGACCCATACTTCGGGTTTTGAGCCGTTAAAACAATGGCTTACTGAGCAATCATGGGTAGATATTGAGCGTGGTTGTGGTATCACTCAGGCAGAAATCATCAATCTTGCCCAGCTGGTGGCTGACAGCCCAGCAACGATTTGCACATGGGGTATGGGTATCACCCAACACGTGCAAGGCGATGATAATGTAGCGATGATTACTAACTTATTACTACTGATGGGTATGATTGGTATTGATGGCGCAGGTGCTTCTCCAGTCCGTGGACATTCCAATGTACAAGGTGACCGTACGATGGGCATCCATGAACGCCCTGCTCAAAAACTACTAGATAGTCTTGAACGGGTGTTTAAACACCCTATGCCGCAAGCGCACGGTTACGATGTCGTGACAGGCGCAAAAGCGTTGATTGCTGGTAAGCTTAAAGTATTTATGGCGATGGGTGGTAATTACGCTGTGGCAGCGCCTGATACTAAAGCCATTCAACAAGCTTTGACCACCACTCAGATGAATATTTTTGTGGGAACCAAGCTCAATGAGACAATGTTATACCCTGGTGCAAACAATCTTATCCTGCCTTGCTTAGGTCGTACTGAACGCATCATTACGGCTAAAGGTGAGCAATTTGCCACTATCGAAGATTCTATGTGTCAGATTGTTCGAACTCAAGGCAATTTGAAACCCGTTAGCGAGACCTTAAAGTCTGAAGCGCAGATTGTGGCAGATCTTGCGACTCATGTATTCGAAGATCATTCGAACATTCCGTGGCAAATGATGAGCGAGGATTTTGATGTCATTCGTGATTATATTGCTCAGGCGATTGGTGGGTTTGAGAATTTTAATCAACGTATTCGTGAGATTGAACGTGGCTTTCATTTGTATCACCCTGCACGCCACCGCGTATGGAATACCAGTGACGGTAAAGCACAGTTTGAAGTACCGCAATATCCGATTACTTATGTCGCTGCACAAATGGCAGAGGCAACGTCGTCATTTCAAGATGATACAGACATTACAACCTCAAGCAGTGGCACTCAAGCCAATGAGCAAAAGATTTGGCAGTTGACCAGTGTTCGTAGCCATGACCAATTTAATACCATGATTTTTGGTTATCAAGATCGTTATCGTCACACCGATCGACGTGATGTGCTGTTTATGCATCCTGATGAGATGAACCGTCTAGGATGGCAAAAAGGCGATAAGGTTATGATAACCCGACACCTAAGTAAAGACAGCACAGACCAGGCACGTATTTTAGGACCACTAATATTGACCGAAATGGATATCGCTGCAAACGCCGTAGCGACTTATTACCCTGAGTGTAATGATTTATTTGATTTAGACACCCATGCGCCAGACTCTCATATACCTGCCTACAAATCAACGACTGTGGTTTTACAGCGTGTGAATGCAAATACAGAGATGGCAGACCCTGCTTAGTTTTTGAAAGCCGAGTCTCTCGGTAATGACGATTTACAACAAAAATGGCAAAAGATATTATCGATAATTAAACACTGTGACCACCTATAATGACAGACAAGACCAATGCGACAAATCAAGCGAATGAGCCATTTTTATCAGATAAGCAACCTAATGTTATAGACTTGTCTACAACGCCGCTTGCACGTGTCCATTCGTCACAGAAACAAGCTTATTCTTCAGATAGATACGATCACAGTGGCGCAGCTCGACCTTATGTTGATAATCAGCCAGCCATTTTAGCAGTAGAAGCCGCTGTTGCCATTGTCATCAATGGCATACATTACGCGGTACTGATGGCAAGTCCAAACCAGCTTGAATACTTAGCAGTTGGGTTCTTATTTAGTGAAGGCCTAATTCGACATAGTCATGAGTTATTAGATTGGGAAATTACACCGCTGACTGATATTTCAAGTTACCGACAATTTGCTCAAGACTTAGACGATGAAAGTAATGAACCAGCTACTTTTGAGCAAATTTCCGAGCAACTGCAAGATTACGACGTTTATGTGGTCGAACTGGTTCTAAGCCAGCGCTGTCATCAACGCATTCAGGCTCAAAGGCGTCAACTAGCAGGACGCACAGGATGCGGCATGTGCGGTATTACTGGATTGACACAAGCACTGCCCGATCTTAGTAGCTATTCACAAAAGCGCTTGCCTCATACACCTCAAATTCATTCAATTAAAAGCGCAGCAATACCAAGTCTTGAGTATCTGTTGGACATGCGACAAAAAGTTGATGCGTTGCAACATACACATCAATTGACTGGCGCAGTACATGCAGCCGCTACGATACATGAACAACAATTGTATCTATTTGAAGATGTAGGGCGTCATAATGCCCTTGATAAACTGATAGGCTGGCAATTGCGTCAGAAAATAGAGGTGGGCTGTGTACTAATGACCTCACGTTTATCAATTGAGCTGGTGCAAAAATCTATTCGTAGTCATATCCCTTGGCTAATCGGTATGTCTGCCCCTACCAGTACAGCGGTTCGCGTCGCTGAACGTTACGGATTGGGCGTAGCTGGATTTTTGCGTCATGATAGAGTGACGTATTATTCAAGTTATCTAAACGCTTAAAAAGCTATATAAGACTTCTCTAATCTATCACGCTATTAAAAAATCAAAACACAATTGATAATGATAGACTGCGATAAATAAGCCTAGTTGATAGTATTAATCTGTATGTTCGCCATCAGATGCCTGCTCAGCACAGAGCCTATAAAGACTTTTTATAGTATAAATAGGTGCAAATAGCATCTAAATATAGGTAAGCGAGCAAATAACCTGTTTTTAATTAAAAAATGACTTGTAATTTAATATATTTTTGCTAATATAGTCCACCTTGATTGGCTGGATGGCAGAGTGGTCATGCAGCGGACTGCAACTCCGTTAACGCCGGTTCGATTCCGACTCCAGCCTCCAATTATTTATTAACTTTACGTTAATTTTAGCTTGCATTATTAGTATAACCACTTATAATAGCCAGCACTTATCTAGCAAGTAGAATGATTACTTTATAGATATTACAAGTTTTGCCCGGGTGGTGAAATTGGTAGACACAAGGGATTTAAAATCCCTCGCTAGTAATAGCGTGCCGGTTCAAGTCCGGCTCCGGGTACCATATAGCAGTACAGATTAGCCCAAACGTCATAAACGTTTGGGCTTTTTTGTGTGCGTCTATATTTATAAATCAATCTAAGCTTATTTTATCCTGACGACACAGCCTGCAAGACCAATTTATCGTGACACTCATTAGATTGCTCATATTCATCCTTTTCAAAGCACTTGATTGTAGGGCTTGCTATACGATAGAAAACATTGCATCATTGTTTTCATTACTGAAAGATACCGTTAGTATTAATAATCCGCTAATATTTACTTGCCTACTTGATAAACCTTAACTGGTTTTCTTAAACATTTTTGTCTTTTTTCAAGCGAACAAATGGACGATTATTGAGTGGACAAACATATCTATTCACGCCTCTACCCAGCATTTTACAGGCTGTATATTAATTAAGTACATAATCATCATTCAATATAACTCAGGGAAGAGGATTTTATATTGTTCATTGTTTTAGACCTACTACAAACGATTCCAAATTGGCATTTAGCAGGCTTGTTTATCGCTGGTATGGTCGCTTTTATCATCTCTGTTATCTCTGGTGGCGGCGGCGCTATACTACTGATACCAGTTACTTCTTGGATGCTAGGGGCAGCAGCAGCGCCACCAGTGATCAATTTGGCTACCTTTATCAGTAATGGCTCTCGGATTTATCTATTCTGGCATCACATTGATTGGTCATTGACGAAATATTATGTACCCAGTGCAATCTTAGGCGCATGGCTAGCCGCACTGATTTTTAGTCGTTTAAATGCCAATTGGATACAGTTATTAGTTGGCATATTTTTAGTATCTACCATTTTCCAATATAAATTTGGCAAGGTGAGCAAAACCTTCAATATGCCCAAAATAGGATTTATACCTTTGGGGTTTATCATAGCTTTTATGAGCACATTGATAGGTGGTCTCGGCCCTATACTCAACCCTTTTTATATGAATGCTGGGCTGGAAAAAGAGAGTCTAATTGCCACCAAAACTGCCAACTCTTTTTTTATGGGTGTGGTGCAAATCGGTAGTTATGCTTTTTTTGGTTTACTCACTGCCAAGATTTGGCTATATGGGCTTGTACTAGGACTGGGTGCAGTTATTGGTAATATTATTGGCAAACGCTTTTTGGCAGGCATGAGTGTGAGTCAGTTTAGGATAATGCTGCTCATACTTATGGTCGTTAGTGGCTTGATAATGATCATAAGAAACATTGATATACTTTTTTAGTTGCTTACTGGTATCAAAATCAAACCAAAAAAATCCGATCACCTAAGTGATCGGATTTTTTATTTAGCGGAAGATTCTGCGGTAAAACTTTTTACATATTTATGGGCAATTATCATCTATTTTCTTATCAATCATTGTTGTAATCTTTTCTTTTATACTCATGAGCTCTACGCTAAATGTATCAATATTATCATTCATTTCGGCTTCATCATCATCAGTTACTAAATCATTTCTAAATTCTTCTATGTTAACCATACGATCTCGTAGGGAGTTTTGAATTATCCCTAGTTCATAAACTGAAAGTTCCGTATCTTCTTTCATTATATTTCATTTCCTAGTCGCAGTAATTTGATTTAATTAAAAAGTAAAGAGGATGAATTATAGTGAAATAAAGTCGATTAATAAAGTAGATATTAGTTTTATGGTATATGAATAATTTCTTAGTTCTTAATAAATATTGCCTCAGACACAAAAAAAGAGCGCAGCTTGTTGGAAGGGATTATGTCAGATCACTTAGGATATTTTGAACATGGCAATTAATAATGTGGTCCGTCCTTGAAAGCCTTCCAGTCGCCGCCCAACTCAAACGACATGCCAACATCTTTAGCAGCTTGTTCCATTGCTGCTAATGGGTGATAGTATTTCCAATACCATGTAACCTTGCCGTCTTCATCAAGTGCGATTAGGTATACAGCGTGTCCAGTTAAATGGCGGCTATTAATTGTCGTGGTAGCGCTTTACTCAAATAACTCTTTTTGCCGTGTGATTGAGCGCAGACCTTCGCCTACACTAAAATCAATATCTGTAATTTCGATAGCTCGTTCAACGGTTTTTACCAAATCAAGATACAAGCCTTTTAATCTTTCTAGTGACTTTGCAGACAAACTGCACTTACCTGTCGGCTCAACTGGCTTGCCCTCTCTGTTCACCGTATCTTTATCAATATGGGTTTTACAGTGTATAGCAGCTTGAAATTCTTAACAAAATTCTACAAGTGTTTGGCGATCAGTTAATAAAGGGTAATAAGTTATTCAACAATGCAAATACTAAAAACTTTCCTGTAAAGAAAAATAATTTTATCCAAGCTATGTTATCAGTTAATGACATGTTTGCTTTGGCAAGCAGCAGTGTTGCCACTCTATTCTTTAAAGATGTAAAGGACTGGTTAGACGAAAAGAATATTAGGTATGTCCCATCAGTAAAATTTGATGGAAAATCGGGATCTGACTTTCGTTTTTATTTTGTAGTTGCTAAATATAAGAAACATCTCGAACGTATATTGCAAGTTATAAATCAGCCCATCAAATCTAACGTTGAGCAATTATTATTCAGCTGGAGCAATACTAAGGATGTAAGGCTCGATAATTCAGAGTTATCTGCAATTATTAATGATATGAACCAAAAATTATCTGCCGCTATAAAGCAATCACTTGAGATTTATAATATAACCCCAATTGCTTGAAGTGAAAGGGAGGATTTCGTAGAAGAATTAGCAGCATAGAGACAATCATGCTCCTAGATAACTTTCTAATATCTTATAAAAAACTCACTTTTCCAGTGGATTTTTATTGTTCAGTTAATAAGCCTGTTACTTCATAGTAAACTTTAAAACACTGTCCAAAAATGAACAGTGATATACTTTTGCCACCCAATCATGTCAAAATCATGTTATAAAAAAAAGTCAGCCACCTAAGTGACTGACTTTATTTAAAATATTTGGTGGAGATGGCGGAAACTAAACTATTGATACAAGTAACTGTTTTTATTAAATATGTTATTTATAAAATAAGACGATACCAACCATAATACCAACAATCGTTTTTTATTTTGCTGTTATTCAGTGCCTACCCTATCAACTAAAGATTATTTTGTAATTATTTACCGTTTCAACATTTCTCAACATGCTAGGGTGGTCTAATCGTTCACAGCTTCACAAGTAGTGACCGCTGCCATATGAATATTTTTACGCAAGCGTAATTAAAAGTTTAGGGGTTGCTTTTTGTTTGCATGGGGTTGAATTGTTAATGACTGCGCGCGCTCAATAATGGCACTTAAATGCGTGCGTATTTCGTGCGTTTTCTTTACATCTGCTAATCACCATCAATGAGGGTTATTCCAGTTCTTGCTTCCTCAAAAACGTTTGCTTCCATCGCTATCCGTTTGCTGTAATGACTTAGCGCGAAATAGGAATAATAGAAAATGAGCTATTTTGCTTCCCATTTTCCTTGCTTCCTCATATGTAATTGTTAGATATATGCTTTAGAGTTGGTACTGGTATGACTATTTATGATCTACTTTCGTATTAACCAAAATTAGTCTGGTAGGAATAGTTCAGTAATGCAAGGTTCATCTTCAAGTATGTTACAACCATCTCCATACATCAGCTTACCTTTACTATCTAGCTGTGCTATAGCATTGTTACCAACAATTGCATAATAGGTCTCGCCATCAAATGCAGGCATTACTGGGCTATAATCTCCTTCATACATTACAAGTGAAGAATCTCTAACAAACATTTCTAAAGTAGTATAGCCATTAGAATCTATGGTTATACCATTCATCGTGTCGTTTGCACCAACAAAATCAAAATAACGCTCTCCAATAAACGGATATTTTGATTCTGATTGATTAAGCATTGAGATTTGTGCAGATGCAATATCTGCTTCGGCATGTGCAACATAGTCAGTGCTAGCGTTTGCTACTTCCAAAGAACAAACTGTTAAGATTATAGTACCTAGCAAAAAAGGAATACGTTCTTTTAATACCCTCATTATATTCTCTACTCTCGATTTTATTTATTTGTAACTATAATACGTTATGTATGAATCATTGGGCAAGTTTGCTTTTTTACATACCGCTTTCTGATCTAAGTTTATCTAATTGCTGTTGTACCTGTTTGCATCTATCTAGCCCCATTCTAATAGCTTCGGATAAATCAGCATTAGGCTTTATGGCGTTTGGTACGGTTGCTGTTATACCGCTTTCATCTTGTCTTTGTTGAGCTAGCTTGTTTAATGGCAAGCCTACTTGCGACTCATCATTGATCGTATCATCAGGATAATATGTTACTTCGTTTAAACTGCAAGCAATATGACCATACTCAGTAGTAAATGGGTATGGCTCAACATTGCCATAAATTGACCAATATAGATCATGAACAGTTATAGCATCATCGACATTATCAACTATATTTTTATTACTAGGCTGGCAAGCTGTCAGTGATAATAAGATTATAGGGATTAACTTGTTCATCTATTCGTCCACTGGTGTCCATTTAATACACTATACCTTAGCATGACTGACAAACGGTGTTCTTTAACTTTTTAACATGGCTTTAACCTACTAATTATCGCTGCAAGTCATGCGCTCACGTTACTTGTCGCAAAAGTCCCTTTAACTTCTTTTTAAAACGGTTTTTATTTTGCGCGTGTGAATGGTGGCGCTCTGTTTGGTCGATACGCTCAACACTCAAAACAATACCCCCCTCGATACCTGTCCGAAAAGTCCCCTTTTTATGGACTCGCAAAAGTCCCTCAGTCTTTTTATAGTAGTCCGAAAACTAGCCAGCATTGGCACAAACTGCACCCGTGCGCGTACTGTGCCCATAACTCTAACGTGTCCAACAATCTACCTCGTACTTGTTAAGAAACTACCCCTTTTTATGGACTCTAAAAATTCCCTTATGCGTGCGCGTACTGTTCGCAAAAGTCGCTCTTTTTATGGACTCCAAAAACTCCTTTTTATATCGCGCAAAAACCCTGTAATTGGTGCTTGCTTCGCGCGTGTGCGTACTGTTCCATAAAGTCATTTTTAACCCTGCTTATGATGTCCGTAAATTGCCCCTTTTATGGACTCTGAAAACTAGCCAACGGCAAAGCGCAGTCCAACATTGCGCGGTGTGTGATTTGGTTTTCAATGTAAGGTTTTATAAGGTTTGCGATATGTGGTTTGCTAACGTTTCAATGTAAGGTTTTATCATATTTTGGGTTCAGGTTTTATTAGGTTTTAGCATTGATTAATTCGTGTTTGAATAACAGGTTTTAACAAGTCGGCTTGTTCAATGTGAGGTTTTGTGAGGTTCTAATCTTGGGGCGGTACTGTCTGCCAATGTTAACAAATGTTAACAGGCAAGGCGGTGCAAATTGATTTTGAATGTACGGTTTTGACAGGTTCACTACTTCATATTTTCATTTTGAATATTGGGTTTTATTGGGTTTTATTGGGTTTTATTGGGTTTTATTGGGTTTTATTGGGTTTTATTGGGTTCTACGATGTCGAAAAACCTAGGGGAAACCTTAGTTTTTTTACATTATAAAAAGGGCTTGGCAGTGATCGCCTAACGTGTCCGAAAACTTGAATAAACCTTATCATTTATTAACATGCTGCCAGTCGGCAAACTGATCTCACGATAAAAATTTATAAACATCAGGCACAAAAAAAGGCAGACGATAAACGCCTACCAATATAGTTTTATACCTAGAAAAGTCGCTAAAGTTGCTAAAGTTCCCGTAAGCCTTATCATTTATAGCCTGTAGCTTAGTTAGCAGTTGCTAACGTCCTGCTAAAGTTGCTAAAGTTCCGCTAAAGCTAGCCATTCTTAGCTAAAGTTTAGCAAGTTTAGCAATGCTTAGCAGCGCACTACCTAAAGTTAAGCCCTTGACTGGCAAGGGCTAGATAAAGTTTAGCAAGTTTAGCAGCTTTTTAGGGGTAGCTAAGGTTAGCTATTCATTAATTAGCTTAGGATTAATACACACTAAACGCCTGCGCCCCTCACTTTCTAACCTAACATGCCCCATGCTTTCTAAATCATCAAGTAAACCGTTCAGCTTCTTACCTCTAATAGCATTAGGTGCATTTTGTGACACAAACGACTTATTCAAGATAGGCGGATTTTTACCCCTCGCTTTATCCACTAGCCAGCTACTTAGCTTCTCACTGTCGTTCTGTTCACCTGTAGGCGTTGCATCAAGATAGCGTAAGCGTTCGCTGGTAGAGTATTCCACAAGCATAAACGCCCGTTTAATATCATCAGTAGTGATCGTATTGCGTCCATCAAAGAAAGCCATTAATGACGCTATACGGCTGGCATTCTCCGCCATACGTGACGCATATGCTTTTAGATACTCCAACGGCTGCCCCTGTGCTTGTCTGTCCTCTATCGCCTGTTTGAAGTCACTAAAGACTTGCCTAGTCTGCTTGTCTGCCCATTGCATTTTAATACGCTTCGGTGCGCCTATGCTGTCACTGGGTAGGTTGGCTGGTAATGGATCAAGTAAGCTCTGACAGCGTGTCCAGTAGTCTATTAAGTAAGGGTTATCATACGGGCTGTCGTTATTGCGCTGCTCATCGTTCCATACTCTTTGACCGCGTAAATCTTCAGGACAGGCAATTAAGGCGCGAGCTAAAAACCCCTGCCCATTCATCACGGGGTCGGCTAGTGCTGGCTCTAAGATAACGCGCTGCCCTTGTAGTAATAACGTCATACGCACGTTGTAAGCATCTGTATGCGGTGTTGCATAGGCAGACTTTTGCGAGCGCAAACGGGACACTTCACCATCACTGTATAGCGTTGTTAATGATGATAAGGCATTGCCTGCAGTATCGCCTTTCATGGTATGACCATTAAAAAATTGGGCTGCTTCGTCTGTCGTCCATGAAGCATTACTGATACTACCATCAATAAATTTATCAAGTATCGGCTCGATGGTCGCTTCTTTAAACATGGTCTTAGGGTTTTGGGGCTTTGGGTTGGACTCTAAGAAGTCGGCTAGCTCTTTACCTTTTAGACTTGTCTTGTCATTTTCCCATGATGACAGCTCAATAAGATAATCAGCATATAGCTGCTTTTCATACTCACGTATTTTGAAGTGAGTTAAGCCCATAGCCTGTGATTTACCACTACCGCTTTCGCCCTCTGTGATTAATATTAAACTGGTCGGCATGTGCCCGTGCCCCATCGGTGCATCAATGAACCGTTGCCCCATGTGTGCCAATGCCCCTAAAACGCACTGACCTGCAATAGCTGTCGGTGCTTGCGTGTAGTGTGCGACTGCCTTAACAACGTGCTGTAGTAAGCCTGTAAACGCATTTATAGGGTATGGCGTGGGCTTGTTTGGGTTATTGGCTAATGGTTCAGGTTCGCTCCATATCTCAGCTTGTAGATCGAGTATGGTTGTATCATCAAGGGTTAATATCTCTCTATAGCTTAGCTCGCTGTACTCTAAATGCTCTAATACATTTCTATCACTGGTAACAATGGCTTTGACGTTTGCGCCTTTGAACGGCTTACAAACTTTGTCTTTTTGATCTAAAGTAGTAAAGATAGTCACGGGATAAACTTCGGCAAAGTGACTGACCATGCTATTAAATAGCAGCTTATCAAGGCTTACCAGTAGCGTGACGTTATCAGCTATGAGGTAGTAAGCCAGCTTTACAACGTCCTCTAGTGCGTCATCAATCGCTATAAGCTCATTACCACTGTTTAACGTGCCAATGATTAAGGCAGACGGCTGCATACGGTCAATGATTAACGGCTTATGATTGCTGTTAGGTATGACACTGGCAAGGGTTACGGGTTGATCTTGGTTATTACTCAATACTAGCCCTACTGTGCCAGCTGTGGGTGCTGTCTTACCTATATCAAAGCCCGTGGTTATGGTAATATTACTATCAAGGTGCAATAGCTTATCTTGTATGCCTAACTGCTCACATAGGTTATAAAGATTAAGTAATATGTTGTCATCTGCTAGCCCTTGCCGTGTGGCTGCATCAAATCTACTTATCATTTCAAAGCCTGCGCTAAATGCGTGGGCTTTTTCATGGGTGTTTGTTGGTGTAGTGGTCATCTATTCCCCCTTGCGTGTGACTGGTTCGGCTTGCGCGTGGCTCTGTACTTCTTGTAGTAGCTTTTGCGCTTGGCGTGCTTACGGCTTTGTTTTGGAGGGTAGGTTTTCACTGGCTGCCCTCCTTGCCGTAACGAGTCATTGCTAGGGTTGTCTTGATTGAACCTAACTGGCTTTGTAGTAGTTCGTGCCACGTTTCAGTGGTGTCATGCGTTAAGCGTGCCATTGATATAGTGGTGTGAGGTTCTATTTTCTCATAGTGAATAAGTGCTAATAGCTTGCCAATGTCACTTATAACAACGGCTGCGCTTTCAAGATCACAAGCAATATCTGATAACTCAAAAGCTGACATAACAATAACTTCGTTGTCGTCTGCTTCAGTTATGTCTATTACTGTGCGTTGGCTGGTTTGGTTGCCACTGTATAGCGTGGCTATCGCTTGGCGGTTTGCTGGCGTGTCATGGAATAGTGACGGCTGATAATCGCCTGTCTGTTTTTCACATGCTGGGACAAAATAGCCTTGCTTGTCATAGTACAAGTGGCTGTCATCGTGAGTAATTGCCAATAGTTTGCGCTTGCCATATGGGTCATTGTGAAGTACAAACGGGTTAAGGCTCAATGACGGGCACAGAACGCTATCACCTGCCTTGAATATGGCTGGTGCGTGGTTGGTAGTGGTTTGAGTGTTTGAGGTCGTACGGATTGATTTAGGCATGATAGCCTCCTAGTAAGTTTTGAGTTAATGCCACGCTATACAGTAAAGATATAGGGTGACGGGTCTTACTCTCGGTCTTACTAGAAACCGCCCTGCATATTCGCCTTTCGGCTATTTTATTTTGCAACGTCAACCCGTCATAGTCGGTTAGCAAGTGATTTGCTATAGATATGATGGTTTGCCCCCTTGTGGCGCTTGAGTACGCTTGTGGGGCTGTGTCTGTTTGTTTGGTTGAGGATTGAGAGTCCATACCAATAACAGGCACAAAAAAAGCCAAGATGTCACGGCTGGCTTGTCCGCTAGTAAGTTTTGAGAGGTCTATATAGTAACCATTGTTGGTATTGGTTGCAATCGGTTTTGCGCTGGCTTGACTGCAAGCAATTAATCCTAGCGCCACGCTTGTGACTACTACCCATGCCATGAATATGGTAAAGCTAAGTAGTAAGCTACGTTTGTGGGGCTGGCTGTCGCTGTGCTGCTCGTGGTCGGCTTTTAGATTGGTTTTGTTATCGTTGGTCATTTCTTACGTCCTCCACGTTGAAAGCGATTTCTGCTATACGTTTGGATAGCTCTTTTAGTGACTCCACTTGTCGGCTGCCTGTTGGTATTGCACAGCGTAAAGCTAGCATCTGATTTTCTATTTCTACTATCCCTATCAGGCTGTTAATGGCAGTCACATTGGCGTGTAAAGTAATGATTAACTGGTCGATAAAGTCATCAGGTATCATCAGCACACCCTTGTCTTTTAACCTGCCCATGACTTCATTTATAAAGGTGTCATCACTCATAGTCGTTCACCTTGATTTCAGGTAATAAGATAAGCCCGTCCATCTGTTCGCTTAAAATGGTTGCTAGTTCACTGTTAGCGAATAAGGCAGACTTCACAGCGACTATTACGCCCTTGCTTGCGTCATCATCGGTATAGATAGCACTAAGTGCCATTGCTAGGCTCTCAGCATCGTTTGATAGGTCTTGTATGCGGTCATTAATGACAGACAAGTAATAGCTATCTACTGCCACTAGGCGCGGTTCTAATATTTCGTTTGACTGGTTCATGATTGCACCCCACTAGCGTCATCATCGTTATTGATCGGCTGGTCTATCCAGTAGCGTTTAAAGCGTTTGCCGTTATTCTTTACCCATTCATCTTGAATGGTTACGCCTTGATCTCTTAGCTCACTAACACGCTGTAAAAAGCACGTTATGTTGTAGAGGTCGTACGCTTCATAAGTGGATAGAGTCTTACCTGCTAACAGGTGATCGAGAATGATTTGCTTGTACTTCTGCTTTGTTTGCCGTGTGTTCATGATCTACACCTCGCTAGTGGTTGAGGTGTGGCTGTTAAGCCATTCGTGAACGTCTGCATAGCTCCATGCTGTCATGGTAGGGCTTAGCTTTCTGCCAGCTGGGAAACGTCCATCTTTTGACCATTCAAACAAGGTGGTTTTGCTAAAAGGTAGGAACGGCAAAATGTCCTTTGCTCTGCCCATGCCAGTAATAGGCAGTTGCATAGCTGGACTGTTTGCGGTGGTTGGTTCGGTATCGTGCGAAGTGTTATCAGTAAAAGGAATTACTGGGGTGTTTTGGGTTGGGTGTGTCATGTTCATAGCTCCATGTAGTGTATAGAGCCGTAACGGACGCTACGGCTTACATGGGCTATGTTATGTATTAGTAAGGGGGTCATATAAGGTCATATGACGGTCATATGCCCCTAAAACACGATGATATGACCCTATTATTAGGAGTTTTTAGTAGTTTTTTATATTTACTTCTCTAGCTCTTATGAGCCAGTCCGCTACAAAATTTCGAGTAACTGACGTTCCATGAGTGTTTGCAGCACTAACAATCATGTCATTTGCTACGCCTTTGCCTTTCATCGGTGATAAATCGTAACCATGTTCAGTCAATATGGCATATAACATACGCGCTACACCAGCTTGTGAATTAGATGGCAACTCTTTGTCATCAGCTGGCTTGTCTGCTAATTCAGCTTTGGCTCGTGCAAGTTGGTTTTCAAGTTCGGTTATTTTCGCCTGTCCTTCTTTTAACTCATTACTACTAGTTTCTAACTGCTCACTAGGTCTGTTATCAATTAACGGCTTAGCTGGTTCTATAGCAAGCCATTCATTAAAACCCTTTATGATAAATCCATTTTCATAAAGAAATGATTGTAGTATCTCACTCTCGATAATTTTGATCTTTTTACTATCTGCATCTCTATAGAAAGTTTGCAAGTCATCTCGTTTGACTGCTTCTATAACAAAATTTTTATACTCTATGAACGATCTATAATATTTTGTAAAGTCAGGCTTGTTATGGTCATCTCTTACTGCTTCCAATGGTGTTCCTGATAGTAAACTAGCTGCTTCATCTATTGTAAAATCTTTCTTTCTAAATAGTAGTTGCTGGAATTTATGAGGGTTATCGTGACTACCAGTCATAGGTCTTTTATACATTTCTTTAGTAAAAGCTAACTTTAAGGCCATATATTTTTTGACTTTATCTTTCTGTTTTATATCTCTAAAATCTAAATTTAGCTTTGCAATGAAATCTAACTCCTCAAGTTCGGCAATTTTGTAGAAAAAGTCTTGGTCGAAATCTTTATCTTCAGGATCTGTAAAGAAGCCAGCACAAATATTGAATTCAAACATTGCAAAACCATGAGTTCGCTGTAGTAAGTCTTTAGTTCTTTTGTCAAAACCTTGCTCTTTTAGATTTTCAGATTGTTTTATGATATTAAATTGATTGATAGTGTAAGAATTTATAACTTTTTCAAAATCATTTCTTTTTAGATAACTAACAATGTCCATTAATGACTCATTTAAAAGCACTTTCAAATAGTAAATGAATTCATCACTACCTATATACTCTTGTTTTTCATTTTCAAAATCTTCTGATAGTTTCACATTCACACCCCTACACCCTTTAATCAAAATAGGTGCAAGGCAGTGACAGCATAAGGGTGTGTAGATAGCTGTCGTTCGGGTAATTAGTCCTAGCCTTGCATAGTTGGCGCTAAGTGTTAGCCTAGCTTTTGTTTGTGTTGTTTGAAGTCTGCACGGATCACGTTGTCTAGTTTGCCAGCGTAAGCATCATCAATGAAATTTGCCCACTGGTTCATCATGTCTATTCTGTATGGTAGGTGCTGCGCTCCGTTATATGCTGCGCTTATCTTGTTTTCTCTGTCATGTGCTAGCTGTAGCTCTATTGCTTCGTGCATAAACTCTTTTTCATGTAGCGTGGTACTGGCAAGCCCACGGAAACCGTGCCCTGTCATCTTGCCTTTATAACCCATATTCCATAAGGCATTAATAAATGCGCTTTGACTGTATGGCTTACGAGTTGAGGTATTAAAGAAAACGTACTGATCCGAAAAACCTAGCTCTTTGATCTGCTCCAGTATCTCCATTGCTTGCGGTGCTAACGGTACAATGTGCAAACGCTTGGCTTTCATCTTATCGGCTGGTATGCGCCACAAGCCGTGTTTGTAGTCAATCTCTGACCATTCCATAAAGCGTAATTCATTGGTACGCACAAACGTATAGCATAAAAACCATAAGCCTAGCTTCACCAATACATCACCTTGATAAGCATTGATGTCTGTTAGTAGCTTTGGCAATTGCTGGCTAGTAATACGGTGATGGTTGGTTGTTTTATGTGGTTTGATTGCTTCGGCTAGGTCGGTGGCTGGATTATGTGTGGCTAGTCCATTGCGGATAGCGTGTTTAAATATCTGCCCTACTTCTCTAATAGTACGCCTTGCCATTTCATTAGCACCACGGCTTTCTACTGCTTTGCCAATGGCTAATATATCAGGCGCGGTTATGTCGTTGATGTTCTTTTGACCAATAGAGGGCTTAACATCGCGCATGTAGGCGGAATAGTTACGAGTAAAGGTGCTTTCTGCTAGGTAGGTTTTGCGCTCGCTATACCATGACTGGGCTATGTTATCGAAAATATTTAAACCGTCTTGGCTGGCTTGCTGCTCTTTTTTATGATCTTTGGGGTTCACACCATCAGCTATTAAGCGTTTGATCTCAATATTGCGCTGCCTTGCGTTCTGCAAGCTCATAACTGGATAAGTGCCAATAGTGAGGGTTTGCTGCTTACCTTGCCATCGGTATGCGCTAATCCATGACTTAACGCCCGTATAACGCACCCATAATTGCAGCCCGTTACCGTCACTATGTTTGTCAGGTCGCTTTGTATCAATCGAGGTGCTACTGGGCTGTAGCTTATTGATAACGGTATGAGTTAAGGGCATTGGGCTATCCTTTGTTGGTATTGAGAGCGTGTATAAACTCTAATACCAACAATAATACCAACATTCTATATGGTTCGCCATACCCCTATGAGGTAGTGAAAACCCAAAAAACGCCCAAAATAAAGGGCTAACAGTCTATGACGGTCAGCCCTTTATCAGTGTTTGGTGGAGATGGCGGGAGTTGAACCCGCGTCCGCCGGCATTACGCTCATGAATCTACATGTTTAGTTTCTGTCTTTAGTTTTAGTCCGCACCGATCCGACAGTCAGGATGGATTGGACGATTCTCTACTTTTGAACCCAAGCGATTGAGACAATCGCTTGTGGCGAGCCTACATGCGGACGCTTCAACTTAGTTAACCAACTGTAGGTGATCAGCAACTAAGTAAGCAGGGTTTAAGCTGCTAGAGCGTAAGTTTCGTCGTTTGCGACTATAACAATATATGTTTGATTAACGAGAGGACATACACTCTCGACATGCATCATTGAGTTTCATCACCAGCGTCGAAGCCAGAACATCCCCAATAAGGTCGACTATTATATAGCACTTATCAGCTGACTTTCAACCTATATGACAACTGCATTACATTACGTTACAGCTTAATCATTTAAGCCAATGCGGTATTTAACCATTGACCAATATTTTGAATTTGCGGCATACAAACCTGGTGCGCCATCGGATAAGTCCGATAAGTTACATTGTACCCTTTGTCAGATAGCAACCGCTGCGCCTGCTCACCCAAAATAACGGAAACCACAGGATCATGAGAACCGTGCTCAATGAGAATCGGCATGTCCTTATTGGCAGTACTATAGTCAATATTATCATTGGTTGCCAGATACGTAGAGAGCGTCATCAAACCTGCTAGGCGCTCTGGATAGCCTAGTGCCACATGATACGCCACTGCCCCACCCTGTGAAAATCCTGCAATGACGATATGTTCAGGTGCGACGCCTTGTTCAATTTCACGGCGAATCAAATCTTGTATCTGCTGAGAGGACTCTTCAATTTGAGCCGTATCCACTTTGCGATCTAGGCTCATCTCCAAAATATCATACCATGCCGGCATTATCATACCACCATTGACTGTCACTGGACGCTTCGGCGCATGCGGGAAAATAAAACGTACGGCCATATCATCAGACAAGCCTAATTGCGGAACCACTGGCTCAAAATCATGACCGCTGGCACCCAAGCCATGCAGCCAGATGACGACTCTATCTATTTTTTTTTGTGATGGATTATGCTCAACAATGACAGTATCTAAATAATTACTCATATTTTCTGTATTCCTTTAAAAGTGGGACGTAAACACGCTTGTATTTCAAATAAATTGAACCATTGCCGTATATTATATTCTTCTTTTTAGTGGCGCTGATTATTTTACAGTCTCTATTCAAAACTGACAGTCAAAAGATTAATGATGAGCCGTCTAATTTCCATTAACTTTTCACACGTTTTTAGGACTTGGATTAAAACCTTAAACAGCTTTTATGCTACGATTATTTAGTAAATATATGGTTAACACTCTAGTTACTGTATGACGCCCTACTATTATTTTTCAACGCCCATACCTCAACGAGTATTAAAAAATCATTTATTCTAATCCATTTTCTCTTATATAACGATGCAATGTTTATGACACATATTTTATTAGTAGAAGATGACCCTGCCATTGCAATGTCGCTCAAAGTCACATGCAAGCGTGAAGGTTGGGACATAACATGGCTTGATAATGCCAGTAGCGTCTTGCCAATGCTGCGCAGTGATGAGGCAAGAAACCTATCGGCCATTATTTTGGATGTTGGGTTGCCAGATGGTGACGGTTTAAGCTTGTGCCAACAAATACGTCATAGTGCTGGTATCGATGCATTAAAAGATATACCTATTGTGTTTTTGACAGCTCGTAGTGATGAAGTCGATCGTATCTTAGGTCTAGAGATGGGCGGTGATGATTATTGTGCAAAACCCTTTAGTCCTCGAGAGCTTGTCGCTCGCTTAAAGGCTATTTGGCGACGCGAGCAGCTACTTTCTCAGCAGTCCTCTAGTAATATAATAACCGATAATATCGTTAATGATACGCTAATGTCGGGACAAGCTTTAACGTTTAACTGTCAATCTGGGGTTTGGCATTACCAACCACTCAATTATTCTTTAATGTGGCAAGAGCAAAAACTTGAGCTGAGCAACACTGAGCGCAAAATTTTATTAACCTTGTTACAAGCACCGAATCAGGTCTTTAGCCGCGAGCAACTCCTAAGCGCCGTCAGTGATTATCCAGATCATCGCCTAGCTCGAACGATAGACAGTCATATCAAATCTATTCGGAAGCAGCTGGCAACCATTGACGCCAGCACTGATGTTATTCATACACATCGCGGGTTGGGGTATGGTTTATGTCCAGCTTAGTATTATCATCTCACAACTTCAAATTGCTTTGCTTAAATCATGACTCATAAAATCGGCAACACTAGCCACAATAGCCAAAGCAATTGGTATGCAAAACTGCATCCTATTGGCACAGCGCAACAAATTGATGAGCCAAAACGCTTACTGAACCTGAGTATTTTTTTTAGGATTTGGTTGGCAGTGGCTTTGGTTTTAGTAATTTGCGGTGTGGTGGCCTTCACTCAGTTGTTTGGCTATGTCAAACCGACTGCCCAGCAAGTTATCGAAGACACCTTGCTCGATACCAGTAAATTTCTTGCGGCAAATTTGCAGTTACCGCTATCTTCAGGGCAACTATATGATGCTACTTATCAAGCCAATTTAGATACGGCATTCGTTGGCCTACCGGCAATTAACAGTGACATAACGCCAGAATATAAGCACGAAGGTTATAGCAGTTTTCGGGTATACGTAACAGATAAGACAGGAGTTGTCATTTATGACTCACTACCTGAGCCTGACAATGACGAAGGACAAGACTATAGCCGTTGGAATGATGTGTATTTGACTTTGAATGGTCAATATGGCGCAAGGAGTACCACCCAAAACCACAATCAGCGTGATGGCACGATCATGTACGTGGCACAGCCTATAAAAAATCCTAGAGGCGCGCTGATTGGTGTGGTGAGTGTTGGTAAGCCAGTCGCTAGTGTGCTGCCTTATTTGGATAACACTCGCAATCGCATGTTTATCACTGCATTACTGATGAGCATTGCAGCTCTTATCTTGGCAGGATTGGTGGCATGGTGGCTCAAGCAAAGCATCACTTTAGTGACTCAGTATACCAGCGCACTGGCTGAAGACACTAAAAAGCCTTACTTCTACCTAGGCCGTGAGCTCAACAGCCTAACAGATACGATTGAGTCTATGAAACATCAGTTAGAAAATCGAGACTACGTCACCGATTATGTTCATACTCTTACCCATGAACTCAAAAGCCCCTTAACCGCAATTCGCGCCAGCAGTGAATTGTTAGAGGACAACGGACTCGATGAAGACGATCGGCAAATGCTTATTCACACCATTGGTGAGCAAAGCATAAAAATGCAGCATCTGATTGATCGCTTACTGTTACTTGCCAAAATTGAACAGCCGACCTTTAAGCTCAATCGCAAATTAACGCCATTATTGCCATTGTTACAAAGTCTGGCAAAAGACAATGCTGCCAAGCTACAACAGCAGCACTTACCACCCATCGAAATCTATATTGATAACGTCTGTTTTACCGAAACAGATCGTTCACAGTCTAATCTAACTGCCAACATAAGCGTTTTTGCTGATCAGTTTTGGCTGGTACAAGTGCTACAGAATGTATTAGACAATGCGATTCATTTTGCCGAAAACACGATCATCATTGATATACGTCAGACAGCAAATACGGTGACGATTGATATATTTAATGATGGAAAATTGCTACCTGAATATGCGGTTGATAAAGCGTTTGATCGTTACTTTAGCTTATCGCATCAAAGTCAAACCACGCACCACTCGACAAGCTACTCTGCCAGCAACATGGCGAACAATGACTCGTCTCAATACCTTGAACAAGAAACACCCAGCATATCTCATAATGTGATCAAGAAAGGGACAGGTCTTGGTTTAACCTTAGTAAAACAAGTCATCGAACATCATGGCGGTCTAGTTGCTATTCACAATATGATGGCAAATGATGGTCAAGATAATATGGCTATGAGCCAGCTTTCTGGCGTGATGGTCAGTATCACCCTACCCTTGGCTAAAGAATAAATTTTTCAAGCAACTCTATACACCTTATTTTAGTAGGCGACTCTAGTATCTTATAAGCTAATGACAGTTCATTAACTTTCCATCATTACTGCATAGATTTTCTATCTCTTTATTTTACGATAGCGTCAGTCACATTCATCATCACTATTAGAGGTAAAAAATCAATGCAACATCTGACTCAGCAATGCCAAATAATAGAAGATTGCTTAGGACATAGTCGTCATTCTTGTCTGCTCGCCTTATCACAGGCAGGTGTTAATAGCATAGCTTTTGGGCATTGGCTTGCCGTTCCTAGCCAGCAGCTACTGTTGGTGTTTCGACATCAGCAATGTGTGGCGATAGAGGGTTATCAGTTGGCAGCTTAAGCCATTGCATATTAAAAGACATTACCCATTAAACTGGCGCGTTATTATCTTGATTAAGTACTTTCTATACGGCCACAAACCACACATCCACAAAAAAGTCCTTGGTCATTTCTAATAAACTACTATTAGAAATAACCAAGGACTAATAAGTATCTCTAACGAGCTGTCTAAATAATCGCCTGCACTGGCGGCTCTACATCTGCATTTTGACCGCGATGACGCAGGTAATGATCGAGCAGTACAATCGCTAGCATGGCTTCAGCAATAGGCGTTGCACGTACCCCAACGCAAGGATCATGACGACCCTTGGTCAACATATCAATTGCCTCACCTTGCGTATTGATACTTTTGCCCGCCGTTGTAATACTAGACGTTGGCTTGAGGGCGATACTCACGCGAATATCTTGACCAGACGAGATGCCACCCAAGATACCGCCTGCATGATTGGCTGTAAATCCATCTGGCGTCATCTCATCACGAGAGCGATGCCCAAACTGTCCGGCTACTGCCATGCCGTCGCCAATTTCAACCCCTTTTACAGCATTGATGCTCATCATGGCATGGGCAATATCTGCATCCAAACGATCAAATACAGGCTCACCAAGTCCAACGGGAACGCCACTGGCAATGACTTCAAGCCGAGCACCACAGCTAGTTCCTTCACGGCGTAAGCTATCTATTAATGTTTCAAAACGGGATACGGCGTCCGTATCCGCACAAAAAAACGGATTACTATTTACAAACTCCCAATCAATTTGGCTGGGGTCAAGCACTTGACTATGTTCATTGCCGATCTGAGTCACATGACCATGAATTTGCACGCCTAAGCGATCTTGCAAATATTTCTTAGCGATAGCACCCGCCGCTACTCGCATTGCTGTCTCGCGTGCTGACGAGCGACCGCCGCCACGATAATCACGAAAACCATATTTCATACTATATGTATAATCGGCATGACCGGGACGAAACGTGTCTTTGATGTCGCTATAATCTTTTGACTTTTGATTGGTATTACGAATCAGTAAACCGATGGAGGTCCCTGTCGTCTTACCTTCAAAAACACCAGAGATAATCTCGACTTCATCAGACTCACGGCGCTGGGTCGAGTATTTAGAAGTACCGGGTTTGCGGCGATCCAAATCTACTTGTAAATCTTCTTCAGACAGTGCTAGACCTGGTGGTACACCATCGACGATTGCCATAAGACCTGCACCATGTGATTCGCCACAAGTGGTCACAGTAAAAACCTGTCCAATACTATTGCCTGCCATATCTATCCTTAAACAAGTAAATGCGACTGATGCTTAGTTGACCAATCCTTTGTAATGTTGCTTATTGAATGCTATCTAATAACTGGACATAAGCCGCAAACAGCTGACGATTTGCCACCAACTCATCATAAGTAATAGCAAAAACCCCATGTCCACCATGGGCAAACTTGAGCCAATCAAACTGGATTTCAGGATAGGCTTGTTTTAAAGCCCATTCACTATCGCCCACTTCACAAATCAGCAACCCTTCTGGACTGAGATAATCTGGCGCTTCAAATAAAATACGATGTACCAAATCTAGTCCATCTTGACCAGCCGCTAACGCATGCTCAGGCTCATATAAAAATTCAGGTGGCAGGTCTGCCATGATAGCGGCATCAACATAAGGAGGATTGGTAACGATTAGCTCGTACTGATTTTCAGTCGGAATCTTAGCAAATAGATCAGACTCGATCACATTAACTTGATGACCAAGATCATGATGATCGACGTTGACCATTGCTACCTCTAACGCCCCTTTATCAATATCTACGGCATCAACTAGGGCATCAACAAAACGCGTTGCAAGGGCAATAGCAATACAGCCTGAACCCGTACACAAGTCTAAAATACGCTCAGGCTGCGACAATTGCTTAACATCTAAGCCATGATCGTAAAAGCTTGCCGTCTGCTCATTCATACCAATTTTGAGTGGTTTGGCCAACTCACTCACTTCAAAGTAAGGATAAAACTGTTGGCGAATCAATTCTGCTATGGGTGAGCGTGGGATTAAAACACGTTCATCAACGTAAAAAGGCAGATCACAAAAATAAGATAAGTTGATTAAATAACTCAGTGGTTTGCGCTCAGCAATACGCTCTTCCAATAAGTCCAGTACCACTTGCTTCTCTGATGTCGTCAAACGGCAATCTAGAATCTGCTCATTGGCCGACCAATCTAACGCTAATGAATGTAAGACAATAGCAGATGCTTCTGCAAATTCATCCGTAGTGCCTTGCGCAACGACCACATCATAGTTACGCAGTTGCGTGACCGAGAAACGAATGAAATCGCGAATACTCACCAGCTGCTCGCGTGCTTCTTCTAGCTCGGCATGCAAGTTGGCAAATTCACCCTGCTCAGCAAGAAGTCCTGTCTCCAAATCATACTCTACCTCATTTTCAAAGTTCTGAGACTCATCATTAAGATATTGATTTTGAAACTCTTCTGCACTCATGGTTTGGTCTTCTGACATATGGCACCTTACTGATTGCATGGTCACTAAACACACGCGAATGGGTTAAATTGCTTTTTACGAAAAGCCAATCTATTAAATAAAAATCTAACCTCACATTATAGACATAAACAAGGAGGAGCGCCAATACTTGCATTTATATCGGTTTCTTACCCTATATCGATTTTTCACCCTAATGGTAAGTAGCTTTCATACTTAGAAAGAGTCGTAAGAGTTGAATGGTATTAAATACACATCTTCGCTAGGTTATTACCCAAATGTAGTGAATACGTCAACAGTTGACGTTTAGCAAGGCTTAAGTGAAAAAAGATGTGTCAAAAGTTTGCGAAGCAGCCAAATTATGCGCATAATAGCCGCATTAGTAGCAACTACAAGTGATTCAATATTATGAAAATAAAGCCCATTATTACTGCCATATCTATCGCTATCGTTGGTGCCAGTGTTAGCGCGCTTGCCGCCCCTACTGAGAATACTCGCACATTGCCAGTACGTACGGCTGACTCACTACCTAGTATCGCTCAGAAAGTTAGCCTTAATGTGCAAGAAAACCGTAGCAATTCATTAGATACTCGTGTGCAGTCTGAATCCGCTGATCGTATGACGCAGCTGATTGATTCAAGGCAAAAGTCTGAAGCGCCTCAAGCGGTCGCAGCAGATAACATGAGTGCGGCTGAGTTGACGCTAAAAGATGAACAATCTGACAATACTGACGATATCAGTGAAGGTCAAGCGGTTGCTGCCCCTAGCAATGTGGCTTCTATTGATTCTTCTGATCCACTCGCTTTTGATCTACCTGAAAGTGAAAAACGTCAAGATTTCAGTGATGATCCGACCATCAAGAATATTGAAGACAAAGATGGCAAAAGATATACCACACTGAATTTGTCAAACTACGCTAAGCAGGTCAATGAGGCCACTTGGTCACCTAACATGAAAGTTAACTCAGCAATGACCATTAAGATGCAAGCATTGCTGGATTGGAACCATGCTTCTCCTGGTCCTGTTGACGGTGGCTGGGGTATGAACAGCAAAAAGGCCCTTATCAACTTTCAGGCCATGAAGGGATTACCAACAACAGGTAAAATGGATCAAAAAACATGGGATGCCTTAGTTAAAAACATTCCTGCTAATAAGCCTGTATTGGTTACTTATACGATTACTGAAGATGACATCAAAACCAATTTTGCATCTACACCTGCTGGCGCAGAGGCAAAATCAAAGATGAAAGGTCTTTATTACCAAGACATTAAAGAGATGTTTGGTGAACGCTTCCATATGGATGTGCGCTATTTAGACAAGTTGAATAAAAACAAAACTTACAAAGCGGGTGAGACCATCACTGTTCTTAATACTCGTGGTCCACTTAATCAGCGCATCAATCGTGTGGTTGCCAATAAAGCAGACAAAACACTATATGCTTACAATGACAACAAACTGGTTGCCACTTATCCGACTACCGTAGGTAGTGATGCTACACCGTCACCAAAAGGTACTTTTAAGATCATTAATAAAGTAAAAATGCCTTGGTATAAAGCCACCGTTGGTGAAGGTGCCCAGAAAAAAGTTCATATGTTGCCACCAGGACCAAACAATCCTGTCGGCGTCGTATGGATGGGTTTATCTAAGCCTTCTTATGGATTACATGGTTCACCACAGCCTGAAGGTATCAGTCGCCAAGGATCAGCGGGCTGTGTTCGCTTGACCAACTGGGATGTGTTAGAGGTTTATGCTAATATTGAGAACGGTGCTACTGTCGAGCTAAAATAACTGTCAGCACTAAATGCATTAGTATGAATATAAAAAAGACCTTGATATCAAGGTCTTTTTTTATGGCCGGATTTATAAGCACTGAAGCGCCTTATGATTAAAGTCTTATGTTTTAAGCTTCATTTCCCGTAATGCTACCCACCTTTTTAGAAAAAAATAGTGCCTCAGGAATAGCAACTATCATTCCTAATATTGCTACTATGAGGATATGTACTATTTCATCAAACCCTGTGACTAAGGCAGCAACTATAAAAATGCCCATCGTGACCGTTACGGCTATCAGATAAACAACACAAAACAATGACCAGTTCATACTTTATTCCTCATTTATATTGTGGATATAACTACTTTATACACTATACCCACATAAAAAATAAGGTTTTACTATAACTCTTGAGGTCAACCATACTAAATGACCAATCATAAAAAACCATGCTACTATTAAGGTTTTTGTTTTTACTCTGAAAAAGTCCTAATTTCTATCTACCTAAGAATAAATAATCATCCACAAAAAACTTCTATGCCTTTGTATATTTATCATTACAATAACGACTCTCTTTTATCTTCTAATCAAGTTATTTGCTATGAAAAAACCCAAAGACACTTCTTCCGACAAGTTGACAGCTTTTCAGGATTCAACAGAGATAACGGATGCTAAAGATACGGCTGCTCAGTCTGATTTTTTGACGCAGACCGATACTGATATTTCTATGATAGAAGAGACAGAAGATGATGATTTAGACGAAACCGTTGAAGATACAGCTTGTGCGCAGCCACCTGAAGCAAAAGTCAAAATAGAATCACTTGCGCCTGATGTCGTAGTGGCCTCGCTTGAAACCTCTGAACCAGAAGAAGATTCAGTTGAAAATGAGTCACAAGCACACTCAGAAGAGGTATCAAAACAAGAAGACATCAAGCTAGAAACACCTCCAGATGTGGACTTACCAGAACAAGAAAGCGATGAATTGACAACTTATCAATCATCAACAGAGAGTGATGACACACAAGACGAAGTCAATAAAGAAGAAGATCAAGAGGAAGAAGTCAAAGAAAAAAAGGAAGCCAAACTTGAGTCTTATAAGCAATTTGTAGCAGAGCAATTTAGCAATCAAAAAGTAGATTATCCAGAAGTCAGAGTCACCATTGAGGCAAATGCGCTACCCAGTAAAATGTATTTCATTATGAATATACTATCTGCCATCATCGCAAGCTATGGACTGGTGACCAACTCGGCAGCGGTAGTCATTGGCGCAATGTTGGTTGCAATGATGCTAGGTCCAATTACAGGGGTTGCATTAGCAATCATTGATCACCGTATGCCATTGCTACGTAAATCAATTCTTACTGTGCTCAGCGGTGTGACGTTAGTGGTATTAGTAGGGTTTATTGTAGGATGGTTGCACAAAGATCAGTCATTAACAGCAGAAATCCTATCGCGTACCCAGCCTACTTCTATGGACTTGATGATTGCTTTAGCAGGTGGTACTGCTGGTGCCTATGCCATGGTATCACCCCATCTTTCAGTTGCTGTGGTTGGAGTTGCTGTTGCCACTGCGTTGGTGCCACCTCTTGCTGCTAGTGGGATTTTATTTGCCCATGGCGAGCCTCAACTGGGCTTGGGTGCACTTTTATTAGCCGCGACAAACATCATTGCCATCCAATTTACCAATGCGCTTGTATTATGGGTCTTGGGGTTTCGTCGTCTGGTCGATGACGACTATCAATCAAATACTTATCTCACGTTTTTGCAACGCAACGCTGTCACTTTATTATTACTGGGTGGATTGGGTACATATTTGACCATCAATTTGCAGACTAATGCCAAACAGCAAGCCTTTGAAAATAATGTTAAAGAGACCATCACTGCGTACTTTACTGATAAAGGCAATGTATTGACCAATACTCAATTTGATGTCACAGATGAGCGCCAAGTCGTGCGTGCAATTATTCGCGGTGAAACCACGCCTAGCGCTTATGATGTACGCCAAATCGAAACCACGATTACTCAGGACATGACAAAAAACTTCCCCAGTTATTTACCAATTAAACTGCAACTGCGCTATTTACCTGTGCAAGTGATTGAATCTGATCCATTAATACAAGATAAGCTCGATGAGACTGATGCGGCAATTTTGACCAATTAATCTCTATTTTGGTCAGCCATTTTTGGTTCACAAAACTGCTGGCTTTATTCACACAATACGTTAGCGGTTGTATATCTTGTACCAAGAGCCTTGGCGTTTGTGCTAAAATCGCATGCAAAATTATTTTACTCAATTCTATCCGTCAGTAAGGAGCCGCTGTGAGCCAGCCATTTCGCTCAGCCGATATTCGCCAAGCCTTTATCGATTTTTTCATAAGCAAGCAGCACACCCAAGTTTCATCGTCCAGCTTGATTCCACATAATGACCCAACATTGTTATTTACCAATGCAGGTATGAATCAATTTAAAGAGACATTTTTGGGTATGGAGACGCGCGACTATACACGCGCTGTGACCTCACAAAAATGTGTACGTGCTGGCGGTAAACATAACGACTTAGACAATGTCGGCTATACTGCACGTCATCATACGTTTTTTGAGATGCTTGGCAACTTCTCTTTTGGTGACTACTTTAAACAAGCAGGTATTGAATATATCTGGGAGTTTTTGACATCGGCTGAGTGGTTAGCGATTGACAAAGACCGTCTATACGTCACTATTTATGAAACCGATGATGAAGCCTTTGATATTTGGCACAAAACAATCGGTATTCCAAGCGATCGCATCATTCGTATCGGTGATAACAAAGGCGCACCTTACGCATCAGACAATTTTTGGACCATGGGCGACACGGGTCCTTGTGGGCCTTGTACTGAAGTCTTTTATGATCACGGCGCGGATATCGAAGGTGGTCTGCCGGGCACACCAGAAGAAGATGGCGATCGCTATATTGAGATTTGGAATTGCGTATTTATGCAATTCAATCGTCAAAAAGACGGTACGTTACTACCGCTACCAGCGCCAAGTGTGGATACTGGTATGGGGCTTGAGCGTATTAGTGCGATCATGCAAGGCGTTCATGGCAACTATGAGATTGATTTATTCACGCATTTGATGGATGCAGCAGCTGAGATTTTAGCGATTAAAAATGAACAACAATCGTCGTTAAAAGTCATCGCTGATCACATTCGTGCCGTGGCATTTTTGATTGCGGATGGTGTCACGCCAAGCAATGAAGGCCGTGGATATGTACTACGCCGTGTGATACGCCGTGCGGTACGCCATGGTAATAAGCTTGGTGCGGACAGTGATTTCTTTTATAAAATGGTTGCGCCACTGGTCGCTGAAATGGGCACTGCCTATCCAGAATTAGTAGACAAGCAAAGCGTCATAGAGAATGCCATTCAAAAAGAAGAAGCGCAGTTTGCTAAGACACTTGCCCAAGGATTACGTTTGCTTGCCAGCGAGCTTGAAGGCTTGCAAGATGGTGACACGCTTTCTGGTGAAGCCGCCTTCAAGCTGTATGATACTTATGGTTTTCCGATTGATTTGACCGCTGACATCACACGTGAACGCGGTATCGCCATTGATGAAGCGGAATTCGATGAACATATGCAGGCACAGCGTGAGCGTGCTCGCGATGCTGGCAAGTTTGACGTCGATTATAGCAGCGTTATCCAAGTCGAAACACCAACGACATTTATCGGTTATGAACAATTAGAAGAAAATGGCGTTACGGTCAATGCGCTTTATCAAGATGGCAATGCCATTGATCGCCTAACTGAAGGCACAGAAGGTGTGGTCGTACTTGACCGCACCCCTTTCTATGCTGAAGGTGGTGGTCAAGTTGGTGAGCTTGGCGAAATTCGCACCGAGTCAGGTGTGTTTGAAGTTCAAGATACCAAAAAATCAGGGCAGGCAATCATTCATTATGGTGTGGTAACCATGGGTGATATCAGCGTTAAGCAAGCAGCAGAGGCTCAAGTGCTGTCTAGCATTCGTGCAGCAAGTGCCAAAAACCACTCTGCCACTCACCTTTTGCATGCAGCACTAAGAGAAGTATTAGGCGAAGAGGTTACCCAAAAAGGCTCACTGGTCTCAAGCGAAGTACTGCGTTTTGATTTTTCGTATGATAGACCCGTTAGTGCCGCTGAAATCGCACGCGTAGAGCGTCTTGTCAATGAGCAAATTCAAGCCAACACCCCTGCTCGCATTGAGCATATGGCGATCGATGAAGCGATGAAACAAGGTGCCATGGCGCTGTTTGGCGAAAAGTACGGCAGTGACGTTCGCGTCCTTACCATGGGTACAGACAGCATTGTCGATGGTCAGCGTAAACCTTTCTCTATCGAGCTGTGTGGTGGTTTGCATGTACAACGCACTGGTGATATTGGGGTACTCAAAATCACTAGCGAATCAGGCATTGCAGCTGGTATTCGCCGTATCGAAGCCGTCACTGGCATGAATGCGATTAAAAATATTCAGCAAAGCGAAATACAGCTAAGTGAATTGGCCAGTCAACTAAAAGTGAAACGTCCTGAAGTAGCGCAGCGTGTACGTACCATGGCTGATAAGCAACGCGATCTAGAAAAACAATTAGAGCGCTTGCAACAAAAAATGGCCAGTGCTCAAGCGGCGAATCTAATGGATGACGTTCAGACCATCGCTGGCACACCCGTTCTTATCAGCACCTTAAGTGGTATCGATGGCAAGTCCATCCGTACGCTAATGGATGATATCAAATCCAAACTGCCTGATAGCATTATTGTTTTGATTGGTGATAAAGACGAGCAATTAGCCCTAGCAGCCAGTGTCTCAAAATCTCTCACTGCTAAAATAAAAGCGGGCGATATCATCCGTCATTTAGCAAGTGAGCTGGGCGGTAAAGGCGGCGGTAAGCCAGATTATGCTCAAGGTGGTGCCCCTAAAATTGGTAATAGTGCAGCTGTTATTAATGCCCTACCTGCTTGGGTCGAAACTCAGCTTGGCTAAATGTCAATAAGTATTATCTGCAGGATATGTGATTGGTTATAACGGTTATAACCAATCGCCATACATCTAAGCCACACGGGCACTTAACGTGGTGGCGCAGATATGATATAAAGGTCAACGCTTGAACACATTGTTCACTCATCCAGTCTAAAGCACATATTATTGAATAAATAAAAAGCATAAGACGCAACTCTTATAATACGGCTTTGTCTATGCACGCATTGATTGATTGTCATATTGACTCTCATTGATGATGAAAAGGCCATTAATGAATAATAGGTAGGTTTTTATGGCGTTAATAGTACAAAAATACGGCGGCACCTCGATGGGCAGTATCGACCGCATTAAAAACGTCGCCAAACGAGTCAAACGCTGGCATGACAATGGTCATCAAGTGGTCGTTGTGGTATCTGCCATGAGTGGCGAAACCAACCGTTTAATCGATCTGGCACGCCAAATTAGCAATCAGCCTGATCCGCGTGAATACGACCAAATGGTCTCAACAGGTGAGCAGGTTTCTATCTCACTACTCGCTATGGCAATCAAAGAACTTGGTATTGGTGCCCGCTCATTCACTGGTCGTCAAGTCGCTATCAAAACTGATAATGCCCATAATAAAGCGCGTATCGAAAGCATTGATGATGAAAATATTCGTGAACAGCTGGACGCGGGTAATATCGTTATCGTGGCAGGCTTTCAAGGTATTGATGACGAAGGAAATGCGACCACATTAGGCCGTGGTGGCTCTGACACGACAGGTGTTGCTATTGCTGCTGCTCTGGGTGCTGATGAGTGTCAAATTTATACAGATGTCGATGGCGTCTACACTACTGACCCACGTGTTACCTCAAAGGCCAAAAAGCTTGAAAAAATAACCTTTGAAGAAATGCTCGAAATGGCAAGTCTAGGCTCTAAGATTCTTCAGATTCGCTCAGTCGAGTTCGCTGGTAAATATGGTGTGCCTTTGCGTGTACTCTCTAGCTTTGATGAAAATACCGACGGTAGCTTTGACCAAGAGTTTCAAGATAATGTTGGCACACTAATTACGATAGACGAAGGAGACAATATGGAACAGGCAATCATCTCAGGTATCGCATTCAACCGAGACGAAGCGAAAATTGTAGTGCGCGGTGTACCTGATCATCCTGGTATTGCCTCTGCTATCTTAAGCCCTATTGGCCGCGCCAATATTGAAATCGATATGATCGTACAAAATTTATCGGTCAATGGCACAACAGACTTCACGTTTACAGTCAATCGTTCTGACTTAGACAAAACCATGAAAGTACTTAATGATGAAGTCAAAGACGAGATTGGTGCCAAAGAAATATTGGGCAATAGTGAAGTCGTTAAAGTCTCTTTAGTTGGTGTTGGTATGCGTTCACACGCAGGCGTTGCCAGCTTAATGTTTCAGACTTTGGCTGAAAACAATATCAACATCCAAATGATATCTACTAGCGAAATCAAAGTGTCTGTACTGATTCAAGATCAGCATTTGGAAAAAGCCGTCAAATCGCTACATACTGCTTTTGGTCTTGATCGTGAAGAAGGCGAAAGTAAAATCGCTGGACTATAGTATCCGTTGAGAGACCAAATAACGGTTCTATAACACTATTTTTAGTAACTGAGCCATCATATTTGTCAAAGCTTATGAAATGCGGATTTGACTTGCATGGTTTTTCACGGGTTAACTATAAGTTACCGACAATAATACGTAGATAAAATAGGGTCTTTTTAGATCCTATTTTTATTTCTTATTATTGCTCGGGTGAGTATTTACCTAATAGTTTTGTGAAAACCCGTGACAGTATCTGTTATGGCACCTATAATAGGCTTTCATTTGGGCTAAATGAATCTACCTATCATCGCCGCTATCGGCACAACGTTCAGCATTGTAGTTATGATTAATATAATGCGTGTTTAGTGCTTCGGTGATGTCCTGCAATTGAGAATTAATCTAATGAGTAATAATTTGTTGATGCGACATAAGGAGTGTGACGCATGTTAATTTTGACACGCCGCGTGGGCGAAACGCTAATGATTGGCGACGAGGTCAGTGTAACTGTACTAGGCGTCAAAGGTAATCAAGTTCGCATTGGTGTTAATGCACCTAAAGATATCGCTGTACATCGCGAAGAGATCTACCAACGTATTCAGCATGAGCGTTCTGTACAGTCGCAAATGCAGCATCTTGAGCAAGGCAGTTTTGCGCCTTCATTTGATGATGAAGACTATTTTAATCGCTAAGCCAATCTTTGATACTTAGTAATTAGCTACCTAGTAATTAACTATTATTGGGTATTATATTTTTAGAATTACTGTGTTTTTGCTTTTTTAATCTGCTCTGAGGTCATTTATTTATGAGTATTCGCCAATCAGATGTATCGGCTCTACTTAATGGTTTGAATAAAAAAGCCATTGGATTCAATGATGTCATCAGCTTTATTGATGATTTTTATCGCTATGCACCTGCCCCATTCGTGAATGGCATGGTACATAATGCAGCTGGTGAAAACGAAGGTAGTGCGAAAATTTTTGGCTTTGCCAGGCACCATGGTCTAAACCAGTTAGACACGCTAAAACTGTTTGGCGAGCATTATACCAAAGTTCAGGCCACTCCTAACGGTACTGATCATGCCAATATTCGTAACTTTCTACATTGGGGCTGGCAAGGGTTTTTGATGCAAAAAAACCCCCTAACCGTGCGCCCAAGCGTTGATACGACTGCACTTTAATTATCTGTTAAGCACAAAAAAGCCACGCTAACTAGCGTGGCTTTTTTGCAGCAGTCTACTATCAATCATTCAATTTATTTATTATGAAACTTAATAGGCTGTACTGCGCCTTTAGGGTTGGGCATATTAGGATAGTGATGCTCGTGCTCCACATCACATTCTGCGCCAACGATATCACCATTGTCTTTGAGTGGTTTATGAATAAAGCCTGTGCGCTCGGCAGGTGATAAATGTTCATGCTCCCAAATCATCACTGCTTGCATACAGGTCTCGCGTTGCTCAGCGGTCAATTTACGACCATCAGGCCACTTCCCCAGCTCAATTGCCATACGGAACTTGTCGACCAAATCTGGCGTTAAACTTGCTAATATTGTTTGCTTATCCATCTTACCTACTCTCCAACACTATTTTCTATATAACGTATTTTATATCACTGATTCAATTACTCATCGTCCATAATATCATCATCGACATCGAGACTGAATTCTTCTGCATGGACGTTCCAGTGTAGTTTTGTCCGGCAAGCTTCATAAAAGTCGAATCCAGGTGGATGCAATAAAGTAAGTTTATCAGGATGCTTACGAATATAAAGACGTTGTTCTTGTTCAAGCGGTACACTTGGCTTACCATCTGCACTAACCATTGGTTGAGTGCGATTGTCCTCATGAATACGAATGCAAACTTCACTATTACCACTGACCACAATCGGTCGACTAGATAGCGTGTGCGGATGCATAGGAACCAAACAAATGGCATCCATGCTTGGATGAATAATGGGACCACCACCAGACAAAGCATACGCCGTTGATCCTGTTGGTGTGGCAGCTATTAAGCCATCGCTATGCTGCCTGTAAACGTCCTGACCGTCAATTTTCATCTGAAAGTCAATCATATGTACCGACTTACCCGCATGTAAGACCACGTCATTGAGCGCCATATCTTCATGGATGATTTTACGCCCTTCGCGTATTTCCATGGTCAAGAGAAACCGATGATCGAGTTGATAGTCACCCATTAATACTTGACGCAACTTAAATGCAGCCTCGTCCGGTTTGACATCCGCCAAAAAACCTAAGCGGCCACGGTTAACACCTAATACTGGTACACGATAGCGCGCCAGCGCTTCAGCAGCATGTAAGATTGACCCATCACCGCCAACGACAATGACCAGATCACAAATCTCGCCAATCAGGCCACGCTTCACAATTTTAACTTTTTCAATTTCGGTTAGATCTAATGTGGGCAAGTTTGCCGTTTGCACATCCATAATTAGCGTGAGATTCATCTCATTAATGGTCTGGGCAATCTGTACCAAGCTTTGAGTAACGCTACGCTTACCCGCACGCCCCATCAAACCAATACGTCTAAAAGCTGGGTTTTTAATAGCGTGGAATAGCTCTGATTCATGTAAGTGTGGCAATCTGGCTGACTGCGCTGAGTTTTCCATAAAACGACTCGGTATAACGGTAAATTACAGAGCAATGATAGCGATAAATGAACGCTTAGACTAGCACGTTTATGAATTATCCTTGTTAACTGTCGTAATCTGGTTCATAAGAGTCGCCTCACTCACTCTTTGGGTAGGTAGATTGAGCGGTGCAGCATTTTTTCAATCAGTACACAATGTAAAGCTATGCTCAAACCCTGACTGTTGTCACGCAAACACAGTTGACAATAATGGCGGTTTTGCTAAAGTAACTGATATTTATATAATTTATTATTAAGGATACATGTATGGCCAATCCTATTGTCAGTCGCGCAGAACTTGCGATCGGCGGTAATCCAATGACGGTCAAGGGTGTGATTCAAAAGACCAGTCTGTTACTTGGCTTATCTGCTATCACTGGTGTGGGCTTTTTCTTTTATGCCCTTATGGCAGGGCTATCGCAGGGTTTTATCACAATGGCAGCTTTTGGTAGCATGATTGCTGCATTTGTTCTCGCCCTTGTGATCACCTTTAAACCACAAAAAGCCAAGACGTTGGCAGTGCCTTATGCATTGCTAGAAGGTATATTTTTGGGCGGTATTTCCCTATTCTTTATGAGAATGTACCCAACAGTACCCGTTACTGCAATGTGCGCCACCTTTGTCACAGCAGCAGTGATGCTAGGACTATATCGTTCGGGCTTGGTTAAAGTCACCGAAAAGTTCCGTTCAATTGTGACCTCAGCCGTTATCGCCATTATGCTTGTTTACGTCGCACAGTGGGTACTTTCTTTAGCATTTGGCTCAACCTTACCGTTTTTGTTTGAAGGTGGCGCTATTGCCATTGGCTTTAGTCTGTTCGTGATTGTCATTGCTTCTTTTACACTTTTATTAGACTTTGACAACATCGATCGTGGCGTGGCAATGGGTATTTCTGAAGACTACGAATGGTTATTCAGTATTGGTATCCTTGCAACACTGGTATGGATGTACATTGAATTCATGCGTTTGCTTAGCTACCTACAAGACTAATCTAATGCTTACCACCAGTCTTTAAAACAACCAACTATTTTCAATCAAAAACCGTCTTTTACCGAAGGCGGTTTTTTTATGAGCTGAATAAAACAATTACCAATCTAAGCACGCTTTAAACGCAGCGCATTTAGTACGACGAACAATGAGCTTAGTGACATACCAATGGCAGCAAGCCATGGTGGCACATAACCTAATGCCGCTGGTATCAATACGACGCCATTATAGATAAGCGCCCAGCGAAAGTTTTGTTTGATAATGCGTTCAGCTTTATCAGCGATACGCTTGGCAGCAGTAATGGCTTCGATTTGTCCATTTAAAATAATACTATCACTAGATACTTGTGCCAAATCTGCTGCACCTGCAATTGAGGTTGAGACATCGGCGGCGGCCAATACTGGCGCATCATTGATACCATCGCCCACCATGAGCACTATCGCACCTTTCGCTTGCAACTGCTGAATATGATTGACCTTATCAGTGGGCGATAAGCCATTATAGGCGTATTGCATGCCTAAATTTTGGGCCATGACCAGCGCTTGGTGACTTGGGTCGCCTGTCAACATGACTGCTTCAATATTCGATGCTTTGAGCGTATCAAGCATGGCTTTCGCACTATCGCGTACTTTGTCATTAAAATAGAAACAGGCCAACGCTTGCCAAGATGCTGACTGATTTCGCTGACAAGACAGCACCACCGCTGAGCTGGCTCGATGCATCTCCAAATCAATACTAAGGTCTTGACCGCTTTTAGTGTTGTTTATGCCATCCAGAGCAAAGTCTATATGACCAATGCGATAAAGTATCCCATCGATCATTGCTTCCACACCGCCCGCTGGGTAATGCTGTAAGTTTTGTGTTGCTGGCAAATGCAGTTGGTAGGCTGCGGTTAGTAAAGCATGGGCAATAGGATGACGACTCCCTACTTCCAGCGCAGCAGCAATTGCTAGCACTTCGTCTTTTTGCGCAGACGTTGTGAGATTGCGATCCTTATCTGTACAGTTAAGCACTATTTCATTATGAGAAGCGGTTAACTCAATATTGAGCAAATTGGGTTTGCCATAAGTCAACGTACCTGTTTTGTCAAACGCTACATGGGTAATTTCAGCAAGCGTTTGCAGGGTATGGCCACGCGTGGTCAAAAATCCATAGCTTGCCAGCCGATTGGTAGCCACTGTCAGCGCAATGGGCGTCGCTAAAGAGAGCGCACAAGGACAGGTTGCCACCAAGACTGCGACCGTGGCCCAAATGGCTTGACTTGGCTCAACGATGTACCAGCCTACAAAGACCAAAACGGACAATACCAAAATTCGAGCAACAAACCAACGTGCCAGTTTGTCCGCCTGCTGTGCAAGTTTTGGTTTTTCACTCATGGCTCGGTTCATCAGTCGATCAATCAAGCCAATCTGACTGTCTTCTGGTAGCGCTGTTACCAACATCTCAAAAGGTTGGCTGTCGTTTTGCGCACCGCCAACAATATAATCTCCTTGAGTCTTTAAAATCAAATCACCCTCACCCGTTAGTAGGCTTTGTGACACGGTTGCGGTTGGGCTGAGTAGAATGCCGTCACTAATAATCTCACAGCCCGCCTCAATCATAATGATGTCACCCACCTGCAAACTATGGGCAGTCATCATCTGTTTTTCTTCTAGACTGTCCGGCTGTGACATGGCTGATGATTGATGCCGTGTTTGCTGCCAATCTTGTGCAATCTGTGAGGTTATTTGATAGACATTGGCATCCATACTCTGCATAAAATTTGGCATAACGCTGGCAGTGCTTTGCAAATTGGCATCGCTTACGCCCAAGTCATCAACCGGATCACTGGTATCTGTGTTTTTCTTCTCAATACTCACTTGCGTGAGCACATTTTGCTCTAACTGCTGCAAAATTTGCCGCGCTGCTGCCTTATTTTCAGCAATCTTCTGTACCAGCACAGGTTCGACCACCACCAAATCGTTTGCCATTGTGGCCGCTTTTAGGCGTGCATTGTGCTCAATGTAACGCCCTGCTAATAAGAAGAAAACAAACATACTGACTGAGTCATAATAGGTTTCTCCTTGGCCCGTCACAGTGGCATAAAGACTTGCAAAGAAAGTAATGATTAAAGCAACGCTAACGGGCACATCCATATTGACTTGACGCGCGCGAATCGCTGACCATGCAGAGGTAAAAAAAGGAATGGCGGCATAGAAGAAAACAGGCGTACTAACGAACAAGGATACCCAACGCAAAAAGTCCCGTTGAAAAACCAACATGTCACTGTACTCGCCAAAATACAGCGCAACCGCATACATCATGGCTTGCATAGAACCTAGAGCAGCAATGCCTAGGCGCAGTATCATTTGGTTATTGTGACGTGCCAGCATGGCCTCATGAGTATCTTGCCGATAAGGCTTTGCCTCATAGCCAATTTCATTGATAACAGCTAAGATACGACTGATGGGCAGTTTGCTCTCATCCCAAACCACTCGCATACGCTGACTGGTCAAGTTTACCTGACACTGACGAATACCATCTAGCTCATCTAGCCGCGATTCAATCAACCATGTGCAAGCAGCACAGCGTAAGTTATTGACGGACAGCTCTGCGACTGAAAGTCCATCTTGTGCATAGACAAACTGCGACTTTATTTCATCGTGATCATAAACTTCGAGGCGGTTCAATTGGGTTGGTAGACTTGCAGTGCGATTAATTTCTGAACGGTCTAGATAATACTGTTCAAGCCCCGCTTCCACAATGCTTTGTGAGGCCAGTTGACAGCCCATACAGCACATTTCACGTGACTTGCCTAATATCTCAGCATGAAAGGGTGGCTGCGGCACTGGATCACCGCAGTGAAAACAGTGACCAGCGAGGGGTAGTACCAAGCCTTCGATGATAGAGTTATCTTCATAAGGATGGCTGCTACCCGATGCCACTTGTGATGGAGTACTAGACATAATCGCACTTACTTCCTTTATATAGGTTTTCTCAAACCCTATTTGTTCTTAGTAAACTTGCTATTATTGATGGTGCTGAACACCATCCAATATAGCGGTTTGCAATAGTATCGATGCCAGTTAGTTTACGCAGAATAAAAACTCAATGACGAATTCATAGAAAATACATCGTGATAGCAGTCGTAAATTGCTATCTTAATGCCATTCATAAATCCAATTAAAAGCGGCCGACGATTTATTACCAATATGAGTATTTAGAGACAGATTATACTATAAGCCGTCGCTGCAAGTAGCATAACTGCTTGTAGTCTACTAACAATGAATGACTGCATTGACGATGATAGATTGAAAAATTTGTCATTTTACGTCATTATGAGGCAGTTTTTTATCCAAAAATGGTGCGACATCAGTGCAAAAATCCAATCCCAAGCTATTACCTTCCTCTAAGCCTACTCATCATACGCTGCCCTCACAACAGCGCGGCTTGGTATTTAGTAGTCTTCTATTAATCATCGTCATCGCTGGTATGGTCCTATTGGCACTATATCTAGTGAAACTTGATCGCACCATTACCCATAAGTTTGAGGGTAAGCGCTGGGACATTCCTGCAAAAGTATATTCCCAGCCACTTGAGTTGTATCAAGGTGCGAATGTTGATAGAGATACGATGAAGACGTGGCTTGAGCTTTTAAATTATCAAAGCAATAAGTCCTATGATCGCACGGGTACTTATCATCGCTCAGGCAATACCTATTTTATCCATACGCGTGGCTTTACTTATAGCTCAAGTGATATCGACAAAGAGCAGGTCATTAAAATGACCATTGCCGGTAATAAAATCGAGTCGATTCAAAGCACTTTACCTGCCAAAAGTGGCATCATTCGTTTGGAACCTGTCAATATTGGCGGTATCTATCCAGATAGCAACGAAGATCGCTTGGTCGTCTCGTTAGATGAAGTACCCCAGCCATTGATCGATGCATTGATAGCCACGGAAGACCGTGCATTTTATGAGCATAAAGGGGTTTCGATACGTGGTATTGCACGTGCTGTTCTCAATAACTTTTCAGGTGGCTCTAGACAGGGTGGTTCAACCATTACGCAGCAGCTAATTAAAAATTTCTATCTGAATTCTGACCGCACCCTAAAACGTAAAGCCAATGAAGCCTTAATGGCCGTGCTACTTGAACTGCACTATAGTAAAGATGAGATTCTCCAAACTTATTTGAATGAGATTTATTTGGGCCAGAACGGCAATCGCTCGATCAATGGTTTTGGTTTGGCATCACAATTCTATTTTGACAAACCTTTGAATGAGCTGCGTTTGGATCAACAAGCCATGCTTGTCGGGATGGCAAAAGGTCCAAGTATTTATAATCCGCGTCGCAATCCAAATGATTCAAAAGCGCGCCGTGATATTGTCCTTAGTAATATGCTGGCAGTGGGTTCAATCAGCCAAGAAGACTACGATAAAGCAGTGAAGCAATCACTTGGCATCGTCGATAAGCCTGTTGAGGGCAAGAGTCAATTCCCAGACTTTCTAGATATCGTGAAACGTGAATTAAACACTGTGTACTACTCTGACGATCTCAAAAACGAAGGTCTGATTATCATTAGTACGCTAGATCCTATTGCTCAGTTAGCAGCAGACAAAGCCGTTGATAAAAAGCTTGGGGAGCTGCGCCGCAACAATAGTAAAACCAAAAATCTACAGGGTGCTTTGGTAAGTGCCAATCCTGAAACGGGCGAGCTTGTCTCTGTGGTCGGCAGTGGTAGTGAATTTACAGGCTTTAACCGCGCCGTCGATGCTAAGCGTCAAGTGGGCTCGTTGTTAAAACCTATTATCTATATGACAGCACTTGAAAGCGGTCGTTATAATCTGGCCAGCTCAATAGACGACTCGCCAATTACGGTGAATTTGAATGACGGTACCAAGTGGAATCCTAAAAACTATGACAATCGTGATCATGGTTTTGTGCCACTCACCACTGCTTTATCAAACTCCTATAATCACAGTGCCGTACGTTTAGGTATGGAGTTCGGAGTAGACACCTTTGCCAAGCAGTTACAGCGCATGGGGGTTAAAGAAAAAATACCACCTTATCCTTCTGCTTTATTAGGCTCAGTTAATCTTAGCCCAATGGATATGCTTGGCGTCTACCAAGTGTTTGCGACGGGTGGCTTTCGCACGCCGATTCATAGTATTCGTACTGTGATTGATGATCGTGGTCGCATTTTGCAACGTACTGGTTTAAACACTCAGCGTAGCATCCCACCTGAGACCAACTTTTTGACCAACTATGCGTTACAACAAGTGGTTGCAACGGGTTCTGCTAAACGGGCGCAATCGCTTGGTAGCAATCTAAACTTGGCGGGTAAAACAGGCACTACGAATGATTTCCGCGATGCTTGGTTTGCAGGCTACAGTGGCAACTATGTCAGTGTGGTTTGGGTAGGTCGTGATGACAACAAGCCAATTGGTTTGAGCGGTGGTACAGGTGCCCTACCAGTTTGGGTTGACTATATGAAACGCTTAAAACTTACCCCTGTGGCGTTGCCTGAGCCTGAAGGTATCGAATGGTTATGGCTTGAAAACAACTCAGGCAAGTTATCAAATGAACGCTGTGCTGACGCTCGCTACCTACCGGTCATGTCTGCGCATTTGCCAGAAGAGGCCAGTAGTTGTGCAATTGGTCTTTATCAACAAGATCGCAATCGTGAACAGATGCAAGGACAGGATCAGGAAAGCGCTATCAACCAGCAACGTCGCCGTGAAGGTTTGGAGATTCCAAATGGCGAAGCGGTTGACTCTGATAATCAAGAAGGTGATGATGCAGAAAGTCGTGCTGATACTTGGTATGACCGTGCCGTTGAGTGGTTTTAGAGTTCAATGACGCTAAAACTGTTTTTAAAACTTATAAAGGGTTTCGACATGATGTTATCTCTCAATCAAACTGTATTAGCTAAGCAGGTGTTTATAATGCCACTCAAAAAGAGCAGCACTGCCAATACCTCATTGACAGTTGGTGTACTGATCGCCATGTTAAGTTTGAGTGCCTGCCAGACTGCACCAAGTATGTCTACTACAGCGCAGAGTACACCTATACAAGCCAGCTTACCATCACAGGAACGAGTGTCAGAAGCCGTTACCACAGTAAAGGTTACGCCTGTCACTCAAGCGCCTATCGTGAGAGCCGATGATGAAAGCGATTATGCGATTGAGTCTGATGGTTCTTCTGAACCATCAAATCCCTTGACGCAAGAGACACCTGTTCTTGATACACCTAGCTCCGCATCGATTCCATCTAATACCATCATCCTCACTCCTTCTCGTGATGATTACATGATCTCAGAACCAATAGTACCCTCACGCAACGAGTTACTAGAGCAAGCAAGAAAAAATTCACAGCAAAGGACTCAGAGAGCAACAAGCAACAACAGTGATCTGCCAGCATTTCGCAATTTGATGCAAACTGGCATCAATCAACTGAAATCTGGCAATCTGACCAATGCTGAAAATAGCTTCACTCGTGCACAGCGCCTAGCGCCTAAGTCTTCTGCCGTATACTTTTATCTGGCGCAAGTGGCATTGAAAAAGAACCAACCTCGCAAAGCAGAGGCGATGGCTAGACGCGGGCTTACGGTTTCGCAAGATTCTAGTCGTAGGCGAGCCTTGTGGCAAATTATCTTGCAGTCTGGACAAGCTCAAGGTAATTCGCGTGTCATACGTGAAGCAAAGCAAGCCTTACGCTAATAAAGGCAGTACTTGAGCCATCAAGCACTAGACAAGAAAACCATACTATTATTTTTTTAAATTTGGTACGTTCATCGTTCACTTAAAACATATCTATATTCATTTTTATTCAAGCTTAAGGTTATCGTTATGGCATGGCAACAACTGCATTTACAATGTGAAAAAGCAAACGTCGATTTGGCTGAAGCACTGCTACTAGAAGCAGGGGCATTATCCATCGCTTTAGACGACGCAGGTGACCAGCCTTTATTTGAGCCATTACCTGGTGAATCACCACTATGGGATGATGTCATCTTAACCGGATTGTTCGATGCCACAACTGACACGGGTAGCCGCCAAGCCGTTGAGCAGCTGAGTCATGAGATTGCCGCGCAAGTACAAGCCACACGTATTTGGCTGAGCGCCGTTGATGACAAAGACTGGGAACGCGAATGGATGAGTAACTATCATCCTATCGAATGTGCCAATAACTTATGGATTGTGCCAAATTGGATAACGCCGCCTAACCCTAAGGCAACCAACATTATTATGGACCCAGGACTTGCTTTTGGGACTGGCTATCATGCCACCACTCGTTTGTGTCTTGATTGGCTAACAGAACAAGATTTAAATGATAAAGTTGTCATCGATTACGGTTGTGGTTCGGGTATTTTGGGCATTGCCGCTTTGTTATTAGGTGCACGTCACGTATTTGCCGTCGATATCGACCCTCAAGCCGTACTGGCCACCAATCAAAATGCAGCGCGCAACCAAGTGGGTGACCGTCTACAAGCATTTTTGCCAGAAGCCTTCACTGATTATTGCTCAGAACATGATATCTTGCCTGTCAATGTGATCGTTGCCAATATTTTGGCCAAGCCTTTGATTGGCTTAGCGCCTTATTTTTCTACCTTAATCGCACCAAAAGGTCGTATTGTTTTGGCGGGATTGATTGAGTCTCAAACTGAACAGGTCATGGCAGCTTATCAGCCCTATTTTACACTTGATCCGAAACATGCTTTCACTGCCCAAGAAGAGCAGCACTGGCAGCGATTATCTGGTACATTTACAGGCTAGCAACATTTAATTACATCTGTTACGATAGAGGGTAGTCAAATGTTATGTGTTTGATGCCACTCTATCTTTAGCTGTAACTCATTAATTTGTTGTACGTTTGAATGCAAGTATGAGCGTGATAGGCAGTTTTTATAAGTGGCTGAGCGGTATTGATAACCATCTTTTTTGGATTCGACCCTATGACCACTGCCATAAAAACTCAATGCCCCCATTGCAAAGCTTGCTTTGACGTACAGCAGACTCAGTTAAATAAAGTAAATGCCATCGTCAACTGTGAGCAGTGTCAACAAAGTTTTTTGGTCAATCAACATCTTATTGTCACTCATACTAGCTATCGTACTAATACTCGATCAGAGACCAAATCATCCAATCAAAATATGCCGTCTACGAATAGGCAACTGGTAAAAGAGTTTTCATCTGATGATTTGATTTATGATGATATGGATATCGATGAGGCCTCAGATACCGAGTTAGAGTATGACTCACTAGACAGTATGGATGCATGGTTGACTCAAGCAAGTCATGCATCCACTCCTGTTAATACACCTTCGTATAATACCTCTAAAGCAGCAAATAAAAACAGCCACGCCTCTACGAAACCTTTATTAAATGACCATGCGTCAACAGCACCCTCTGCAATAAGTTCAGTAGCAGCTAATGATATTCATGCAAGCGTAGATAAAAAAACAGACAATGCATGGCTTGAGGAGCTTCTAAAAGAACAAAACAAGCGTGAAGAGACACTGCAAGACGATACAGATTTATCACAATTATTGCTGAATATGGGTGTGCCTCTTAAGGACGAAAACAACATCCCCGAAAAGCATATTAGAAAATCTCAAGCAAAATTTTCACCAACGTCAGAAAAACAGTCAATTGCCTCATTACTATGGGTACTTGGATGCTCCGTACTGGCTCTCTTACTTTTTGCCCAATATGTCATTTTTAATTTAGAAAATCTGGTCAAGAAACCAGTTTATGCTGAACGCCTACAAACAATCTGTTCTATCGCTGCTTGTAGTTTGCCAAGCGCTGATTTAAATGCATTATCAATTGTTAACACCAATCATCGCTCAAGCCTAGTTAATGATGCCAGCACCTTTAGCGATGTAAGTGCGACGTTAAATAATCAAAGTGCAAAAGCACAGCTTTACCCAAATCTCAAGGTCAGTGTTTATAGTGCGAATAGTATGATTGGCGAATTTATCGCGACACCAGAAGAGTATTTACTGAGTAAACAAAACTATTTGGCTGCTGATAGTGCTAGGCAGCTTTTGTTTACAATTCCCGTAGCTGATACAAAAATCCGCGAAATCACTATAAATCCTTTGTACTGATTTCGCTGTTGAGCAGCAAAATAGGTGGTCATTTACAGTATAAAACTGTTCTTACTCGATAATCCTACTGAAGATAACAGCCAATCTGTCAGCGCTAGACAAAATTAGTTTGATATAATACCCTACCCTCTCATGGTTTGATTCTCTCTAAAGGACATTATCTTATGGCAACTCATGCACAGCATAACGCCAATCATTTTGCCAAAAGCTCTGATCATCTTGCCGATTATAATGAGAACGACTATCGTCATCCGGCGCATGGTTTTTGCTCTTCTTTAGGTAGTGATACCAATCATGCACAGGAGCCTTTACGTGTACATGTAGAACGTGTGGTAAGACAGTATTTCGCCATGCTGGGTGACGAGACACCTACTGATTTGTATGAATTGATCTTAAAACAAATTGAAGAACCCCTCTTATCTGTCGTGCTCGAAAAAACTCGAGGCAATCAAACCAAATGTGCGCAAATTCTTGGTCTTAATCGCGGTACTTTACGCAAAAAACTCAAAACTTACGACTTAATGTAGCACAGGCTATATGAGCGCTCTTATATTCATTAATCTTCACTATGTATGGCAATTTGACGTTCATGACTTTATCCTCAGCGATATCGTCTACAATAACTGTCATTATCCCCTTGCCAGACGTTTACGTCAGGCTTTTTTTATGGAAGTTTTTTTATGAGTACAACCCCACTTGCACTATTATCGGTCTCTGATAAATCTAATATCGTTGAGTTTGCCGAGGGTCTTATCAAAGCAGGTTTTGGCTTACTATCTACTGGCGGCACTTATCGGTTACTCACAGAAAACAATATTGCTGTCACCGAAGTATCTGACTACACAGGCTTTCCTGAGATGATGGATGGTCGTGTTAAAACGCTACATCCTAAAATTCATGGCGGCATCCTCGGACGTCGCGGTACAGATGATGCTGTGATGAGTGAGCATGCAATCGAACGTATTGACCTGGTTGTGGTGAATTTATATCCTTTTGCTGAAACCATTGCTCGTGCTGATGTAACCATGAACGATGCCATCGAGAATATTGATATCGGTGGTCCTACTATGGTACGTTCAGCGGCAAAAAACCATGCCCAAGTTGGAATCGTCACTGATCCAGCTGACTATGAGCGTATACTTGTTGCATTGGGTGATGGTACTGAACTGACAGCTGCTTTACGTTACGATTTAGCGGTGAAAGCTTTTGAACATACTGCACAATATGACGGTATGATTGCCAACTTCTTAGGTAGCCGTGTCAATGAAGACCAAAGCGCTGAGAATTTTTCGCGTACATTTAATGTGCAACTTGAAAAAGTACAGGACCTACGCTACGGTGAAAACCCACATCAGAATGCCGCTTTTTATGTAGAAAATAACCCATTAAAAAGCCAGCAAGCCTCTATTGCGACCGCTAAGCAATTGCAAGGCAAAGCACTGTCCTATAACAATATCGCCGATACTGATGCAGCGCTTGAATGCGTAAAAGCTTTTAGTACACCTGCTTGCGTTATCGTTAAGCACGCCAATCCTTGCGGTGTCGCTGTTGATGCTGATCAGGTAACGGCTTATCGCACGGCTTTTAGCACAGACCCTGAGTCTTCTTTTGGCGGTATCATCGCTTTCAACCGTCCATTAACGTTAGCAGCTGCTCATGCCATCATCGACAACCAGTTTGTTGAAGTGATTATCGCCCCTAGCGTTGAAGAAGGTGTACTCGAAGCAACGGCTGCTAAGAAAAACGTGCGCGTATTGGTATGCGGCGAACTACCTGCACCGGATCAGCGTGATACCCAGCTGGACTACAAGCGCGTTAATGGTGGTCTGTTAGTACAAGAGCAAGATCTTGGTTTGATTACTGCCAATGACCTGACCATCGTCACAGACGTACAGCCAACCGAAGCGCAAATTGCCGATCTACTTTTCAGCTGGAATGTGGCGAAATATGTCAAATCTAATGCCATTGTTTATGCAAAAGGTCAGCGCACGATTGGTGTGGGTGCAGGTCAAATGAGTCGCGTCAATTCAGCCCGTATTGCAGCTATCAAAGCTGAGCACGCGGGATTAGCTACTGAAGGTGCTGTCATGGCATCAGATGCCTTCTTCCCATTCCGTGATGGTATTGATAATGCTGCCCAAGTTGGTATTTCTGCCATTATTCAGCCAGGTGGCTCTATGCGTGATGATGAGACCATTGCTGCAGCAAATGAGCATGGTATCGCGATGGTATTCACAGGTATGCGCCATTTCCGCCATTAATAAGTCGAAGCTGTAGATAATAAAAAAGCCACTGTCAAAATACAGTGGCTTTTTTATGTTCCA